>JBFKOW010000284.1:0-1937 GCA_041628615.1 Paracoccaceae bacterium | reverse complement strand
TGATGACGGTGGCGACGGTGAAGGCCGAGGGGAGCCTGCCGCTGTGATCGAACTCGACGCCACCGACCGGGCGCTCTTGCGCGAGATGGCCCGCGACGCAGGGCGCAGTGCCGCCGCCCTCGGCGCGGCGGTGGGGCTGAGCCAGTCCGCCGCCTGGCGCCGCATCCGCCGGCTGCGCGACGCCGGGGCGATCCGGGGCCGGCGGCTCGATCTCGACCTCGATGCGCTGGGCTTAGGGGTCACGGTGTTCCTCGGCGTGAAGCTGGCCGCGCGGGGCCGGGTCAGCCTCGAGGATTTCGAGCGCGCGGTGACCGCGATCCCCGAGGTGCAGCTGGTCGAGCATGTCCTCGGTCTTTACGATTACCGGTTGCGGGTGGTGGCCCGCGACCTCGCCGATTTCGAGCGGGTGCTGCGGCGGCGGATCATGACCCTGCCGGGGGTCGGCGACGTGGAGGCCAACGTGCTGCTGAGCGAGGAGCGGCGGCCGGGTCCGATCTAGGGCGCTTGCAGCCGCCGGGACAGCACGTCGCGGGCGAGCCGGGAATAGCGGAAGCTGCGCAGCCCGGCCCCGGCGGCGGCGTTGACCTCGGCATTGCTGGCGCCGACGAACAGGACCGCCCCCGGCGCGACCCCCAGCGCCGCCACCGCCGCGCCGAACCCGGCGGCGTTGGCGGGGCCGTCGAAGGCGCGCCCCAGCGGCAGGCCCCCGGGCGCCGCGCCACCGAAGGCGGCCTGCACGACCCCGCGCTTTTCGAGCTTCGCGATCCAGTCCGCCAGCCAGCCGTCGCCGGTGTCCGACAGCACGCCGGCGGCGTCCCAGAGGATGGCCGAAAGGGGTTGCGAGGTGATCCGCATGACCCGACCCTATCCACCCGGCGGGGGCCTTGTCATCCGTTCCGTGCGGGCCGATCCGGCCCGGCCCCGCCGCACGGGCATTTCCCGGCCCGGCGAAAGGCGCTAGGGAAGGAACAGCAGTTCAGGAGGACAGGCCATGCCCGCCGATACGTTCCGGTCCCCCGTCGATCCCGACGGCCTTCAGGAGTTCAGCGTCGTCTTCACCGACCGGTCGCTCAACCACATGTCGAAGGTGTTCCAGCAGGTGATGCGCGACCTGTCGGCGGGGCTGAAGGAGGTCTACAAGGCCCATGCCGTGGCCATCGTGCCCGGCGGCGGCACCTTCGCCATGGAGGCGGTGGCCCGGCAGTTCGCCGGCGGGCGGCACGCGCTGATCCTGCGCAACGGCTGGTTTTCCTATCGCTGGACGCAGATCTTCGACGCCTCGGGCGTGGCGGCGAAAACCACCGTCTGCCTGGCCCGGCGGACCGGCAACGGGCCGCAGGCCCCCTTCGCCCCGGCGCCGATCGAGGAGGTGACCGCCCGGATCCGCGAGGAACGGCCGGACGTGGTGTTCGCCCCCCATGTCGAGACCTCGGCGGGGATCATCCTGCCCGACGCCTATGTCGCGGCGCTGGCCGAGGCGGCGCATTCGGTGGGCGCGCTGATGGTGCTCGACGGCATCGCCTCGGGCTGCGTCTGGGTCGACATGGAGGCCACCGGTGTCGACGTGCTGATCTCGGCGCCGCAGAAGGGCTGGTCCTCGACCCCCTGCGCCGGGCTGGCGATGCTGTCCGAACGGGCGGTGGCACGGATGGCCGAGACCGAAAGCTCGTCCTTCGCGATCAACCTCAGGACCTGGCACGGGATCATGCGCGCCTACGAGGACGGCGGCCACGCCTACCACGCGACGATGCCCACCGACGGCCTGCGCCAGTTCCGCGACACGATGGCCGAAAGCCGCGAGATCGGCTTCGCCCGGCTGGAGGAGGCGCAGTGGGAACTGGGCGGGCTGGTCCGCGCCGATCTCGCTGCGCGGGGCGTGCTTTCGGTTGCCGCGCCGGGCTTCGAGGCGCCGGGCGTGGTGGTCAGCTACACCGACG
>JBFKOW010000283.1:0-2013 GCA_041628615.1 Paracoccaceae bacterium | reverse complement strand
GACCGGCGGCTCGGGGGGCGTCGGCTCGGCGGCGGTGCAGATCCTGCGGGACATGGGACTGGAGGTGGTGGCGGTCACCGCCCCGTCGAAGGCGCCGGGCCTGCGCGCCCTCGGCGCCGCCGACACCATCGACCGCGACACTGATCCGGTGTCGCGCTTCGGCGCCGATGCCTTCGACCTCGTCATCGACCTCGTCGGCGGACCGGCGATGCCCCGGCTGCTCGACGCCCTGCGCCCTCGCGGTCACTATGCCGTCTCGGGGGCGGTCGCCGGGGCCGAGGCGGCCATCGACCTGCGCACCCTCTACCTCAAGGACCTGACGCTGCACGGCTGCACCGTGCTGGATCCGGGGGTCTTTGCTGCGCTGGTCCGGCGGATCGAGACCGGCCGGATCCGGCCGCTGCTGGCCGCGACCTATGACCTGAAGGACATCCGCGCGGCGCAGACCGCCTTTCTCGCCCGGACCCATATCGGCAAGATCGGCCTGCGGCATCCGGCTGACACCTGACGGCAGGAGACCTTGCGGGCAATGGGTCCGACGCCGCACGGACGTGCCGGCGGGAACCGAAAAACTGTGAGGAACGCTCCGCACGACATTGACTTCGTGCGATTTTCTGGCGTGCAACTGGAGCACCGTGCCACCGGCTGGCCGGCTCCGCCGGAGGGTCCGTGAGGGACCAGACCGTGTTTCCGCTTGCCATCGGGACGAAACCCCGGCGTGCTTGGCATGAACGCAAGGGAGCAGCGCATGTCAGGCTATCTCACGACCCATGTCCTCGACACGGCCCGGGGCTGCCCGGCGGCCGGGATCGGCATCTCGCTCTACCGGGTGTCCGGCAATTCGCATCGCAAGATCGCCACCGCGACGACCAATGCCGACGGCCGGACCGACGCGCCGATACTGCCGGAAAAGCAATTCAAGACGGGCGCTTACGAGCTGATCTTCCACTGCGGCGATTACCTGCGCGCAAGCGGGCTCGCATCCGGGGAGACTCTGTTTCTCGACGAGATACCGATCCGGTTCGGAATGGCCGAGGAGGCGCACTACCACGTGCCGCTGCTGCTGTCGCCCTTCGGCTACAGCACCTATCGCGGCAGCTGATCCGGACCGGCGTCAGGCCGCGCCGGCGGCCGAGACCGGCATCCGGCGTTCGACGATCTCGGCCCACCACGAACAACCGGCGGGGATCACCTCGTCGTTGAAGTCATAGCGCGGATGGTGCACCGGGGCGGTGTCGCCGTTGCCGACGAGGATGTAGGCCCCCGGCCGCTCCTCGAGCATGTAGGCGAAATCCTCGCCGCCCATGACCAGCCCGTGGTCCTGGCAGCCGCCCGAGACCGCGCGGGCCACCTCCGCGGCAAAGGCGGTCTGTTCCTCGTGATTGACCATCACCGGGTAGCAGCGGCGGTAGTCCACTTTCGCCGAGCCGCCGTGGACGGCGGCGGTGCCCTCGGCGATCTCGCAAAGCCGGCGCTCGGCGAGGTCGCGGACCTCGGGGGTCAGGCTGCGCACGGTGCCGCGGAGCCGGACGGTCTGCGGGATCACGTTGTAGGCCTTGGACGAGGTTTCGAACGCGGTCACCGACACCACCACCTGCTCGACCGGGTTGACGTTCCGGCTGGCGATGGTCTGCAGCGCGATGACGATCTGCGCGGCGATCACCGTCGAATCGACGGTCTCGTGGGGCTTCGCGGCATGGCCCCCGCGGCCCTCGACCACAATGTCGAACTGGTCCGTGGCGGCGAAGAAGGGACCGGGCCGGATCGCGAAGCTGCCGGCCGGCAGGCCGGGCCAGTTGTGCATCCCGTAGACCTCGTCGATCCCCCAGCGCTCCATCAGCCGGTCGTCGCACATTTCCCGGCCGCCGCCGCCGCCTTCCTCGGCGGGCTGGAAGATGACCACCGCGGTGCCGTCGAAGTTGCGGGTCTCGGCGAGGTAACGCGCCGCGCCGAGCAGCATCGCGGTATGCCCGTCATGGCCGCAGGCATGCATCGCGCCAGGCACCTGCGAGG
>JBFKOW010000282.1:0-2167 GCA_041628615.1 Paracoccaceae bacterium | reverse complement strand
GTTCAGGTGGTCGATGATCTGCTGCCCCGTCCAGCGCACGGTGCGGGGCCCGATCCGGCGCGGCGGCGGGAAGGCGTTGTCCCGGCGCCAGATGAACAGGGTGGAGACGTGGATGCCGAAGAGGTCGGCGATGTCCCGGGCCGTGTAGAGGCGACGGGGGTGCAATTCGGGGAGTCGGGTTTGGGGGTCACGCATGTCGAGCCCTCCATGGTCGAATCTGTCTGCGCGTGGCGCATTTCCTTGGGGTGGGCGCGTCCCCGTCTGTGCGGTTCACCCGGTGGGGTGGGCGCGTCCCCGGTATTTGCCGCCCGGTGGGGTGGGCGATACCCCGGTCTTTGCCGCCCGTGGAGGGGGGCGATGTCCTCCGCTTACAGCCCGCCACCAGATCTGGTGGCACGAATCACATAGCCTGGAAGAGCTCGCATGCGCAAGAACAAAGTCTGGCTTAAGTGTTTGACAGAACTGACAAATCCGGTTCTGTCGAGCCTGTCAGACGGGGTGTCCGCCGGGCGTCGTCGGCCGACGAGGCGCGCTGCGCGGTCCGCCCGGGCGCCGGCTAGACCCCGTCCATGTAGGCGGCCCAGTCGGCCATCAGCTTGCGTCGCCGCTCGAAGGCATCTCCCCGCCGGTAGGCGGCGTCGACCTTGTCGCCGATGGTGTGGGCCAGTGCCGACCGGATGGTGCCATAGGCGGCATCGGCGCTGTCCTCCGCCCAGTCCCGGAACGTGGAGCGGAACCCGTGCACGGTGATGTCGGTCCGCCCCATCCGCTTCAGCACTGCCGCCAGGGTCATGTCCGACATCGGCTTGCGGGCCTTTACCCCGGGAAACACCAGGGCGGCACCGTCAGCGTCCTCCGCCGGGCGCAGGGGCTCCATCTCGCGCAGGATCTCCAGCGCCCGGGGCGGGAGCGGCACCCGGTGGTCCCGCTTTGCCTTCATCCGCCGGCCCGGGATCGTCCAGCGCGCCGCGTCGAGGTCGATCTCGGCCCAGGTCGCGCCGCGCACCTCGCCGGACCGCGCGGCGGTCAGGATCGCGAACTCGAGGGCCAGGGCCGCGATGCCGTCGCGTTCCCGCAGCGCCGTGATGAAGTCCGGCAGGTTCTTCCAGGGCAGGGCGGCATGATGACCGCGGTCCCGCTTCGAGACCTTCGGCAGGAGATTGGCCAGGTGCCCCTTCCAGCGCGCCGGGTTTTCCGCGGAGCGCAGGTCGGCCGCGGACGCGGCGTCCAGCAGGCGCTCGATCCGGCCCCGAACCCGGCTGGCCGTCTCGGGCTTCACCGTCCAGATCGGCCGCAGCACGGCCAGAACGTCGTCCGTGGCGATCGCGGGCAGCGGCAGGGACCAGAGCGGTGCGGCATAGGTGGTCAGCGTGTTGCGCCACTGCTGGCGGTGCTTGGGATTGCGGAACTGGTCGAGGTTCGTCTCCAGCCACTCTTCGGCGAAGGCGCCGAAGGTGGTCGGCGCGGAGCGCGCGGCCTCGGCCTGCTGTCGTTCGGTCTCCTCGTTGCGATGCTGAATCGGATCGATCCCCTGCCGGACCAGCCGGCGAGCCCCGTCGGCCTGGTCGCGCGCCTCGGCCAGCGTGACCTTGCCCCGTCCCCCTGCCGGGCCAAGACCCATCTCCCGGCGCTTGCCGGTCAGCGGCGAGACGAAGCGCAACAGCCAGCGTTTGCCGCCATTGCCGGAGATGTGCATCAGCAGTCCGCCGCCATCCATGTAGTAGCCCGGCTCGGTCGCGGTCTCGACCTGGCGGGCATTCAGGCGGTTCGTGGTGCGGGAGCGGCTGGCAGTGGCAGTGGGCATCGGCGGACCTCGCTGGAGGGGGTGTCGGGGCTCCGGCCTGGCGCCGCGGTACGCGGCATTCGAACCGGGTCCTAAGGGGGCACACAGGATCGTGCCCCCTTATCTGCCCCCTTGCAGGATCCGATTGCAAGCGAGTTCGTTCGACCTCATCCGAGCTGGAGTTGTCGGTTCTGTCAGGATATCAGTGATTTAGGGCGCCATTAGGCGATCGGATGCGAGCGTGTTCGATCTGATGCGAGCTTGGTAGGGCGGACACAGCCTCCGCCACTTGCCCCTGCGAAAGCGTTCTCCGGATCCGGCTGCGGCCGGGTTTTTCCGTTGTTTTCGGGAGTTGTGCGGGCGGGGCTGAGCACTGACCCCTGC
>JBFKOW010000281.1:0-2239 GCA_041628615.1 Paracoccaceae bacterium | reverse complement strand
GTCCGAGACCGCGACGCGCTGGCCCGCGCCGCCGATCTCGGGGTGGCGATGCAGCTCACCAACATCGCCCGCGACGTCGGCACCGACGCCCGGATGGGCCGGGTCTACCTGCCGCTCGACTGGTTCGCCGAGGCCGGGATCGAACCCGACGCCTTCGTCGCCGACCCGATCCCGCTGGCCCCGGTGCGGCGGATGGTGGCGCGGCTGCTGGCCGAGGCGCGGCGGCTCTACCTGCGGTCCGAGGCCGGGATCGCCTGCCTGCCCCGCGACGCCCGCATGGGGATCTGGGCGGCACGGCTGATCTACGCCGGGATCGGCACCGAGATCCGGCGCAACGGCCATGATTCCATCGGCCACCGGGCGGTGACCTCGAAGGCGCGCAAGATGGCGTGGCTGGCCGAGGCGTCGGCCCGCGCCGCGCTGGGCAGCGTGATGCCCACGCCCGCGGTGCTGCACGCGCCGCCGCTGGCCGAAACCGCCTTCCTAATCGACGCCGCCGGCGCCGCGCCGCGGGCCGAGGGCCGCACCGGCGCCCTGCTCACCTTGCTGGCCGATCTCGACCGGCGGCAGAACGGGGCTTCCCGCGGCGGCCTGCGGGCCTAGACTGAGGCCAGACGCCGCAACGCCGCAACCCGGAGGTCCCCGCGATGGACTTGTTCCTGCTGTTCTGCCTGTTCCTGTCGGCCTGCTTCGCCGCCGGGGCCACCGGGGCGCTGTTCCCGACCGGACCGTGGTACGAACGGCTGGCCAAGCCGTCCTGGGTGCCGCCGAACTGGGTCTTTCCGGTGACCTGGACCACCCTTTATGTCCTGATGTCCTTCGCCGCCGCGCGGGTCGCGCCGCTGGAAGGCAGCGAATACGCGATGGGCTTCTGGGCGGCGCAGATCGCGGTGAACGCGATCTGGACGCCGGTGTTCTTCGGCCTGCGGCGGTTGCGCGCCGGGATCCCGATCATCCTCTGTCTCTGGTTCTTCGTCGCCGCGGCGATGGTGGCGCACATGCGGCTCGACCTCTGGGCCGGGCTGGCGCTGGTGCCCTATCTCGTCTGGGTGACGATCGCGGCGGCGCTGAACTGGTCGGTCTGGCGGCTGAACCCGGACGTGAAGCCGATCGTGCCGTCCGAGATCTAGGCCCCGGCGTCCTCCGGGAACCGCCAGCCCGCCCGGCGCGGCACCCGGACCGCCAGCATCGGCTTCAGCAGCGGCGACCGGAACCGGTCGAGGTCAAGCGCCTCGTGCACGCCCTCCACCTCCTCGCCGTTGATCCGGGTGCGGACCACCGAGCGCGAGTAGAACGGCGCATCGAGCATGTTCAGGGTCTGTTTCGGGGTCACGCCCGGGTCGGCCCGGGTCTCGCGGCGGACCTGCCACAGCGACCGGCGGAACCGCGTGCGGCCCGGCGCGGCGACCTCGGCGGCGGCGCCGTCGGCCTCGAACCGGATCGCCGCGGCAAGGTGGCTGCCGTCGCGGCGGCTGGCGTCGTAGATGCAGGTCGCGCTGTCCCCCGCCGCGCCCGGATACCGGCCCCAGGTCCAGTAGCTGAAATCCTGTTCCAGCGCCCGGGTGCCGAAATTGGCGTCGAAATAGCCGTGGCCCCGCCACTGCCAGCCGCGCCCGTTCAGGTCCACCGCGATGTCGGCCACCGGCGCGAAGGGCCGCCAGACATGGGCGCCGTCCGCGGTCAGCGGCATCTCGACCCCGGTGACGGCGGCGGGGGTCAGGGTGATCCGGCCGCGCACCGGCGCGACGATCGGCGGCGCGCCGATCTCGTCGATGTCGATCTGGAGCGCGCCGTTGCGCCAGGTCAGGGCGGACGGCCCGACGGTGAAGCGGTCGGCGCTGGTGCGCAGCGCCGCGCGGCCCCGGTCGGTCATCGTGAACCGGCCGCCCGGCCCGTAGGTGGCGACGTTGATGCAGACGTGGTTGTGCGGATCGCGCCGCCCCGACCACGCGTACCAGGGCGAAAACACCGAGCCTATGAAGGCGATGACGCTGACCGCGCGGCGGCCGCAGGCGCTGATCCCGTCGACGTACCACCACGCGTAGCCGTTCGGCGGAACCGCGAGGTCGAAGTGAGGTCCGTCCAGATCGCCTCGGCCGCGTGCCGGCCGGAGAGCGCCGCCATCGGCACCCCCGCCCCCGGATGGCACCCGCCGCCGCACAGGGTAAGGCCCGGAATCGGCGTGTGCGCGGTCGGGCGTTGCAGGGCGGCCGTCATCCCGTGCGGGCTCTGCCCGTAC
>JBFKOW010000280.1:0-2263 GCA_041628615.1 Paracoccaceae bacterium | reverse complement strand
GGTGGAGAGCGGGCCGACCAAGCTGCTGCCCTTCTCGCAACTCTACGGGCCGGGCTACGTCGCCTTCCACGACCCCGCCCACCGGGCGCATTTCGAGGCGCATTGCGTGCAGGTCCCGCTGTCCAAGGGCGATGCGCTGTTCTTCAATCCGGCGCTGTTCCACGCCGCCGGCGAGAACCGCAGCGCGGACATCCACCGGATGGCGAACCTGTTGCAGATCTCGTCCGCCTTCGGCCGGGCGATGGAGGCGATCGACCGGGCCGGTATGGCGCGGGCGCTCTACCCGCGCCTGCGGGCGCTGGCCGGGGCGGGCCGGCTGGACCCGGCCGGGGCCGATGCCGCGATCGCCGCCGCCGCCGAGGGCTACGCCTTCCCGACCAACCTCGACACCGACCCGCCGATCGGCGGCGCCGCGCCCGAGAGCATGGCGGACCTGATGCGCCGGGCGCTGGACGCGGACTGGAGCGACGATGCCTTCGCCGCGGCGCTGGCCGAGCGCGTCGCGAAGCAGCGGGCCTGAGCCGTGTTCGACCTGCGCCACCCGTTCTTCCGGCCGCCGCTGCGGCGCGCCGTCACCACCGCCATCGCCGGCGGCTGGGCGCTGTTCGAGCTGTCCACCGGCGCGGTGTTCTGGGCGATCCTGTTCGGCGCCATCGCGGCCTGGTGCATCTACGAGTTCTACATCGTCTTCGACCCGGCGAACTACGAGGAGAAGGACCGAGATGCCTGACCTGCTGCGCAAGCCCTTCGGGACCCGGGGCAAGGTCCACGACATCACCCCCGCCGCCGCCGGCTGGCGCTACGTGGGCTTCGGGCTCTACCGGCTGCGCGCCGGGGACCGGGCGGCCGAGCCGACCGGCGACCGCGAGGTGATCCTGGTGATGGTCGAGGGCAAGGCGGCGATCTCCGGCGCCGGGCAGGACTGGGGCGTGCTCGGCGACCGGATGGACGTGTTCGACAAGACCCCGCCGCACTGCCTCTACCTGCCGGACGGCACAGACTGGCAGGCCACCGCCGAAACCGACTGCGTGATCGCGGTCTGCTCCGCACCTGGCCGGGGCGGCCACCCGGCCCGCCGGATCGGGCCGGACGGCATCACGCTGACCGCGCGCGGCAAGGGCACCAACACCCGCCACATCAACAACATCGCGATGGAGGCCGAGGACTACTGCGATTCGCTGCTGGTCACCGAGGTCTTCACCCCGGCCGGGCACTGGTCGTCCTATCCCAGCCACCGCCACGACGAGGACGATTTCCCGCGAATCACCTACCTGGAAGAGACCTACTACCACCGGCTGAACCCGGCGGACGGCTTCGGCATCCAGCGGGTCTATACCGACGACGGCGGGCTGGACGAGACGATGGCGGTGCGCGACGGCGACGTGGTGCTGGTGCCGCGCGGTCACCATCCCTGCGGCGCGCCCTATGGGTTCGAGATGTATTACCTCAACGTGATGGCCGGGCCGCTGCGCAAGTGGCGCTTCGTCCCGGCCCCCGAGGTGGCCTGGATCCTGGAACGGGACGCCTAGTCAGCCGTCGAGGTTGCCGTGCACCGCGAAGGCCTCGAGCGAGGCCGACCGCGGCGGGATCAGCCGGTAGCGTTCGCGCAGGCCCACGGACTCGAGCTGGCGTTCCAGCACGATCAGCGTGTTGGCCTCGTGCTCGGTGCAGAGCGTGACCATCTGGGTCAGTTCCTCCTCCGCCACCGGCCGGGCGGCCTCGGCCGAGGGGGCGCCGTAGGCGGCGACGAAATGCGCCGCGAGCCGGTCCACCAGCGCCGCCCGCTCGGCCGCGGTGATCGGCGCCACGGCGACCACGGTGGCGCGGCCGAAACTGTCGAGCCCGAGCCAGCCATGGGCGAAGGCCTGCCGGGCGCGGCGGTCCTCGAGGTCGGTCTCGGTCCAGTTGGAAAACGCGAAGGCCCCCGAGATCGCCCATTCGCCGGGCTCCGCCGGGGTGTCGAAGACGTTGCCGTCGCTCTCGTCGAGCCGGATGACGCGGGCGAGATGCATCAGCTTGCCTCCTCGATCTGCCGCCACAGGGAATGGAGTGCGGTGCCGCCCGCCGCGTCGCGCAGGATCAGCCCGCCGTCCTCGTCGAGCCCGACCGCGGTGCCGGCGGCGGGATGGGCGACGGCCGTGCCCGCGGCGGCCCAGCGGCCGGTCCAGCCGTCTTGCAGCGGCGCGAAGCCGTCCGACAGGTAGCGGTGGATCCAGACCAGCATGTGCCGCGACCAGCTCTCGATCAGCGCCGGGACGGTGAT
>JBFKOW010000279.1:0-2360 GCA_041628615.1 Paracoccaceae bacterium | reverse complement strand
GCGCGGCTTGGCGACGGCGTGCATATCGTCAGCCGGGGCCACGGCGGCAGCCTGCGCGGTCCGGTCCGGGTCGACCCGGGGCGGCACCGCGCCGGGCGGGTCGGCGACGAACCGATGCTTCTGGCCGCCTTCGCGCCGACCTGGATCGCGCGCGACAGGGCCGCCGGGGTCCGCGCCGCCGAGCGGGCCGGCGCCAGGGTCGTCCTGCTCGACGACGGGCACCAGAACCCGTCCGTCCGCAAGGACCTGTCGCTCGTCGTGGTCGATGCCGAGACCGGCTTCGGCAACGGGCGCTGCCTGCCCGCCGGACCGCTGCGCGAGCCGGTATCGGCGGGACTGGCGCGGGCCGACCTGCTGCTGTCGATCGGTGGCACGGAGGCCCAGGCACGGTTTCGCGACAGGTGGGGCGCGATGCTGTCGGTGCCGCACGTGACCGCGGGGCTCGAACCCCTGGCGACGGGCATGCCGTGGCGCGGGATGCGGGTCATCGCTTTCGCGGGAATCGGCAGGCCGGAGAAGTTCTTCGATACCCTGCGCGGGCTGGGGGTCGAGCTTGTCCGGGGCGAACCGCTCGACGATCATCAGCCGCTGACCGGTGTCCTGCTGGAAAGACTGGAACGGGAAGCATTCGGCATGGGCGCGCAGCTTGTCACCACCGAGAAGGACGCCGCCCGGCTGCCCGCGGCATTCCGGCCCCGGGTCCTGACACTGCCGGTGCGGCTGCGGATCGACGACTGGGCGCCGCTGGACGCGGCGCTGGCGCGGATCGGCGCGGCCTGAGCGGGGATCGCGCCCCGCCCGGCCCCGATCCGGAAAGGTCAGCCGTCGGCCGCCGCCAGCTTCTCGTCGAGGATCGCGCTGAAATCCTCGAAGGACATGTTCGAGTACTTCTCGCCGTCGATCACGAAGGACGGGGTCGACGAGATGTCGTCGGCGTCGCGGTTTCCTTCCCACCAGGTCACGAGGGTCTGGGCCATGTCCGCATCGCGCATGCAGGCATTGAGGGCCTCGTCGGTGAGGCCGGCGGTCTTGCCCATCGCCATCAGCCGGTCGACGATGTAGTTCGCGTCCTGGCTCCGGCCCCAGTCCTGCTGCTGGCGGTAGATCATGTCGGCGATGCCGAAGAACCGGTCCGGCCCGCCGCAGCGCGCGACCATCGACGCCCAGAGCCCGGGCCGGTCGAAATACACCTCGCGGTAGACGAAGCGGATGCGGCCGGTGTCGATGTAGGCGGCCTTCAGTTCCTTGAACTGGTTGGCGTGGAACGACGCGCAGTGCGGACAGGTGAACGAGGCGTACTCGATCACCTCGACCGGCGCCTCGGGGTCGCCCTGCACCATCTCGATCACCTCGAAGCCGGCCTCGGCGCCGTCCGCCGCGCCGGTTTCCTGGGCGAAGGCCGGGCCGGGAAGCAGGCCCGAGGCCGCTCCGCCGGGTGCGCCGGGCCGGGACAGGTACCAGGCGCCGCCGGCGAGGACGGCCGCGGTTCCAGCGGTCATGAGGGTGCGTCGGGTGATCATTGCTCAGAGCCTCTCTGTCTCGAAAACACGTTGGCGCCCAGCCGGGTCAGGGCATCGCGCAGGGGGCCGTCGGTGACGCCGCCCGCCTGCTGGCGGGCGCGGTCCACCGCGGCAGGGTTGGGGGACGCCGCCTCGGCCTTCGGCGCGGGCGCAAAGGCGGCCTGCCCCTCGGCAAAACCGGTGGGGGCGGTCTGGGTCAGCCGGATGCGCCGGATCGCGGCATAGCCGTAGCAGGCGTTCACCTTCTCGATCAGGGCCGGCAGTTGCATCTCGAGCATCGGCGCGTGCGCGCCGGTGGTGAGCAGGGTCAGCGTCGCCCCCAGCCCGCCGCGGCTGTAGCTCACCTCCACCGGCCGGCAGACCGCCGCGGTCTCGGTCCCGGCGATCTCGGCCCAGCGGGTCAGCAGGCGCGTTTCGGAGAATCCCCGCCCCTCGGACGCCGCCCGGATCCGCTTCTGCAGAAGCGTGCTCGTGCGGGTGAATCCCCGCGTGCTGCTCGATGTCCGTGGCGCTTTCATTCTGGAGCATTAGTGTAAGCGTTTCGGGGGCCGCCGCCAGCGGCGATTTCCGCCCCCGCGACATGCGGATCGTCAAGAATGCGTGAGAGCCTGAGCGCCGATCTCCTCGACTGGTACGACGCCCATGCGCGCGAGATGCCGTGGCGGGTGGGCCCGGCCGCGCGGCGCGCCGGGGCCCGGCCCGACCCCTATCGCGTGTGGTTGTCCGAGATCATGCTGCAGCAGACGACCGTGGCGGCAGTACGGGGGTATTTCGAGCGGTTCACGGCGCGCTGGCCCGACGTCGCGGCGCTCGCCGCTGCCGAGGATACGGCGGTGATGG
>JBFKOW010000278.1:0-2366 GCA_041628615.1 Paracoccaceae bacterium | reverse complement strand
GAGAGCGGGCGGTAATCGGCGTTCAGGACCAGGGCGGGGTGCTGCTTCAACCCCGAGGGCTGCCTGACAAAGTCGCTTCTGAAGTCTCCGTCCATCGCACTTGCCCCACGCTCCGCCTCGCCGGCCGGACCGGTCCGGTCCTCCCACGGGCCGGTCACGGTTCGACTATATATGCGGCCATGCGACTGGCAAGCCCTACATCTAGCCGCGTGGCGGAGAGGTCGGACGGGGCCCGCACGGGGCCCCGACGGGGGCTCCGGACGCGGCTGCCGGGTCAGGCGTAGCCGAGCCGTTCGCGCAGGAAAGCGAGGGCCACCGACAGCCCGTCGGGCGCGATGCCGTGGCCGGTGCCCTGCATGATGTGGGCGTAGACCTCGGTCCAGCCGGCCTGTTGCAGCGCCTCGGCGGCCTGCGGCAGCGACTGGACCGGCACCACGTCGTCGCGGTCGCCGTGCACCAGCAGGACCGGCGGTCGGCAGACCACCTCGTCAGCCAGCAGTTCGGGTTCGAGAAGCCGTCCCGAGAAGGCCGCGATCGCCGCCACCGGGTCCTCTCGCCGCGGCAGGACGTGCAGCGCCATCATCGTGCCCTGGCTGAACCCCAGCACCGTCACCTGTTCGGGCAGGAGATCCTCGTCCACCATCACCCCGTCGAGAAAGGCATTGAGGTCGTCGGCGGCGCGGTAGAGGCCCTGCCGACTCTCCTCCTCGGAGGACCCGTCGATCCACGGGATCGGGAACCACTGGAAGCCCATCGGCGCGCCGGCGCAGGCTTCGGGCGCGTCGGGGGATAGGAACAGGGTGTCCGGCAGGTGCGGCGCCAGCGGTTCGGCGAGGCCGAGCAGGTCGTCGCCGTTCGCGCCGTAGCCGTGCAGGAAGATCAGCGCCGACCGCGTGTCGCCCGATGCCGGCTCCACCCGGCCTGTGGTCAATGCCCGTGTCATCGTATCCCGTCCCTGCCCCGGTTTTCCGCGTAGTAGGCCCAAAGCGCCCGGGCCGCAACGGAGCGCCAGGGCGACCAGTCCGCGGCCATCCCGCGCAGCGCCGCCGGGCCGGGCCGGTCCGGCAGCCCGAACAGCAGCCGCGCGCCCTCCTGCAGCGCCAGGTCGCCGGGGGCGAAGACATCCGCCCGGCCGAGGCTGAACATGGCGTAGATCTCGGCGGTCCACGGCCCGATCCCGGGCACCGCGGTCAGCGTCGCGATCACCTCGGCGTCGGGACGGCGGCGCAGGGCGGCATAGTCGATCCCGGCCGCGGCCAGCGCCCGCGCATAGCGCCGCTTGGGCCGGCTCAGTCCCACGGCGGCGAGCGTCGCGTCGTCCGCCGCCCGCACCGCCGCCTCGGTGGTCAGCCCGGCCGCGACGCACCGGCCCCAGATCGCGGCGGCGCTGGCGGTGCTGACCTGCTGGCTGACGATCGCGGAAAGCAGTTCGGCGAACCCGTCGGGCCGCCGGCGCAGGGGCAGCGGCCGGGCCAGCGCCGGGGCGAAGCGGGGATCGGTCCGGGCCAGCCACCCGGCGCCCTCGGCGACGCAGGCGTCGGTCTCGATGATCCGGCCTACGCCGCCGCCCATGCCAGCGCCTCCTCCGCCGTCTCAACCACCGCCACCCCCGCCGGCACCGGAGGCCGCCGGATCATCAGCACCGGCAGGCCCAGTTGCCGCGCCGCCACCAGCTTGGTGGCCGAGGCCGCGCCGCCGGCGTTCTTCACCACCAGCCAGTCGATCCCGAGGTCGCGGAACAGCGCGGTTTCCTCCGCCACCGAAAAGGGCGGCCGCGCCACGAGGAACCGGCCGCCCGGAAACGGGAACGGGCCGTCCGGCGGGTCGATCTGGCGGCAGATCAGAGTGCGCCCCGCAAGTCCGGCGAACCGCTCGAGACCCTGCCGCCCGGTGCCGAGGAACACCGTCGCGCCAAGTGGGACATGGGCGGCGGCGTCTTCCTCGCGGTCGATTTCGATCCAGTCGTCGCCCGGACCGGCCACCCACGGCGGACGCTGCACCAGCAGGTAGGGCAGCCCGGCCCCGGCGCAGAGCCGGGCGGTGCGCGCGGTGATCCGCGCGGCGAAGGGATGGGTGGCGTCGATCACGCGGGTGATCCCCTCCGCCGCCACCACGTCGAGGAAGCCCGCCGCGCCGCCGAAGCCGCCGATGCGGGTCCGCAGCGGCAGCGGGCGCGGATCCCGGGTCGCCCCGGCGAGGGAGGCCAGCGCCGGCACACCGGCTTGGGCCAGCCCGGCGGCGATGACCCGCGCCTCGCCGGTCCCCGCAAGAAGCAGGATCACGCGCCGTCCGCCCGGGCGAGGATGGTGCCGGCGCGGTCGATCACCACCGTGTCGACGGCGATCGGCCCGGCGGCGGCCGTCTCG
>JBFKOW010000277.1:0-2423 GCA_041628615.1 Paracoccaceae bacterium | reverse complement strand
GCTTCGGGATCCGATCATCGCTTGGGGGTTTTCGACGATCGGCAGGGCAAGATGGAGCGAAATCGACATTCCGGACCCGTTCGACATTCTCGAACAGGCAAAGGAATTCGGCATGGTTTACGGTGTTGCGATTGCCTGCGGGCCGATGAAATCGAGGACAATAGCCTCGGCGGCGCGGGCGGACAGGGAGTTCAGTGACGAAGAAATCGCAGAAATAGACAGTATCGTGCGGATGCTGCACGACATTACAGAACCCCCCCGGTCACTGACCAAAGCGCAAAAAGAGGCCCTGCGTCTCATTGCCGATGGCGACCGTCACGCAGCTGCTGCTGCCAAGTTGGGGATATCTGAAAGCGCGCTGAAGGCACGACTTGTCGGCGCGCGCAATGCGCTTCTGGCCCGAACCACGGCCGAGGCGATCCAGCGGGCAAAGGATTACCGGCTGCTTTGACGCGCCGCTGGGCGTGATCAGGCAGGGTCGGTGAGACCTAACCTTGCTGGAGGACGCAAATGCACGCGACCACGCTTTCTTTCGCCAACATCCACAACCATGGCGAGCTGTTCGCCAACATCCTTCGCGCCAGACGCGACAGTTTCATCATCCGACGGAACTGGGACCTGCCCCAGACCATGGGCATGGAGTACGACCAGTACGACACTCCCGCGTCGCGCTGGCTGGCCGTGCACGACGATCTCGGCCAGGTCATGGCCGGTGTCCGGCTGACCCCCAGCACCCATCGCTGCGGGATCTACAGCTACATGATCCGGGATGCGCAGCGCGGCCTGCTCGAGACCATCCCCACCGACCTCCTGTACGACGAGGCGCCGGTGGATCCGCAGGTCTGGGAGGTGACCCGGGGCTTCGTCAATGCCGACCTGCCCGCCGCCCGCCGGCAACGGGTCCGGCTGCAGCTCGTCCTGCAGATGCTGCGGACCAGCCGCGAGGAGGGGATCACCCGGATGATCGCGCTGCTGCCGTCGAACTGGCACCGCTGGGCGTCGCGCTGCAAGCTCGACATGGCGGCGGCGGGGCGCAGCATGAACATGGGGGGCATCGACTACCAGGCGGTGTGGATCGACTTCTCGCCCAACCTGCATTGATCGCCGCCGACCGGCGGTCCCGCCGCCGCGCGCGATGCCGCGCCCGCTTGGCGGGGCGGCGCGCGCGGCGTATCGTGCCGCTCCGTGGCTGACCTCTTCGATACCGCCCCCCGCGACGGCCCTTCCGGCAAGGCCGTCGAGGGCGACGGCGCCGGTCCCGGCGCGCCCCGGCCGCTGGCCGACCGGCTGCGGCCGCGCAAGCTGTCCGAGGTGATCGGCCAGCAGGCGGTGCTCGGCCCCGGCGCGCCGCTGACCACCATGCTGGCCGCCGGCAGCCTGCCGTCGCTGGTGTTCTGGGGCCCGCCCGGGGTGGGCAAGACCACCATCGCCCGGCTGCTCGCCGATGAGACCGACCTGCACTTCGTCCAGATCAGCGCCATCTTCACCGGCGTGCCCGAGCTGCGGAAGGTGTTCGAAGCCGCCCGCCTGCGGCGCACGAACGGGCAGGGGACGCTGCTGTTCGTCGACGAGATCCACCGCTTCAACAAGGCGCAGCAGGACGGCTTCCTGCCGCACATGGAGGACGGCACCATCATCCTGGTGGGCGCCACCACCGAGAACCCGTCCTTCGAACTGAACGCCGCCCTGCTCAGCCGGGCGCAGGTGCTGGTGCTGGAACGGCTCGACCTCGCCGATCTGGAACGGCTGACCCAGCGGGCCGAGGCCGAGCTTGGCCGCAAGCTACCGCTCGACGGCCCGGCCCGCGAGGCGCTGCAGGAAATGGCCGACGGCGACGGGCGGGCGCTGCTGAACCTCGTCGAACAGGTCGCGGCATGGTCCGACGCCGGCCCGCTCGACACCGCCGCCCTGTCGGCCCGGCTGACCCGGCGGGCGGCGCAGTACGACAAGTCCGGCGACACCCATTACAACCTGATCTCGGCGCTGCACAAATCGGTCCGCGGCTCGGACCCGGACGCCAGCCTCTACTGGCTGGCCCGGATGCTCGCAGGGGGCGAGGACCCGCGCTACCTGGCCCGGCGGATCACCCGGATGGCGATCGAGGATATCGGGCTGGCCGATCCGCAGGCGCAACGGGTCTGCCTCGACGCCTGGGAGACCTACGAGCGGCTGGGCAGCCCCGAGGGCGAACTGGCGCTGGCGCAGGCGGTCACCTACCTCGCGCTCGCGCCAAAGTCGAACGCCGCCTATGTCGGCTACAAGGCCGCCGCCGCCGCCGCCCGGCAGACCGGCTCGGAACCGCCGCCCAAGCACATCCTCAACGCGCCCACGAAGATGATGAAAACGCAGGGCTACGGCGCGGGCTACGCCTACGACCACGACGCCGAGGACGGCTTTTCCGGCCAGAACTACTTTCCCGACGG
>JBFKOW010000276.1:0-2455 GCA_041628615.1 Paracoccaceae bacterium | reverse complement strand
TCGAGCGCGGCCCAGTCCGCCGCCGGAACGCTGGCCAGCAGGCCGTCGATCCGGCCGTCCGGGTCCTGCTCCACCGACAGGAACGCCACGCTGCGCAGGGTCGAGTGCCGCCACACCCGCCGGTAGCCCGACAGCCGCGCCGGACGGCAGTCCGGGTAGCCGTGGGTCCGGGTGTTGACCAGCGAACCGTAGCCGAAGACCCGGCTCATGCCCCGTCCCCGCCATCCGCCGGGCTGCGCCAGAGCCCTTCGGCCCGGATCGCGGTCGAGGAGGCGTCGGTCATCGGCAGGTTGACGAAGCACCAGGCCGGCGCCTCGGCCCGTGCCAGCAGGCGCGACGCCCGGCCCGGAATCCGCCAGCGGCGATATATCCGCGCCGCCCGCGACATCCGCGCCGAAATCCTCTGCCCCGGCCGGGCAAGGACGCCGAGCGGCACCGTCTCGATGATCTCGGGCCAGTTCTGCCACAGGTGGAACTGCGCCAGGTTGTCGGCCCCCATCAGCCAGACGAAGCGCACGCCGGGATGCCGGGCGCGCAGTGCGGCGAGGGTCTGCGCGGTGTAGCGGGTGCCGAGGCGGGCCTCGATGTCGGTCACCGTGACGCGCGGGTGAACCATCACCGAGCGGGCGACGGCGATCCGATCCGCGAGGGGGGCCGGCCCCCGCGATTTCAACGGGTTGCCGGGCGACACCAGCCACCAAACCCGGTCCAGTCCGAACCGGGCCAGTGCGGCGCGGGTGATGTGGACGTGCCCGGTATGGGCCGGATCGAAGGAGCCGCCCAGCAGTCCCACCGCCTGCCCTGCCCTGACCATGTCCGTGCCCTGCATCGCCCATGCCACGCCGCTTCACAGGCCGCCCAATCGCCGAGGGCGGCCGGATTGTAAAGCGCCGGGCCGGGTCAGGGCCGGCCGGGATCCCGCCGCCTGCGGGTCTTGGTTCCGTTTTGCCTCGATTCCGAGGTATTTTCCGGAGTCCCGGCATCCCTCGTTAACCCGCATCCAAGACCGCGCCCCTAGCCTCGATGGATGTCGAGCCTGGGGGGTCTTTTGTCCGTCCTCGTGATTCTGTGCGTGTCCTCGACCGCGGTTGCGGTGCTGCTGGCGATCGTTCTGGTCGGCCACACCCGTCGTGTCGCCGAACTCGAACACCAGTTGGGCGGCACCAGGCTGGACCTGACCCGGCAGCTGCGCGCGACCGAGCATTACCGGATGGTCGCCGAGCATGCGAGCGACGGCCTGCTGATACAGAGCCTCGCCGGGGTCGTTCTCTGGGCCAGCCCGTCCTATTGCCGGATCATGGGCCGCCCGCGGAACGAGATCATCGGCCGCAATCCGCTCGAATTCGCCTTTCCGCCGGACCGCACGCCCCCGCGCGAGGTGATCGAGGCCTTCCGCTACGACCCGAAGGACCCCCAGTTCCGCGGCCTGCAACTGCACCGCAACCGGCGCGGCGACGGGACCGAATTCTGGAACCAGGTCAACGTCTCGATCCGCAAGGCGCCCAGCGGACAGGACCTCGCGATCCTCGTCTGCCGCGACGTGACCGACCAGGTCGAGGACCAGGCGCGGCTGCAGGACCTGAGCCAGCAGCTCGAATACGCCGCCACCCACGACATGCTGACCGGCGCCGCCAACCGGTCGGAGGTGATGCGCTTCTGTCAGGAGCAGCTGGATCGGCGCGGGGCCGATCCGGGACGGGTCGGGATGCTGCACCTCGACCTCGACCGGTTCAAGGAGATCAACGACACCCACGGCCATTCCGCCGGCGACCGGACGCTGGAACACGTGGCCGACTCCATCCGCAAGACCCTGCGCGGGACCGACATGGTCGCCCGGCTGGGCGGCGACGAGTTCATCGTGGTGTGCCCCGGCGTCGAGGCCCTCGGCGACCTGCGCGCCATCGCCCGCAGCCTGTGCGACGCCATCGGCAAGCCCTTCACCTGGCAGGACCTCACGCTGACCTGCGCGTGCTCGGTCGGCGCGGCGCTGTCCGAGGCCGGCGACCGGAGCACCGAGGACCTGATGCTGCGGTCCGATTACGCGCTCTACGAGGCGAAGCGGACCGGCCGCGCGCGGATCGCCGGCTACGACGCGCGGCTGGCGCGCCGCCACCAGCGCGAGAACCAGTTGCACCACGAGTTGCGCAGCGCCATCGAGGACGATCGCCTCCTGCGCTACTTCCAGCCGACGATCGACCACCGCCGCGGCACCGTGTTCGGGTTCGAGACGCTGGTGCGCTGGACGACGTCGGACGGCGCCGCGGTCGAGCCCGGGGAATTCCTGCCGCTTGCGCGCGATCTCGGCCTGATGTCCCGGCTGGACATGCAGTCCATGGCGGCGGCGCTCGCGATGAAGGAAAGGCTGGACTGGGCCGGTCACGCCGACCTCGCGATCAGCTTCAACGCCTCCTCGGCCCTGCTTCTGCACCCGGATTTCATGCGCGACCTCGTCAAC
>JBFKOW010000275.1:0-2462 GCA_041628615.1 Paracoccaceae bacterium | reverse complement strand
GCTGGCCCGGGCGCTGATCCTCAAGCCCAAGGTGCTGCTGCTCGACGAGCCGTTGTCGGCGCTCGACAAGAAGATGCGCGAGCAGATGCAGGTCGAACTCATCAAGCTGCAGCGCGAGGTCGGCATCACCTTCATCCTGGTCACCCACGACCAGGAGGAGGCGCTGGTCATGTCGGACCGGATCGCGGTGATGTTCGAAGGCCGGATCGGCCAGCTGGGCGACCCCGAGAGCCTGTATCGCCGTCCCGCGACCCGCCAGGTGGCCGGGTTCATCGGGATGATGAACTTCCTCAAGGGCAAGGCCGGGGCCCACGTCAACCGCGAGCTGACCTCGGACGAGGCGCAGTCCGCGCCCGGCCTGCTGGACCAGCTCAAGCGCAACCTCGGCGTCGCCGAGCCCGCGCCCAAGGCGATCCGCCAGTTCGAGAGCGGCGTCGAGGTCGAGGTCGCCGGTCTCGGCAAGGCGGTGATTCCCGCCGACCAGATCGCCACCGGCCTGCACGGCAAGGACTGCCTCGTCGGCATCCGCCCCGAGACCCTGTCCATCGTCTTCGACGGCGAGAACCCGGGCGGCCGGGTCATCGACGGCGTGGTGGACGAGGTCGTCTATTACGGCGACATGACCTATTACCAGGTGCGTGTCGCCGGGGTGGACGAGCCGATGACCATCTCGATGAAGAACCTGATCGGCCGCGAGGTGCTGGAGGTCGGCGCGAAGACCCGGGTGGCCTGGGACCCGCGCGCCCTTGTCTGCCTCGCCCCCTGACCGAGGGTTCGCCTAGTTCAGCGGCATCGCGTAGCGCAGGCCGATCGTTTCCAGACCCGGGTTGACCGTCTCGATCCCGCCGTTCGACCGGTGGTCGTAGTGCACCGACAGGGTGGCGCCGCTGCCGAATTCGTAGCCGACGCCGAGGGCCGAGCGGAACTGGAGGCTGCCGCCCAGGTCGGGCCCGTCGCCGCGGTCGTGATAGCCCGGCATGAGCGCGCCTTCGGCGAACCAGCCGCCGCCGAACCGCCACTGGGTCTTGACCCCCGCGCCGATCCAGGCGTCGCCGTCGCCGGTGGCGGAGAGGCCGATCACCGGCTGGAACGGACCCCGCGCGGAACCGAGGTCGAGGCCGACGAAGACTTCCTCGCCGATGATCTCGCGGTCGAACTCCACCGCCGCACCCTGCACCCAGACCCGCGATTGCGCGTCGCTGGCGGCGAGGCAGCCCGCCTCCCGGCAGTCGGTCAGCCCCATGTCCAGCAGGGCGGCAAGAACGTAGATCGCGGCGAGGGTTCCATCCATGGGCCCGTCCTACCCGTCCGGCGGCACGAGGCCAAGCCCCCGGAGGTAGACGCCGATCCCGGTTTCCAGCAGGTCCTCGGGCGGGAACGGCGACTTGGTGCCGGGCGAGCCGCGGGCGAACAGCTCGACCACGCCGTGGCTCATCGCCCAGATATGGGCCGAGAACATCTGCGCCGGCGGGCGCTTGTCGGGCGGGATATGGGCGGCGAGATCCTCGGCGGCGCGCTCCAGCACCCCCATCGCCCGGCTTGCCGCGTCGTGCAGTTCCGGCGTGCGCTGGATCGAGATGCCGCTTTCGAACATCGCCACGTAGTGCCCGGGATAGCGCCGCGCGAAGGCGAGATAGGCCCGCCCGGTGGCCTCGAAGGAGGCGAGCGCCGAGGGCTGGCCGGTCTGGTAGGCGTAGTCCATCAGGTCCGCGAAGATCCGGTAGCCCTGCAGCGCCACCTCGGCGATCAGGTCGTCGCGGCCGTCGAAATGCCGGTAGACCGCGGCGGGCGTGACCCCGGCCTGCTTGGCCGCCTCGGACAGGGTGAAACCGGCCGGCCCCTTGTCCCGGATCAGGTCCAGCGAGGCATCGACGAGGGCCTGTTTGAGGTTGCCGTGGTGGTAGCCGCGCTTAGGCATGCCAGAGTTCGGGACCCCCGGCGACCTTGCGATCGACCTCGCCCAGCGCCTTGGCGTCCTTGCGGGCATAGTCGACCTGTCCCAGCACCGCGCGGATCGCCTCCACACGGGCGCGGCGCTTGTCGTCCGAGCGGATGATCGTCCAGGGCGCGTGCGGGCTGTGGGTCAGGGTCAGGGTCTCGGCGATGGCGGCGGTGTAGGCGTCCCAGCGCTTCAGCCCCTCGACGTCGATCCAGCTCAGTTTCCATTGCTTCAGCGGGTCGCTCTCGCGCTTGAGGAACCGGGCGAGCTGCGCCGCGCGGTCGACGTTGAGCCAAAGCTTGAACAGCTTGATGCCCTCGTCCACCAGCATCTGTTCGAACGGGGCGACCTGGCCGAACCAGTGACGGCGCTGTTCCTCGGTGCAGAAGTCGAAGACCGGCTCCACGACCCCCCGGTTGTACCAGGAGCGGTCGAAGAACACGATCTCGCCGGCCGAGGGGAGGTGGTCGATGTAGCGCTGGAAATACCATTGCCCGGCCTCGCGTTCGGTGGGCTTGGACAG
>JBFKOW010000274.1:0-2491 GCA_041628615.1 Paracoccaceae bacterium | reverse complement strand
GAACGCGGCGACACCCGCGCCGCCGCCGGCGACCGGGTCGGCCTCACCGTCGAACCCGGAAAGACATACCTCTTCGACGCCGAAACCGAAAAACGGCTGCGATAGACAGGCGCAGGGAAAGCGCTTCTGTCGGGCCGGCATGGGATGAGGTGGTAGCGGAGGAGGGACTTGAACCCCCGACACGCGGATTATGATTCCGCTGCTCTAACCAACTGAGCTACTCCGCCGAAACCGGCGCTCAGATACGCGGGCCGACCGGCACCGTCAAGCACAGACTTCCCCCCGCCGGCCATTTGCGCCACAACTCGGCCGCGCGCGCCGGACCGGCGTCGCAGGGAGGACGAGATGGGACTGATCGAACGCCTGACCCGCGAACTGGGAGACGGGGTCGTCGCCACCGGCGCGGCGGCGGATCCGTGGCAGCGGGAATGGACCGGCAAGTTCGAAACCGCCCCGGCGGCGGTGCTGCGGCCGCGAAGCACGGCCGAGGTCTCGCGCATCCTCGCCGCCGCCCACGACACCCGCACCCCGGTGGTGCCGGTCTCGGGCAACACCGGGCTGAACGGCGGCACGGTGGCCGCCGGCGGCGCGGTGGCGCTGTCGCTCGACCGGATGGACGCGATCCGCGCGATCCGGCCCGCCGCGCGCGTCGCCATCGTCGAGGCCGGCGTCATCATGGAACACCTGCACGCCGCCGCCGAGGCGCACGACCTCGTCTTCCCGATGACTTTCGGGGCCAAGGGCTCGGCCCGGATCGGCGGCATGCTGTCGACGAATTGCGGCGGCTCCAACGTGCTGCGCTACGGCACCATGCGGCAGCTCTGCCTCGGGCTCGAGGTGGTGCTGGCCGACGGCCGGGTGATGGACCTGATGAGCGAACTGCACAAGGACAACACCGGCTACGACCTGCGCGACCTGATGATCGGGGCCGAGGGGACGCTGGGGATCATCACCGCCGCGGTGCTGCGGCTGTCGCCCAGGCCGCGCGCCTACGCCACCGCGCTTGTCGCGGTTCCGGAGATCGACGCAGCGCTGACCCTGCTTGAAAGGGTGCAGGCCGAAACCGGCGGCGCGGTGGAGGCCTGCGAATACATGCCGCGCAGCTACATCGACGCCCATGTCGCCCATGTACCCGGCGCCCGGCAGCCCTTCGCGGCGGCCCACGACCATGTCGTCATGATCGAGATCGGCGCCACCGCCGCGCGCGACGCCACCCCCCGACCGGACGGCAGCCTGCCGGTGGGCGGGCTGCTCGAGGAGATCCTTGCCGGCTGTCTCGAGGAGGGGCTGGTGACGGACGCGGTGCTGGCCCGGTCCGAGGCGCAGCGGCGCGAGATCTGGGCCCGGCGCGAGGCTGCGGGCGAGGTTATGTTCCACCGCAAGCCGCTTCTCGACACCGACCTGAGCCTGCCACTCAACCGGGTCGCGGCCTTCTTCGAGACGGTGCGGCCCCGGGTCGCCGCGCTCGATCCGCAGGCGACCGACATGGCGGTGGCCCATCTCGGAGACGGCAACGTCCACTACACGGTCTATCCCGGCATCGGCGATGCCGGCCATCTCGACCGGCTGCGCGAGGCGATCGAGGAGGTGACCGTGGACCTCGGCGGCAGTTTCTCGGCCGAGCACGGGATCGGCCTGTCCAAGCTGCCCTCGATGCGGCGGCACAAGGACCCGGTGGCGCTGGCGGTGATGCGGCAGGTCAAGCAGGCGCTGGACCCGCGCGGCATCCTGAACCCGGGCAAGGTGCTGCCGCCCGCGAACGACCCCGTCGATTGATCCGGACCCTGCGCCTGATCTGGCGGGTTCCGGCGCTGCGGCTGGCGGCGCTCGGGTTCTTCATGGTCGGGGCCGGGGCGGCGTCGATGGTGCCGTTCCAGTCGGTGATCGCGGTCGAGGTGCTGGGCCTTTCGGACGCAAGCTATGCGCTGGTGCTGATCTGCGACGCGGTGCTGGGGGTGGCCGGGGCGGTCACCGCCGGGGTGCTGACCGACAGCCGGCTCGACCGCCGGACACTGGCCATCGGGGCGGCGGCGCTCGGGCCGCTGGGCAGCGCGCTGGTCTGGGCGGCGCCTTCGGTCCCGGCCTTCTTCGTCGCCCACGCGGTGCTCTATCCGCTGGGCGGGGCGCTGGTGGCGCAGCTGTTCGCACTCACCCGGCTGGCCAGCGCCGGACTGCCGCAAGCGGGCCGCGACGCGGTGGTGTCGGCGGTGCGGGCGTTCCTCGCGATACCGTTCATCGTCGTCCTGCCGGTCTGGTCGGCGGTGCTGACGCAGGGGGTGCCGCTGCTGACCATCTACCCGGTCGTCCTCGGGCTGCAACTCGGGCTGATGTGGATCGTGGTCCGGGCCTGGCCGGCGGACGGCGCCGCGGACTGGAGCCTGCCGAAATCGGCGCTGCCGTTCCGCGCCGGACTGCGCGAGGTGACCCGGCCGGACATCCTGCGGCGGGTTGCCGCGATGGGGGCGCTGACCGCGGGCCTGCCGATGTATCT
>JBFKOW010000273.1:0-2503 GCA_041628615.1 Paracoccaceae bacterium | reverse complement strand
GCCGCGAAGGCGGCGGCGTGTTCGTTGTAGGTGGGCCGCGGGATGTGGACGGCGACGCCGCGGCCGGCCGCCAGCAGCGGCATCCGGGCGATCAGCGCCGAGGCCCCCGGCGCGGCGATCACCTGCGCCGCCTCGGGCACCCGCCAGAACGACCGCGCCGCGGCGACGAGCCGCGCCAGCGCGTCCCGGTCCGGCAGGGCGGTCCAGGCCTCGGCGGGGAGGTCGCCCACCGGGTAGGGGACCGGGTTGATCCCGGTGGACAGGTCGATCCAGTCGGCCCGGGCGCCGCCATGCGCCGCGATGGCGGCGTCGAGCCCGCCGCCGTGGTCGCGGTCCGGCCCCGTCATTCCGGCAGCGGCGGGTGCCGGGTCACGAAATGGCCCTTCACCCCGTCCGGCCAGTCCCGGTAGGGCACCTGTCCCGAGGGGCTGGCCGCGTGCTTGGCGGCGTAGTCGACGATGGCGGCGGCGGCCTCGGGGACCGCCTCGAAGCGGCCGAGCGTGTAGGACAGCTTGCCCGCCGCCTGCACCGCCACGTTGCAGCCGCCGGTGCAGCCCATCAGGCACGAGGTGCGCCGGGTGCGGACCGGGCCGCCGGCCGCGGCGGCCGCGGTCTCGACCAGGGCGGCGAGGATCTCGCCATCGGTCCGGGACGCCCCGGTGGCCGCCCAGCCCTCGCGCTTGCAGGTGTCGCAGATGGTGATCCAGGTTGTCATTCGGCCCGTTCCGGTCGCGCGCGCAGGGGCCTGATTATGGTCATATCGCCCGATTTCCAACCGGAATTCCGCCGAATTCGCCGGGATCGGCCGGTGCCGCGTTCAGAAAGTGTTAATTCCTTCTGCGGCACTCTGGACCAGGGAGAAGGTTGTCGCTGACCGTTTGGTCAATTCTGTGATAGAACGGGGATGCAGGGAATGGGGCCTTGCGAAGCGGAGCCGAGATGACCGTCCTGATCGTCGAGAACAACAAGGCTCTGGCGGAGCTGTGGCAGCGCCATCTGGAGCGCCAGAACCTCAACGTCCGGATCGCGGCGAACGCCGATGCCGCCTGCGACCTGCTGAGCCGCGAATCGGTCAGCGTCATCGTCATCGACCTCGACCTGGAGGACGGCGCGGCGCTCGGCGTCGCCGATTTCGCCTCCTACCGGCAGCCCGAGGCGCGGGCGATCTTCGTCACCGCGCGCTCGTTCTTCTCGGACGGGTCGATCTTCGAGATCAGCCCGAACGCCTGCGGCTTCCTCAACACCGACGCGGCGCCGGAGGACCTCGCCGCGCTGGTCGAGCATCACAGCCGCGCCACCGGCGACGCCTGAGCCCGGTTCAGCCGCGCCCGTGCGGCGCGTCGAGGTCCATCTCCGGCCCGATCGGCACGATCCGGTGCGGGTTCACGCTGTCGTGGCTGTAGTGGTAGTGCCGGGTGATGTGGTCGAGCCGCACCGTCGGCGCGACGCCCGGCCACTGGTAGAGTTCGCGGGTGTAGCCCCACAGGTTCGGGTATTCGGCGATCTTGCGGCGGTTGCACTTGAAATGCCCGTGATAGACCGGGTCGAACCGGATCAGCGTGGTGAACAGCCGCCAGTCCGCCTCGGTGATCCGGTCCCCCATCAGGTAGCGGGTCCGCGACAGCCGGTCCTCGAGCCAGTCCAGCGTGTCGAACAGCGGCCCCACCGCCGCGTCGTAGGCGGCCTGGGTGGTGGCGAAACCCGACTTGTAGACCCCGTTGTTGAGGCTGTCGTAGATCCGGTCGTTCACAGGCTCGATCGCCGCGCGCAGGGCCTCGGGCCAGAAATCGAGATCGTTGCCGGTGATCCCGTCGAAGGCGGAATTGAACATCCGGATGATCTCGGAGCTTTCGTTCGACACGATGGTCTCGCGCTCGCGGTCCCAGAGGATCGGCACCGTGACCCGGCCCGAGACCCTGGGGTCGGCCTTGATGTAGATGTCGCGGGCGAAGGGCAGGCCGTGGAGCCGGTCGCCGGTGGCGCCGTCGAAACCGGTCTCGAAGGTCCAGCCGTCCGACAGCATGTCGGGATGCACGACGCTGACCTCGATATGGTCCGCGAGCCCCTTCAGCGCCCGGAAGATCAGCGTCCGGTGCGCCCAGGGACAGGCATAGGAGACGTAGAGGTGGTAGCGCCCGCTCTCGGCCGCGAAGCCGCCCTCGCCGCTGGGGCCGGCGCTGCCGTCGGCGGTGATCCAGTTGCGGTATTTCGCGGTGCTGCGCTGGAAGGCGCCGCCGGTGGATTTGGTGTCATACCAGGTGTCCTGCCAGACTCCGTCGACCAGCTGTCCCATGTCTCTCTCCGTTCCGTTCCCTGTCCCAAATGGACCCTACGCGCCCGCCTGACCAGCCTCGGGCCGCGCGCAGCGGGGTCTGCCCCGGCGCACAGGCCCGGTCCCGGACCTTGCGCCGCGATGCCGGGGGACCCGGTGTCGCGGGTCGCCGGGAGGCCACGGAGCGCCGGAAATCGGTTTGCCCCGCAGCGCCCCGGCGGCTAAAGGAAG
>JBFKOW010000272.1:0-2511 GCA_041628615.1 Paracoccaceae bacterium | reverse complement strand
GCGTCACCCTGCACCGCGGCAGGCCCCAGCCGCCCGGCGCGCGGGCCGATGGGCTCGGCAAGCCGCGGGGCGCGTCTGCGGACCCAGATCGCCTGCGGCAGGGCCACGGGGGCCAGGACATAATGGAACGCTCTCATCTCGGTACAGGTAGGCTCCCGGAATGGCCCGGCAAATGCCGCGATTGGCGCCGCAACGCAGCGTCACGCCGGGACCGGCGGGCGGGGCGGCGCGAGAACGGGCTTCTGGCGGACGGTCGGCAGATGGGGACGGCGGGGAAGCGGTGGGCGGGCCGCGGAGCCGGCCTGTCGGCGGCGCCTCGTGGCTTGTGAGCGGCTGACATGACCCCCCCGGTCATCGCAACACTTCCCCTGAACCGAACACGCGGCAGCGGAAGGCAGTCTCCGCTACCGATGGCGATTATGGCAAGAATCGGGCGATCCGGCAAAGATGACCAAGCGTCAGCGCATCTTCCGCGCATGATGACCGGGCGCCGGACGGGATTGGCCACAACGGCTGGACAGTCGGCAGGACACCGGGCGGAACCGTCGCCCCCCCTGCCCGGGCCGGCCCGGACCGCGGCGTGCCGGACCGGGCCACCGGCAACCCGTCCGCGGAAAGAAAGTTGCGGAAACGGGCGCATGGGCGACATTTTCTCCGGATCCCGTGTTGACCCCCCGCGCCGCGCGTGCATAACGTCTTGCCGCAGAGGACAGGAGCCCCCGAACATGCCGGGCATTCTCGTAATCGTAGGGACGTGGCGCATGGGCCGGTAACGGTTGGACCAGACCAGACCCCATGCGCCCTCGACACCCTCGGGGGCTTTTTTGTGCGCGGTGGGACCGCGCGGTGTCAGACACGGAGAAAGATCATGGCACGTCAGATGACCGGAGCGAGGATGGTCGTTCAGGCCCTCAAGGACCAGGGCGTGGACACGGTGTTCGGCTATCCCGGCGGCGCCGTGCTTCCGATCTATGACGAGATCTTCCAGCAGAACGACATCCGCCACATCCTCGTGCGCCACGAACAGGGCGCGGTCCATGCCGCCGAGGGCTACGCCCGCTCGACCGGCAAGGTCGGCGTCGCGCTGGTCACCTCCGGACCGGGCGCGACGAACGCGGTCACCGGGCTGACCGACGCGCTGATGGATTCGATCCCGATCCTGGTGCTGACCGGGCAGGTGCCGACCTTCATGATCGGCTCGGACGCCTTCCAGGAGGCCGACACCGTGGGCATCACCCGGCCCTGCACCAAGCACAACTGGCTGGTGAAGGAGACCGACCGGCTGGCCGACACGCTGCACGAGGCTTTCCACGTCGCCTCGTCGGGGCGGCCGGGGCCGGTGCTCGTCGACATCCCGAAGGACGTTCAGTTCGCCACCGGCACCTATGTCGCGCCCAAGGCCCATGTCAGCCACTACCAGCCCCAGCGCAAGGGCGCGATCGAGGGCATCACCGAACTTGTCGCGGCGATGGAGAAGGCCAAGCGGCCGGTGTTCTACACCGGCGGCGGGGTGATCAATTCCGGCCCGGCGGCGAGCCAGCTGCTGCGCGAACTGGTCGAGGCGACGGGCTTTCCCATCACCTCCACGCTGATGGGCCTCGGCGCCTACCCCGCCTCGGGCAAGAACTGGCTCGGGATGCTGGGGATGCACGGGCTCTACGAGGCCAACATGGCGATGCACGGCTGCGACCTGATGATCAACATCGGGGCGCGGTTCGACGACCGGATCACCGGCCGGATCGACGCCTTCTCGCCCGGCTCGAAGAAGGCCCACATCGACATCGACCCTTCCTCGATCAACAAGGTCATCCGCACCGACATCCCGATCGTCGGCGACGTGGCCCACGTGCTCGAGGACCTGCTCAACGTCTGGAAGGCGCGCGGCCGCAAGACCGACCGGGCGGCGCTGGACAAGTGGTGGGCGCAGATCACCGACTGGCGGTCGGTCAACTGCCTCGCCTACACCCAGGCCGCGGGCGCAAAGACGATCAAGCCGCAGCACGCGGTGGCCCGGCTGGAGGCGCTGACGAAGGACCGGCGCGACCGGTTCATCTGCACCGAGGTCGGCCAGCACCAGATGTGGGCGGCGCAATACATGGGCTTCGAGGACCCCAACCACTGGATGACCTCGGGCGGGCTGGGCACCATGGGCTACGGCTTCCCGGCCTCCATCGGGGTGCAGATGGCGCACCCGGACGCGCTGGTCATCAACGTCGCGGGCGAAGCGTCGTGGCTGATGAACATGCAGGAGATGGGCACCGCGGTGCAGTATCGCCTGCCGGTCAAGCAGTTCATCCTGAACAACGAACGGCTCGGCATGGTCCGGCAGTGGCAGGAACTGCTGCACGGCGAGCGCTACTCGTCCTCCTGGTCCGAGGCGCTGCCCGATTTCGTGAAGCTGGCCGAGGCCTTCGGGGCCAAGGGCATCATGGTCTCGGACCCCGCCGACCTTGACGACGCGATCATGGAGATGATCAACCACGACGGCCCGGTGATCTTCGACTGTCTCGT
>JBFKOW010000271.1:0-2614 GCA_041628615.1 Paracoccaceae bacterium | reverse complement strand
CGGCCGATCCCGATGTAGTCGTTGCGGTTGTCGGGGCCGGTCCAGCCGACCTCGATGGTCGATCCGGCGACGGCCTCGGCGGGCGCGGCGATCGTGGCGCCGACCGGGGTGACGGTGATGGATGCCTCGGCGATCGCGGCCCGGTCCTGGTCAAGGAAATAGCGGATCACGTAATCGCCCGGCTGCGTCGGGATCAGCAGCTTCAGCGGCGAGCCCTCGCGGGTGTAGGTGAAGTTCTCCCACCGCTCGGAGGATTCGGCGTCCGTCCGGCCGATCCCGATGTAGTCGTTGCGGTTGTCGGGGCCGGTCCAGCCGACCTCGATGGTCGATCCGGCGACGGCCTCGGCGGGCGCGGCGATCGTGGCGCCGACCGGGGTGACGGTGATCGGGATCTGGCCGATGTTCACCCGGTCCTGATCGGTGAAGTAGGTGATTAGGTATTCACCCGGCTCGGTGGGCACGAGAAGCTTCAGCGGATTGCCCTCGCGGGTGTAGGTGAAGTTCTCCCACAGATCGGTGCCCACGGCGTCCGGCGCGCCGATACCGATGTAGTCGTTGCGGTAGTCCGGGCCGGTCCAGCCGACCTCGATGGTGGACCCCGCGACGGCCTCGGCCGGGGCGGTCAGCGTCGCGCTGACCGGGGTGACGGTGACCGGCGCGGTGGCGAGGGTCTCGCGGCCCTGCTGCCGGATGTAGCGGATCTCGTAGGGGCCCTCGCCGATGGGAACCAGCAATTGCAGCGGGTTGCCGTCACGGGTGTAGCTGAAATTCTGCGCCACGTCGGCGCCCTCGGCACCGGCCGGCCCGATGCCGATGTAGTCGAGATCGCCGCCCGGCCCGGACCAGCCGACCTCGATCGTGGACCCGGCCACGGCGGTGGCGGGGCCAGTCACGCTGGCGGCGGGCACCGGTTCGTCGAAGACCAGCACGACGCTGCGCGGCTCCTCGGTGACGATGAACTGGCGGGACTGTTCGACCTCCTGCGCGGTCCAGTAGGCGGTCACCTCGTAGGACCCGGGCGGCAGGTCGTTGACGACCGGGTTGCCGGTCGCCTCGTCCTCTGCGCCGGCGTGGGACAGGGTCCATATCACCGGGTCCGCCACCAGCGGCCCGGCCTCGCCGCCGATCCGGGCCTCGAAGGTCACGGTCACCGGGTCCGGTTCGGGTTCGGGAAAGACGACTTCGACCCGCAGCGACCCGGCCTCGGCGGCGCGCGGGACGGTGAAGCCGGCGGCGGCCTCGGCGCCATCCTCGGCGCGGATGCCCCGCACCTCGTAGTCCCCGGCCGAGAGCGCCAGCACGAAGCCCGGCCCGGCACCGTCCTCGCCGCCGTCGGACCCGGCGCGGACCTTCCAGTCGATCGCGGCGTCGATCTCGGGGCCACCGGGCCGATGGACGGCGACGATCCGCACCTCCTGCGGCACCGGGGCGGGCACCACCGCCACGGTGGTCAGGGCCTCGGTGAGTTCGGCGGCGTTCGACGCGCTGCGGAAGGTGCCGCCGGTCTCGTCGGCCAGGCACTGCATCTGCGCCAGCGCCTCGGGGTCGGTCACGTCGAAGCCGATGACATGGGCGGTGAAGTCCACGCCGGCCTGCTCGAGCGTGCGGGCGGCGGCGCAGGGGTCCGGGTTGCAGGTCTCGATCCCGTCCGAGACGAGGATCACCGTGGCCTTCTCCTCGGTGAAGCGCAGCGCCTCGGCGGCGGCGATCACGGCGTCCGTCATCGGCGTCTTGCCGCGCGGGTTGATGCCGTTGACCGCAGCGCGAATGGCGTCGAGGGTGCCGGGGCCGGGGGCCACAACCGTCTCGATATCCGCGCAATTTCCCCGCTCGCGATGGCCATACACCGTAAGGCCGAGGTTCTGGTCGCCGGGGAATCCGTCCAGCAGGGTGCCGACCACCTCGCGGGCGATGACGATCTTGTTGACCCCGTCGATCTGGCCCCACATCGACCCCGACCCGTCGAGGACGAGAATAGTGTTGGGTCGATCCTGGGCCGCCGCCGCGAAGGGCAGGGCGGCGCAAAGCACGGTGGCGGCGGCAAGCAGGAAGCGGCGGAACAGGGTCATGCGGATGTCCTTACCTTGTCGTTCATCTGGTCTCCTGCGCCCGCCGGGGCGCGGTCCGACCGGCACTCGGCTGACGCTAGCACGGGTTTTCCGGCCCGGAAGTCGGGAATTCCGCCGGCGCCGCGCGGAGGGCGCGCATGTTCACGTCTTGTTCACACATTTCGGTTGGAGACTCGGGGCGGCTGTCCTATGTTGAGCTCCCAGCCGAACCCCGGGGGCCCGAGCATGGCGGAACTCAAGAACATCGAGGTGCGGGGCGCCCGCGAGCACAACCTCAAGAACATCGACGTCGACATCCCGCGCGACCGGCTGGTGGTGATCACCGGACTGTCGGGGTCGGGAAAGTCGTCCCTCGCCTTCGACACGATCTATGCCGAGGGCCAGCGCCGCTATGTCGAGAGCCTGTCGGCCTACGCCCGGCAGTTCCTCGACATGATGGAAAAGCCGGACGTGGACCACATCTCGGGGCTCTCCCCGGCCATTTCCATCGAGCAGAAGACGACCTCGAAGAACCCGCGCTCCACCGTCGGTACGGTCACGGAGAT
>JBFKOW010000270.1:0-2619 GCA_041628615.1 Paracoccaceae bacterium | reverse complement strand
TTTTCAACACGAATTCTGGCCGTCGCCTCGGTGATCGCCGCCGGGGCCGCGTCGTCCGCCCTGGCCGCGCCGGTGACGGCCTACGGCGCCTACGACGCGACGAGCGTCAACACCGGCGGCAACCTGCACACGATCTGGCTCAAGGACTTCCTCGGGGCCAACGACGCCGACGACTACTGGCAATTCGTGGGCGGACCCGGCTTGTTCGAATTCGACGGCACCACCGACCCGGACGAGGCCCGGCTGGGCGGCACCATCGCCCAGAATACGGACACTTCAAACACCTTCGACATCAGCTTCGTGTTCAGCTACCGGCCGCAGGGTCAGGGCGGCATGGCGCCCAAGAACGGTGGCGGCGGGAACCCGGCGACGTGGGACTATTTCGACTTCGTTTCGGGCACCGCGACGGGCACCGGCGGGGCTGTCAACGGCACCAACCTGTCCTTCACGATCCGGCCCAGCGCGGACCTTCCGGCCCAGCTCGGCGACGGCGCCAACGACAAGAACCTCGGCCTCGGCTTCTCGTCCTGGGTGTTCTGGGACGACGGGTCCACCTCCGGCATCGGCGACATCAACCTGAACCTCGCGTTCGTCACCGGCTCCGGCTACAACCCGCCGCCGGTCCCGCTTCCCGCCTCGGCGCTCCTGCTGATCGGCGCGATGGGGGCGATGGGCGCTGCGGCGCGGATGCGGCGCAAGGCCGGCTGACCGGCCCCGCCTCGCGGCAACGGAAATGCGACGGGCGGTCCCACCGGGCCGCCCGTCGCCGTTTCCGGCCGCGCTCAGAGACAGGCGAGCGCGAGGCAGAGCAGCGCCGAGATCGCGGCCACCCGCCGCGGGCACAGGCCCAGCGCCGCCAGCAGGCAGAGCGGATCCGGCAACGGGGCGAGATGCCGCCCGGCAAACCCCGCGCCGCCTTGGCTTTGTTCACCTTGGGCGGGTGTTTCTATCGGCTGGCCGAACGGGCGACCACCGACACGCATGTCGCGGCGGCGCGCAGGGCCTTCGAGGCCGGGCTCCGGCTGACCGGCCGCCGCAAGGACCCGGTTCTGTGGGGCAGCCATCTGCACGGGCTGGGCACGGTGCTACAGGGACTCGGGGAACGGGCGCGGGACGCGGGCAGCCTTCGGCAGGCAGTGGCGGCGGCGCGCGCCGCGCTGGCGGTGGCGCGAGAGCACGATCCGGACGACGTGAAAAATGCGTCGAACACTCTCGGCACCACGCTGCATACGCTGGCGGAGGTCACTGCCGACCCCGCCCCGCTGCCCGAGGCCATCGCTTGCCTCGAGGACGCCCTCGCGCTCAAGGACAGGACCGCCGATCTGGTGGGCTGGGCCGAGACCCGCAACAACCTCGGCCTCGCCCGCCGCTGGCGCGGCGCGCTGACCGGCGACCTGTCGGACCTCGACCGGGCGCGGGAGGATTATGCCGCCTGCGAGGGGGCCGGCCTCCGCGACGCCGCGCCGTTCCTTTGGGCCCGGCTGCAATGGAACATCGCCGACCTCGCGCTGGCGCGGTTCCGCCTCGCCCCCGACCCGGCCCTGCTCGACGCGGCCCGGTCGCACCTCGCCGCCGCGCGGGCGGTCTTTGCCGAGGGGTCGGACCACCAGACCGCGCGCTGCGACGCGCTTCTGGCCGAGGTCGAGGCGGCGGCGCAGGATCGCCGCGCGGGCGGGTAGGACTCGCCCCGACCCGGCCCCGGCACCGACGGAATACCGACGCGATACCGACGTGACACCGACGCGGGATTTCGTGTTAACGTCTTGAAATATCGCGCAACACCGGGACCGGCGGTCAGGTGTTGAACAGGAAGTGCATCACGTCGCCATCCTTCACGACATAGCCCTTGCCCTCGGCCCGCATCTTGCCCGCGTCCTTCGCCCCCTGATCGCCGCCGAGGCTGACGTAGTCGTCGTAGGCGATGGTCTCGGCGCGGATGAAGCCCTTCTCGAAATCGCCGTGGATCACCCCCGCCGCCTGCGGCGCGAGGGTGCCGGCGCGGATCGTCCAGGCGCGGGCCTCCTTCGGGCCGGCGGTAAAGTAGGTCTGCAGGCCGAGCAGGTCGTAACCGGCCTTGATCAGCCGGTCGAGCCCGGCCTCGGCCAGCCCCATCTCGGTCAGGAACATCTCCTGTTCCTCGGGGTCGAGCTGGCTGATCTCCTCCTCGATCCGGGCCGAGATCACCACGTGGGCATTGCCCTGCTCGGCGGCCATCCGGGCCACCGCTGCGGAATGGGCGTTGCCCTCGGCGGCATCGGCCTCGGCCACGTTGCAGACGTAGAGAACCGGCTTGGAGGTCAGCAGTTGCAGCCCCTTCCACGCCTTCGCGTCCTCCTCGGCGACGGCCACGGTGCGGGCCGGGCGGCCCCCCTCTTCCAGCGCCGCGCGGGCGGCCTGCATCAACCGCTCCTGCTGCACCGCCTCCTTGTCGCCGCCGCGGACCTTGCGGACGATGTTCTGCAGCCGCTTCTCGATCGACTCGAGGTCGGCCAGCATCAGCTCGGTCTCGATCGTGTCGGCGTCGGCGACCGGGTCCACCCGGCCCTCCACGTGGGTCACGTCCCCGTCCTCGAAACAGCGCAGGACATGGGCGATGGCGTCCACCTCGCGGATGTTGGC
>JBFKOW010000269.1:0-2627 GCA_041628615.1 Paracoccaceae bacterium | reverse complement strand
GGCAGCGCCGCGTTTTCCATCTCCGGCATCGGCTTTGCGCCGCCGATCCCGGAATGGCACAGCGCCACCACGATGTCGGCCCCGGCGGCGCGCATGTCGGGCAGGTGGGCCCTGGCGGCGGCGACGATTTCCGTGGTGACGATCCGGCCCTGCAGCATCGCCCGGTCCCACAACGCGACCTGCGGCGGCGCGAAGCCGATCACCCCGACCCGCAGCGGCGCGGTCCCGCCGTCCTCGAGCACCACGGTCCGGTCGAGAATGGTCCACGGCGGCACCAGTTGCCTCGGCGCGCCGTCGGTCTCGGACCGCAGCAGGATGTTGGCCGACAGGACCGGGAATCCCACCCGGCTCAGCACGTCGGTCAGGAAGCGCAGGCCGTAGTTGAACTCGTGGTTGCCGAGCGTCGCGGCGTCGTAGCCCACCTCGTTCATCGCGGCGATGACCGGGTGCAGGTCGCCCCGGCAGAAGCCGCTTTCGAGCGCGATGTAGTCCGACAGGGGCGTCCCCTGCAGGAAATCGCCGTTGTCAAACAGCAGCGCGTTGGGCTGTCCCGCGCGCAGCCGTTCGAGCAGGGCGACGGTCTGCGCCAGACCCACACTGGGAACCGGCCGGTCGGCGTAATAGTCGTAGGGGAGCAGGTGGACGTGAAGGTCGCTCGTCCCGAAGATGCTGATCCGGGCGGTGGAAGGCGCGCGGCCGCGCGCGGGCTGACCTCTGTCGGACACGATGAGGCTTTCCTTACTCGATACAACCATAGCGGTAGCGGGGCGCGTTGGCAACGACTCGGGCCCGCCGGGAGGCCGTTCCGTCGCGGGGGCTTTGACGGCCTGCCCCGGTCATGCGAAGCGGGGGCATGAGACAGGCTGAGGACGTGACATTCGGCGGCTCCGGGCTCGACCGCGCGGCCGAGCTGCGGGGCGACGGCGAGGCGCTGCGGGCCGCGCTGGCGGCGGGCGCGGCCGACAGTATCGCGCTGTGGCGGGGAAAGCCGCTGATCTGGCCGGACGGTCTGACCCGGCTGCCCCTCGGGCATCCGCTGCTCGCGGACGGCGGCGCGGACGGGCCCATCCTGCTGGGCCGGGAAGAAGGCAGGCTGGTCTTCGCCCATGACCTCAGCGGCTGGGAACCCGCGCCCGACGACATCCCGGTGCCGGGCTTCTTCGACCCGAGCGAACAGGTCCACCCGGACGCCCCGCCCGGCGCCACCTTCCGCGAGTTGCGCGGCGCGATGGCCCGGCTCTCTGCCCGCGACGCCGAGCTGGCGGCGACCGCGCGCGGGGTGATGGAATGGCACCGGACGCACCAGTTCTGCGCCCGCTGCGGCGCCCGCAGCACGATGACCGAGGCCGGCTGGCAGCGCCGCTGCCCCGCCTGCGACCGGCGCCATTTCCCTCGCACGGACCCGGTGGTCATCATGCTGATCGTCAGCGGCAACGACGTGCTGCTGGGCCGGTCGCCGGGCTGGCCCGAGCGGATGTATTCGCTGCTGGCGGGTTTCGTCGAGCCGGGCGAGACCGTGGAGGCCGCGGTGCGCCGGGAGGTCCGCGAGGAGGCCGGGATCGAGGTCGGCGAGGTCGGCTACCTCGCAAGCCAGCCATGGCCCTTCCCGGCATCCCTGATGATCGGCTGCATCGGCCATGCCACGAGCCGGGAGATCCGTGTCGATCCGGTCGAACTCGATGACGCCCGTTGGGTCAGCCGCGAGCGGATGATGTCCGTGATGGCCGGCGAGGACGCCGAGATCGGGCCCGCCCGGCGCGGCGCGATCGCCCATTTCCTTGTCACCCGATGGCTTGCGGACCGGCTGGATTGACGCGACAGTGCCGGTCGCGGCGGCCGGCAGGCTGCCGAGACTGGCGGCCGCCGGGCAATCGAAGCAGGCGAAGCAGGACAGCAGCGCATGGAACTTGCGACCCGCGAAGACATCGACGCGCCGATCGACTGGGTGTTCGGCCAGGTGACCGACCACGCGGCGTTCGAACGGATCGCGCTGCGCCGCGGCGCCGAGGTCGAGCGGCGGGATCCGGGGCAGGGCTTCGAGCCGGGGGCCGCCTGGCGCATGGTCTTTCCCTATCGCGGCCGCGAGCGGGTCCTCGACGCCAGGGTGACCGGGGTCGACCGGCCGAACGGCTGGACCGCGACGCTGTCGGTCGGCGGCATCGACGGCACCGTGAAGGTGGATCTCGTGGCGATGTCACGGAGCCGGACCCGGATGATCGTCGAGGTCGCGCTCGCGGCGCAGTCGCTGTCGGCGCGGCTGCTGCTGCAATCCGTCAAGCTGGCGCGGGGCAACGTGCTCAAGCGGTTCCGGAACCGGGTCGCGGGGTTCGCGGCGGAACTGGAAAACCGGCACCGCGGCGGCGCCTGATCCGCCGATCCGCGCAGACGGGCGCCGATCTGTCGCAAATGGCATTGCCTGCGGGTCCCGTCCCCGCCTGAACTGGACCGGAAACGGACAGGGAGGCGGAGCGCGTGGCGATGAAATCCCGGTATCGCGTGGTTGTGGTCGGCGGCGGGGTCGTCGGCGCCTCGGTGCTCTACCACCTCGCCAGGATGGGCTGGACCGACGTGGTCCTGCTCGAACGGTCGGTGCTGACCGCGGGATCGTCGTGGCACGCGGCCGGCGG
>JBFKOW010000268.1:0-2695 GCA_041628615.1 Paracoccaceae bacterium | reverse complement strand
GAGGAACTGGAGTTCCGGATCGACCGGATCACCCGCGACGGCACCAACCGCATCGGCGACCTCGAATTCCGGCTCTGCGAGCTTGAAACCGGCTGCGACATCGCCGCGCTGGGCGACACGCCGTCGCTGGGCGGCATCGACAACGCTTCCGCGATCCCGCAGCCCGCGCCGCCCCCGGCGCAGGGCGGCCCGGCGCTCGCGGTGGGCGAGGAGGCCGACTACCAGGCCGCCGAGGACGCCTTCGAGGCCGGCGATTTCCGCACCGCGGCGCAGCTTTTCGCCAGCTTCGCCGCCACCTATCCCGGCGGGCCGCTGACGGCGCAGGCGCATTACCTGCGCGGCGAATCCCTCGAGAGCCTGGGCGAGATGTCGAACGCGGCGCGGGCCTATCTCGACGCCTTCACCTCGGCCCCGGCGGGCGGCATCGCGCCGGACGCGCTGTTCAAGCTGGGCGCCGCCCTCGGCGCGCTGGGCCAGACTCAGGACGCCTGCGTCACGCTGGGCGAGGTGGTGACCCGGTTCCCCGCCGCCGAGGCCGCGATGGACGCGCAATCGGCGCGAACCGAACTCGGGTGCGGCTAGACCCGGACCGGCTGGCGGCGCAGGGCGAGGACGCCGGGCTTCTGCACTTCATCGACATCGCTTTCGGGCCGGGGGCGCAACCCGGGACGGTGGGCGTCGCGGTTTCGGGCGGCGGCGATTCGATGGCGCTCTTGCATCTGGCGTGGCGCTGGTCCGGGTTGACCGGCGTGCCGGTGGCGGCGGTCACGGTGGACCACGGCCTGCGTCCCGAGGCGGCGGAGGAGGCGGCGCTGGTCGCGGCCTTCTGCGCGCCGCGGGGCATTCCCCACGATGTCCTGCGCTGGCGGGACCGGCCGGCGACCGGCAACCTGATGGCCGCCGCCCGCGACGCCCGCTACCGGCTGATCTCCGGCTGGGCGCGGGGCAGGGGGATCGGCCACGTGTTTCTTGGCCATACCGCCGACGACATCGCCGAGACCTTCCTGATGCGCCTCGCGCGCCGCGCCGGGGTGGACGGGCTGGCGATGATGGAGGCGCGGTTCGACCGGCACGGCATCCTGTGGGCCCGGCCGCTCTGGCAGCAGAGCCGGGCCGACCTGCGCGACTACCTGACCCGACAGGGCCTGTCCTGGGTCGAGGACCCGACCAATGCCGACGACAGCCGCCAGCGCACCCGCGCCCGCGCCGCCCTCGCCGCTCTGGGCGGGCTGGGCATCGACGCCGGGGTGCTGAAGGATGTGAGCCTTCACATGCTCATGGCACGGGGGGCCTTGGATTACTACGCCGCCGAGGAGGCCGGACGGCTGGTCCATATCGAGGGCGGCGACCTGGTGCTGGACCGGCGACCAAGGCCCCCGGTCCCGCCCGAGATCGAACGGCGGCTGCTGAGCGCCGCAATCCGCTGGGTCGGGCGGCTCGACTACCCGCCCCGGGGCGGCGCGCTGCTGCGCCTGGACGCCGATCTCGCGCTGGGCGGCAGCGCCACCCTCGGGGGCTGCCTGGTGACGGCGGAACAGGGCGGCAAGGCCCTGCGGATCGCCCGCGAGCACGCCGCCGTCGCCGGGCTCACCGGACCCACCGACGCGGTCTGGGACCGTCACTGGAAGCTGGAGGGCCCCCACGCGCCCGATCTGCACGTCGCCGCGCTGGGCGAGGCGGTCCCGGATTGCCCGGACTGGCGGGGCAGCGGCCTGCCGCGCGCCTCCCTGATGGCGTCGCCGGCGGTCTGGCGCGGGACGGATCTCGTCGCCGCGCCGCTGGCGGGCCACGGTCCCGACTGGACGGCGCAGATTGTCACCCCCTTCGCGCAAATCCTCCTTTCACGTTGAAGTAACCCCCGTGACGCTTATCTTGGGGGAGTGACGCGGCGCCTGCCCGGCGGCCGCCGTCACGTTCCATCGGAGGCTAAGTTTTGAACAACGCGCGCAACCTCGCATTCTGGGTCGTCCTGTTCCTGTTGATCCTGATGCTCTTCAACCTGTTCTCGGGCGACCGGGGCACGATGCAGTCGACATCGCGGTCCTACTCGGAATTCGTCGCCGCGGTGGAGAGCGGGGAGGTCGGACAGGTCACGCTGGATGGCGAGCGCGTGCGCTACCGGACCACCGACGGGCGCGACTTCGTGGCGATCAAGCCCGAGGACGCCGCCGTCACCGACCTACTGATCGAGCGCGACATCCCGGTCACCGCCCGCAGCCAGGAGCAGAACGGCTTTACCGCCTTCATCGTCGGGCTGCTGCCCTTCCTGCTGCTGATCGGGGTCTGGATCTACTTCATGAACCGGATGCAGGGCGGCGGCCGCGGCGGCGCGATGGGCTTCGGCAAGAGCCGCGCCAAGCTGCTGACCGAGAAGCACGGCCGCGTGACCTTCGACGACGTCGCCGGCATCGACGAGGCCAAGGAGGAACTCGAGGAAATCGTCGAGTTCCTGCGCAACCCGCAGAAATTCAGCCGCCTCGGCGGCAAGATCCCGAAGGGTGCGCTGCTGGTGGGCCCGCCGGGCACCGGCAAGACCCTGCTGGCCCGCGCCATCGCGGGTGAGGCGGGCGTGCCGTTCTTCACCATCTCGGGTTCGGACTTCGTCGAGATGTTCGTCGGCGTCGGCGCCAGCCGCGTCCGCGACATGTTCGAACAGGCCAAGAAGAACGCGCCCTGCATCGTCTTCATCGACGAG
>JBFKOW010000267.1:0-2756 GCA_041628615.1 Paracoccaceae bacterium | reverse complement strand
CCCGACGCCTTCATCCGCTGGACCTACGCCCGGGCGCTGGCCCACCGGCGGCCGCTCTACGCCGCGATGGCCCGGCGCGGGATCACCGTGTCGGCCGCCGACGTGGCCGCGGTGCGCGACGGCCGGGACTTCGACGCGATGATCGCGGCGGGGCTTGAGGCCCGCGCCAAGCAGACCTAATCAGGCGATCCCGCCAGAGGACCCCGCCCATGCCGATCCGCCTGCCCGCTTCCCTGCCCGCCTACGAGGTGCTCACCCGCGAAGGGGTGATGGTCATGGACGAGGCCACCGCGGCCCGCCAGGACATCCGGCCGCTGAAGATCGGGCTGCTGAACCTGATGCCGAAGAAGATCCAGACCGAGACCCAGTTCGCCCGGCTGATCGGAGCCACGCCGCTGCAGATCGACCTGCATCTGATCCGGATGTCCGAGCACCAGACCCGCAACACCGCCGCCGAGCACATGGAGGAATTCTACCGCCCGTTCCAGGAGGTGAAGGGCGAGAAGTTCGACGGTCTCATCATCACCGGCGCCCCGATCGAGCACCTGCCCTTCGAGGAGGTGACCTACTGGGACGAGCTCTGCGAGGTGATGGACTGGACCCAGACCAACGTGCACAACACCTTCGGCGTCTGCTGGGGCGGGATGGCGATGATCCATCACTTCCACGGGGTCAGCAAGTATCTGCTCGACCACAAGCTGTTCGGCTGTTACCGGCACATGAACTTCGCCCCGGAAAGCCCCTACCTGCGAGGTTTTTCCGACGACCTGTCGATGCCGGTGAGCCGCTGGACCGAGATGCGGAAGGACGAGATCGACGCGGCCGGGCTGCAGATCCTGCTGCATTCCGAGGAAGTCGGGCCCGCGCTGGTCGAGGATCGCGGCCGGCGGGCGCTCTACGTCTTCAACCACTTCGAATACGACAGCGGCACGCTGGCCGAGGAATACCACCGCGACCTCGCCAACGTGCAGGTCGAGGGAGCCGAGATCGCGCTGCCGGTGAACTACTTCCCCGGCGACGACCCGACGAAACGTCCGCCGAACAGGTGGCGGTCGCACGCGCACCTTCTATATGGCAACTGGATCAACCAGATTTACCAGACCACGCCCTACGACCTGAATGCCATTGGCGGCTAAGATCCTGCTCGGCCTTGCCGGCGCCACCCTCGCGGCGGCCCACCTGATGGCGCCCCGGCACGAGGCCCGAGCCGAGGCCGCCTTCCCGCCCGAGGGCCGGTTCGTCGAGGTCGACGGGGTGCGGGTGCACGCCGTCGTCGCCGGCAGCGGCCCGGACGTCGTGTTGATCCACGGCTCCTCGGGCAGCACGCGGGATTTCACCTTCGGCCTCGTCGACCACCTGAAGGACCGCTACCGGGTCATCGTCCTCGACCGGCCCGGCCTCGGCTACACCGATCCCCTGCCCGGCGGCGGCAGCATCGCGGACCAGGCCCGGCTGCTGCAGAAGGCGGCCGCCGCGCTCGGCGCCGAGGCGCCGGTGGTGCTGGGCCAGTCCTACGGCGGCGCGGTGGCGCTGGCCTGGGCGGTGCACCTGCCGGACACGCTGGCGGCACTTGTCTCGGTCTCGTCCCCGTCGCAGCCCTGGGAGGGCGGCCTGCCCTGGCTCTACCGGGTCAATGCGAGCTGGTGGGCGCCCTACCTCGCGATCCCGGTCTTCACCGCCTTCGTGCCCGACGCCTATGTCCGGGGCCAGGTGCGGGCGGTGTTCGCGCCGCAGGAGATGCCCGCGGGCTTCGACGACCACATCGGCGCCGACCTTATCCTGCGCCGCGCCTCGCTGCGGGCCAACGCGCTGCAGCGGGCGGCCCTGCTGGACGAGATCCGGGCGCTGCAGCCGCGCTGGCCCGAGATCGCCGTGCCGGTGGAACTGGTGCACGGCTCGGCGGACGACACGGTGCCGATCGAGATCCATTCCGAACCCCTGGTGCAGCAGATCCCCGGCGCGGTGCTGACCCGGCTGGACGGCATCGGCCACCTGCCCCAGCACGTCGCGCGCGACGCCGTCGCCGCCGCGGTGGACCGCGCCGCGGGCCGCGCCGGGCTCGTCGCGGGCGACTGACCCGCCAAAGCCACGGCGGCCCGGCGCCGTCCACGGCGCGGATTGAAACGCCGCCGCCCGCTCTCCATAGTCTGGCCGAGGAGGTCCACCATGGAAGACTTGCCGTTCGACGGGGCGATCACCCGGTACTACAAGCACGAGGCCCCCGACGATGTGCGCGAGCGGATCGCCGAGGCGGGCAAGGAGCACATCCTCGCCGACAGCTATCCCTACGAGAAACGCTGGGACCGCGACGACTACGAGGAGGCGCTGCACGCCGCCCAGGTCGAGCTGGTGAAGTTCCAGGCCCATGTGAAGGAGGCGGGCGAACGCATCGTCATCGTCTTCGAGGGCCGCGACGCCGCCGGCAAGGGCGGCACGATCAAGCGGTTCCGCGAATACATGAACCCGCGCAGCGCCCGGGTCGTGGCGCTGTCCAAGCCGACCGAGACGGAAGCCGGCCAGTGGTATTTCCAGCGCTACATCGATCATCTTCCCTCGGCCGGCGAGATCGTGTTCTTCGACCGCTCCTGGTACAACCGGGGGGTCGTGGAGTCGGTCTTCGACTTCTGCACGGACGAGCAGCGCCGGCACTGGTTCACCCAGGTCTCGCCGTTCGAAAAGATGCTGGTGGACGAGGGCATCAAGCTGTTCAAGCTCTGGCTCAACGTCGACCGCGCGGCGCAGCTCGCCCGGTTCCT
>JBFKOW010000266.1:0-2793 GCA_041628615.1 Paracoccaceae bacterium | reverse complement strand
GCCGTCGTTCAGCCATTTCTTGGCGATCGAGGTGGTCAGCACCGGCCAGCCCTCGCGGGTGTCGATCCACTCTTCCAGCCGGTCCTTCATCGCCGACTGGCGCAGGTAGAGGTGCTTGGTCTCGCGCATCTCGAGGTCGGTCGACCCCGAGATCGTCGAGCGCGGGTCGATCAGGTCGACGGGGTCGAGCTGCTTGGTGCAGTTGTCGCACTGGTCGCCGCGGGCGCTGTCGAAGCCGCAGTTCGGACAGGTCCCCTCGATGTAGCGGTCGGGCAGGAAGCGGCCGTCGGCCACCGAATACATCTGCGTCTCGGCGACTTCCCGGATCAGCCCGGCCTCGTCCAGCACCTTGGCGAAATGCTGGGTCAGCCGGTGGTTCTGCGGGCTGGAGGAGCGGCCGAAATGGTCGAAGGACAGGCCGAACCGGTCGCTCAGGTCCTTCTGCACCTGCCACATCCGGGCGCAGTAGTCGGCCACCGGCTCGCCGGTCTTGGCCGCGGCCAGTTCGGCCGGGGTCCCGTGTTCGTCGGTGGCGCAGAGGAACAGGACCTCGTGGCCCCGGGCGCGCAGGTAGCGGGCGTAGAGATCGGCCGGAAGCTGGCTGCCGATCAGGTTGCCCAGGTGCTTGACGCCGTTGATGTAGGGGATCGCCGAGGTGATGAGATGCCGTGCCATGAGCCTGTCCCTGCCGCTGGATCGCTGCGCGACCTAACCGATCCCGCCGGGCGTGGCCAGAGGGGGCGGCGGGCGGGCGCGGCTCAGGGACCGGCCCGGCGGATGAAGGCCACGATGTCGAGATCGACCCGGCTGGCCACCACCCCGGCATAGGCGCGCGCGCCGAACGCGGTCCGGTCGACGCTGCCCGTCAGGCGCAGCGCGAGGCGGTCCCGGTCCTCGGGATCGGTGCCGGGCTGCCGGAACAGCTCGGCCCCAAGCTGGCCCGGCAGGGTGACGCCGCGGATCGTGAAGCTGCCCTCGATCCGCGCCGCGTAGGGTCCGGTCCGGGTGATCCGCGTGGCCCGGAACCGGATCGCGGGATGGTTGGCGGCGTCCAGCACGCCGGGCGACTTCAGGGCCCCGGTCGCCAGCACGAATCCGGTCCGCGCCCGGCTCACGTCGACGCTGACATCGACCGAGGAGGCCGGCAGATCGTCGAGGTCGATCGCCAGCGACGCCGCGGCGATCGGCATCGTGCCGCGGGCCGGGCTGCCCTGCATGTAATATGTGAAGCCGACGCGCGATCGGGCCGTCTCCAGCAGGAAGGTCTCGGGCGCCGCGGCGACCGGTCCGGCGGACAGGGCGGCGAGGACGACGACGCGGGCCGCCTGCCGAAGCCTGGCCATGGCCCGGCGCCCGGTGCCGGCCGCCCGGCTCATCCCGTCGGTCCGCCGCCGCCGTCACGCTCGGCGCGGTTCCGGATGCCGCCCAGCAGGCGGCCGATCAGGAACGAGGTGCGCGGCGCGTAGACGTAGCGGGTCCGGCTCTCGGGCGTGGCCCGTGCCCGCATCCGCGACAGGCCGTAGACCGCCAGCGCGAGGTGCCCGACCGAGATGAAGGCGAACAGGGCCGGGGGTCCGAAGGCCGCGACCAGCGCCGAGCTGACCCAGGGCGCCGCGATCGCGCCGGTCGCGAACCAGAACATCAGCGCCGCGGACAGCTCCACCCGGTCCTCGGACGAGGCGAAATCGTGGGCGTGGGCGGCGGAGACCGAGTAGACCGGGAAGGTCGCGACCCCGAACAGGGCGGCGGCGGCGATGTAGCCCGGGGTGCCGACGCCCGGAAGCACGACCGTCAGGGCGCAGCTGGCGACCGCCGCCAGCGACAGGCCCACCAGCACCCAGCGCCGGTCGTACCGGTCGGCGAGCCAGCCGACGGGGTATTGCGCCAGCGCGCCGCCGCCGACCCAGGCGGCGAGGAACAGGCCGATCTGACCGGCGGTGAGCCCGACCTCGAGCCCGTAGAGCGGCCCGACCATCCGGAATGCCGCCGAGGTCATCGCCGCGACCACCACGCCGACCACCGCCAGCGGCGACCGGTCCCAGGCAAGGCCCGGCCGCAGCCGCGGCGCCTCCGGCGTCTCGGGCGGCGGGATCCGGGTGAGCATCAGCGGCAGCAGCGCGGCGCAGGCCATCAGCGTCAGGATGTTGTAGGCGAGGTAGGTCTCGACCCCGGCGAGCACCCCGATCATCAGCTGCGCCAGCATCGAGGCGCCGAGGTCGACCACCCGGTAGGCCCCCATCGTGCGGCCCCGCGTGGCGTTGGTGACCTTCGCCTGGAGCCAGGCCTCGACCACCGTGTAGCACCCCGCGATGCACAGGCCGCTGGCCATCCGCAGCGCAGCCCAGGCGAGGGGATCGGCGGTCATGGTGTGGCCGAGCAGGCCGATCGCGCCCATCGCGGTGAAGGTCGCGAAGGCGCGGGAATGGCCGACCGTTCCCATCAGGCGCGGCGCCCACCAGCAGCCGGCGAAGAACCCGGCGAAATGCGCCGATCCGAGAAGCCCGATCTCGCCCGCCGAGAAGCCCAGCGCCAGCCCGGCCAGCGCGTCGAGTGGGCCGACCCCGCCCGAGGAGAGCTGGAGCAGCGCGACGGACAGGAACAGCGCGGCGAAGGACAGGAGGGTCCGCATGGAGGCGCTCTGGCACGGCGGGCCGGCGCCGTCCAGCCGGGCTGCGGCGGGCGGCGTCGCACACGGAACCGGGCCGGCCCTCGCGGTGGGCGTCGGTCCGGGGTGGACTTGCCCTTTCCGGGTCAGGGCCCTAGGTCCGGCGCAACGAGGGACAGGAGCCGCAT
>JBFKOW010000265.1:0-2812 GCA_041628615.1 Paracoccaceae bacterium | reverse complement strand
GCGCCGCCCTTCATCCCGAAGTTCGGCCCGAGCGAGGCTTCGCGGATGCAGATCGCCGCCTTCCTGCCGATCCGGTTGAGCCCGTCGCCGAGGCCCACGGTGGTGGTCGTCTTGCCCTCGCCCGCCGGGGTCGGGTTGATCGCCGTCACGAGGATCAGCTTGCCACGCTTGCGGGCGCGCGCCTCGTTCACGAATCGCTGCGACACCTTGGCCTTGTCATGGCCGTAGGGCAGCAGGTCGTCGGCCCCGATGCCGAGCTTGGCCCCGATCTCCTGGATCGGCCGCTTGTTCGCGGCACGGGCGATTTCGATGTCGGACTTGTGGCTCATGGGCGGCGCCCTCCCCGGTATGCACGGGCACACCGATAGCGATGCGGGCCGCGGGGGAAAGCGCGGATTCCGACATTTTCGCCGCCGGACGCGGCTTGCGCGCAGAAGCCCGTTTCGGATCGGAAAGATTCTAGCCGGCGCTGTCCGTCCGCCCGGCCCAGGCGGGCTGGTCCGGGATGTGCAGCCGCAGCCGGTCACCCCGCCGGAGGGTCCCCGGCCGCTCGACCCAGGCGGTGACCCCGCGCCGCCCGGCCGCCGCCTGCTTGAACCCCTTGCCCTTGCCGGGATGCGTCTTGTCGATCGCCATGCCCGGCTGGTTGCAGGGCCGGTTCTCCATGTCGATGACCAGCGTGGTGCCGTTGTCGGCCTGCAGCCGCGACGAGGGCGGCAGGTGCGAGAAATCCGCGATCCCGGCGATCACCACCGACACCCCGGCCCAGGCCGGATCGAAGGGCACGAGCCCCAGCGCCGCGCCGATCGCGTCGATGTCCTCCTGCGCCATCAGGCTGAGCTGGCGGACATTGGCGATCTCGGTGCCGGCGCGGTGCTGCGCCTTGACCCGGCTGCAGGCCGGGCGGGTGAGCCCGGCATAGGGCGACCCGGCCTGCCCGTCGAACCCGAGCACCATCTCGTCGATCGCGGCGGCCTCGGGGGCGAGTTCGCGGCGCGGCCCCATCAGCCCGAGCCAGGTGATGGTGCCGGTGACGTCGGTGGGGATCAGGGCGGGCATGGCGTTCTCCGGTCCGGTGGCGCGATCAGACCCGTTCCGCGCCCCGGCCGCAAGCGTCGTCAGCCGGGCATGCGCAGGACGAAGAACAGCCGCCGGAACGGGAACAGCACCGATCCGTCCGGATCAGTCGGATAGGCCCCCGCCAGCGCCGCGTCGTAGGCCCGCAGGAACCGGGCCGCATCCGCGCCCGCGCCCAGCCGGTCGAGGAACGGCCGCATCGCGGTGGACCGGGTGAAGTGCCGCACCGGGTGCCCCTCGGCCACCGGGTCGAGCCGCTGTAAGTAGTCCGTCTCCCAGACATCCGCCTCGCCCAGCGCCCCGAGCAGGGCGGCATAGACCCGGGGATCGGACACCTGCGGCGTCCAGTCCGCGAAATCGAACCGGTCGGGAAAGTCCCGCGCCGCGATCTCGCGCATCAGGGCGTGGGACGGGGCCATCTGCTGCCGCGGCATCTGCACCGCGAGGGTGCCGCCGGGGGCGAGCAGCCCGGCCAGCCGGGGCATCAGCCCGGCGTGGTCGGGCAGCCAGTGCAGCGCGGCGTTCGAGAAGATCAGCGCCGGCGCGCGGTCCGGGGCCCAGTCGGCGGCATCGGCCTGCGTCAGCCGGTCGTAGAGCCCGGTCTCGGCCGCCCGCGCCAGCATCGCGGGCGAGGTGTCGAGGCCGGTCAGCGCCCGGCCCGGATACCGACTCCGCAGGGCGCCGGCGACGGCCCCCGCGCCGCAGCCGAGATCGACGATGCCGCCCTCGGGCAGCGGCCCCACCCGGGCGAGCAGGTCGAGCGCCGGGCGCAGCCGCAGGTCGCCAAACCGGGCATAGCTCTCGGGGTTCCAGTCCGGCATCGGCATCCGCGGCTCCGGTCAGCCGGTCAGGGGCCGGCCGCCATTGGCCCGCCGCTTTTCCAGCAGGGCCTCGGTCACCACGTAGGTCTCGGGCATGAAGCGTCCGGCCTGCCGGGCCTCCGCCCACCAGGCCGCGCCCCCCGGCGTGGCCAGCAGGTCGTGGAACAGGTTGACGATCGCGAGGTCGAGCCCCTTCAGCCGCGACGGCAGGGCGTCGTTGTGCTTCACGAAATTGCCGAGAACGTGGACGCCCTGTTCGAGGTAGAGCCCGAAGGCGAGCTTCTCGGTTTCGGTCAGGCCGCCGTAATCCGCGTGCCCGCGCCGGACCAGGTCGGCGAAGGCGAGGTCGTTGGTCGCGGCCTTGAAGTCCACCAGCGTCTGCAGCAGGTCGCGCCAGTTGCCCAGTTCGGCCTGCCGCCGGGTCTGGCGCATCTCGTGCACCACCAGTCCCAGCGACACCACGATCGCGGCGGCGGCGACGAGATCGGCCAGCGTCGACAGGTCCATGTCCGGCCCTCCCCGGTCGTGACGGTTGCCGCCATCGAACCCGGACCGCGGCCGAAACGCAATGCCCCGCCGGGCGGGGCGGGGCATCGGGTCTCGGTCGGGGCCGGGTCAGGCGCTGGGCTCGGGCTCCAGCCCGCTGCCGGGTTCCTTGGGCTTGCGGCCCTTGGTCTTGGGGATCGCGGTGATCGAGCTGCCGCCGGCGGGCGGGGTGTCGTCCGCGTCGTCGTCGCGCTTCAGCGGCTCGCCGGCGATCACCCGGGTGATCTCGGACCCGGTCAGGGTCTCGTATTCCAGCAGGCCCTGGGCCAGCCGCTCGAGGTCGTCGCGCTTCTCCGTGAGGATCCGCTTGGCGGTCTCGTAGCCCTCGTCGATGATCTCTTTCACCTTCTGGTCGATCTCGCGCTGGG
>JBFKOW010000264.1:0-2843 GCA_041628615.1 Paracoccaceae bacterium | reverse complement strand
GAAGGTCACGCGGTCGTTGCCGAGATACTTGTCGGCGAAGGCGAGCCCGGCGCCGATCGGCACCTGCGCGCCCACGATCCCGTGGCCGCCGTAGAAGTGGCGCTCCTTCGAGAACATGTGCATCGAGCCGCCCTTGCCCTTGGAGTAGCCGCCCTCGCGGCCGGTCAGTTCGGCCATGACGCCCTTCGGGTCCATGCCGCAGGCCAGCATGTGGCCGTGGTCGCGGTAGCTGGTGACCCGCTTGTCGCCCTCGCTGGCGGCGGCCTCGAGCCCGACGACGACCGCTTCCTGGCCGATGTAGAGGTGGCAGAAGCCGCCGATCAGGCCCATGCCGTAGAGCTGGCCCGCCTTCTCCTCGAACCGCCTGATGAGCAGCATTTCCCGGTAGTAGGTGAGCAGCTCTTCGGCCGAAACGTTGGGTTTCGCCTGGGACTTGCGTGTGGCCATGTGGTCTCCTCCGCGGCGCTGCCGGAATAGTTTAGCTTTAAACTATTTCATACGGGGTGCGGCGGATTCGCGAAAGGGACAATTTGCCCCGCTTCCGCCCGGCAGGCTCAACCCTGCCTTGCGTCCAGCGAAAGACTGCCGGTGTGAAGGCGCGGGGCGGCTTGGTCGGGGCAGGGGACGGGGTGTCGGCGCGGGGCGGGCCCGGTCAGCGCACCACCACCTCGTCGGCCCGGATCAGGCCCAGAAGGTCGCGGGCCTGTTCGTCGAGCAGGTCCAGATCGAGGAATTCGTCGGACAGGCGGTGGGTGAGGTTTCCCATCCGCGCCACCTCGGACCGGAGCGCGGCCAGTTCGCTCCTCAGGTCGCGGGTCTCGGCGGCGATGCCGGCGCGCTCGAAGACGCCGAAGGGGCCCTGCACGGCGGCGAAGACGAAGTAGCCGCCGGCGATCACCACCGCGGTGAAGTAGAGGATCGGCCCCAGGGACATCGTGCTCGTCCGGATCATCGCGCTGCCTCATGCCGTGCCGGTGCGGCCTCTTGGCGGGCCGTGTCCGGACGCTGCCACATCCGGGACGGTTTGGGAATCCCCGCGTCAAGCCGCGTGACGGGTTTTCCGCGGGCGTTGCGCCGCCGTCCCGGCCCGTCTTGTCCCGGCCCGAACAGGCGGCGCGGACCCGGGGGTCAGCCGGCGACCGAGGCGGCGTAGATCGACTCGATCGTCGCGGCGAGCGCGGCGTTGAACGCCTCGTCGGACTGCTGCGCAGACAGGCCCTCGGTCAGCGCCCGCGAGAAAGAGGCGATCATCCCGGTGTTGCGGGCGAGGATCGCGTTGGCCTCGTCCCGGCTGTAGCCGCCCGACAGCGCCACGACCCGCATCACCTTCGGATGGTCGATGAGCGGCTTGTAGTGGTTGTCGACGGTGGGCAGCGAGAGCTTGAGCATGATCTCCTGGCCGGCGGGCAGGGCGTCCAGCCCGGACAGGATCTCGGCCAGCAACAGGTCCTCGGCCTCGGCCTTGTCGGGGATCGAGATCGTCACCTCGGGTTCGAGGATCGGCATCAGCCCGTGCCGCAGGATCTGCTCGCCGAAGCGGAACTGCTGGGTGACGTTGAAGCGGATCCCCTCGGCGTCGGCGGCGTCGATCACCGAGCGCATCTTGGTCCCGAAGATGCCGTGGCTGACCGCCCGCTCGCAGAGCGTGTCGAGATCGGGGACGTCCTGCATCAGCCGGACGCCGTGGGCGGGGTCGGCAAGGCCCTTGTCGACCTTGAGGAAGGGGACCACGCGCTTGTCCTCCCAGAGGTACTTCGCCGCGGGCTTGCCGCCGATCTCGCGGTCCATGGTCATCTCGAACAGGATCGCGCCGATCACCTTGTCGCCGGTGAAGGCGGGGGCGGCGGCGATGCGGGACCGCATGGCGTGGATCAGGTCGAACATCTCGGCCTCGGAGGCGTATTGGTCCTCGTCGATGCCGTAGAGCCGCAGGGCCTTGGGGGTGGAGCCGCCGGACTGGTCGAGGGCGGCGATGAAGCCTGCGCCGCTGCGCATCTGCTCTGCCATCGGGTTGGTCATCGGTGGTCTCCCTGGTCGCTGTTGACGTCCTCTGCGGGTCTAAGGTGCGCCTCGTCGCGCCGCAATCGCGGTTTGCGATAACGGCCGGGGCTGCGTCGATTTTTCGTCGAAAAATCGGGGGCGCCGCCCCGCCCGGCGCCCCGCGGGCGCCGGTCTCCCCGGGATATTTGCAGTCCGAAGAAGCCCTCAGTCGCGCATCAGGGCCGCCACCCCGGGCAGGGTCTTGCCCTCGAGCCATTCGAGGAATGCGCCGCCCGCCGTCGAGACATAGGTGAAGGCGTCGCCCACGCCGGCCTGGTTCAGCGCCGCGACGGTGTCGCCGCCGCCGGCCACCGACACCACCTTGCCGGCCCGGGTCAGGTCCGCCACGTGCCGCGCCGCAGCCACCGTCGCCGCGTCGAAGGGCGCGATCTCGAAGGCGCCGAGCGGGCCGTTCCAGATCACCGTCCGCGCGCCGTCGAACACCGATCTCAGCGCCGCCACCGTCTCCGGCCCGGCGTCAAGGATCATCGCGTCCTCGGGGCAGGCTGTCGCCGGCAGGACCTCGCTCGCCGCGCCGGCCTTGAATTCCCGCGCCACCACGACGTCGCCGGGCAGGTGGATCGCGCAGCCGGCGGCATTGGCCTTGCCGAGGATCTCCCGCGCGGTTTCGGCAAGGTCGTGTTCGCACAGCGACTTGCCGACCGCGACGCCCTGCGCGGCGAGGAAGGTGTTCGCCATGCCGCCACCGATCACCAGGTGATCGACCCTGGCCACGAGGTTGCCGAGCAGGTCCAGCTTGGTCGATACCTTGGCCCCGCCGACCACCGCGACCAGCGGCCGGT
>JBFKOW010000263.1:0-2917 GCA_041628615.1 Paracoccaceae bacterium | reverse complement strand
CCAGCTTGTCGAACCAGTGCTGCATGACGACCGTCATCTCCTCGGGGTAGCGGTCGGACAGCCAGTCGGCGATCTCCACGTCCGGGTGCAGCGTGTCGAAGGTGATGAAAAAGTGGTGGTCGCCGGGCAGGCCGGTCCGCGAGACGCCTTCCAGCACTTCCTGGATCAGCTTCCGCATGTGCCGATGCATCAGGCTGCCGTAATCAATGCGCGTCGCCATCGGGGCCGCCCCGTGTCGTGGACCTGTCCCCACCATAGGGGATTCGGAAGCCGAGGAAAGGGGGCTGTCCCGCCCCGCCGGGCGACGCCTCAGGCCAGCCCGGCCAGGCCGAGCAGGAGGCCGCCGGCGGCCAGCGCCGGCAGCACGAGGCCAAGCCCCCAGCGCAACCCGAAGAGGCACAGCGCGGCGGCCGCCGAAAGCCCGAGCGCGGCCGGATCGAGGCTGGACCAGACCGGCGCCAGGACGCGCAGCGGACCCGCCGCCGCCGTTCCCACCTCGGCGAACAGGACATGGGCGGCGAACCACGCCGACAGGTTCGCGATCACCCCGACCACCGCCGCGGTGACCGCCCGCAGCGCGGCGGCGATCCGGGGCCGCCCCTCCAGCCAGTCGATGAGCGGCGCACCGGCGAAAATCCAGATGAAACACGGCACGAAGGTGACCCAGAGCACCAGCAGTCCCGCCGCGACCGCGGTGCCGGTGCCGCCCTGCGCCGCGCCGGCGAGGTGGCCGACGAACTGGGTCACGAGGATCAGCGGGCCCGGCGTGGTCTCCGCGAGGCCCAGCGCGTCGATCATCTGGTCGGGGCGCACCCAGCCGTGGGTCTCGACCACCGCCTGGGTCATCCAGGCCAGCACCGCGTAGGCGCCGCCGAAGCTGACGACCGCGAGTTTCGAGAAGAACAACCCGAGGGCGAGGAAGAAGTCCGCCCCCGCCGCGGCGGCGAGGATCAGCGGCGCGGCCCAGAGCGCGCCGCCAGCCAGCGCCGGCCCGACGATGCCGCGCAGCCGCGGCAGCGGGGCCGGGTGCGGCGCGCCGGTGCTGCGCAGCGCGCCCCAGAGCGCGGCCAGCCCGATGACCAGCGGAAACGGCAGCGCGAAAAGGAACAGCGCGGCGAAGGCCAGCAGGGCCAGCACCGTCGGCTCGGTCCCCTTCAGGGCCCGCCGCGACAGCCGCAGGATCGCCTGCACCACGACCATCACCACCGCGGCCTTGATCCCGAGAAACGCCGCCTGCACCAGCGGCAGCGATCCGTAGCCGAGGTAGAGAAGCGCCAGCCCGAGGATCACCGCCGCGCCCGGAAGCACGAACAGCCCGCCGGCGATCAGCCCGCCCGGAATGCCCCGCAGCCGCCAGCCGGCATAGGTCGCCAGCTGCATCGCCTCGGGGCCCGGCAGCAACATGCAGAAGGACAACGCCCGCAGGAACTGCGCCTCGTCGAGCCAGCCGCGCGCGTCCACCAGTTCCCGGTGCATCAGCGCGATCTGCGCCGCGGGGCCGCCGAACGACAGCACGCCGATGCGGCCGAAGACGCGGGCGAGGGTGGCGAGCGGGATCGGGTCCATGCCGCCACAAGGCGCCGGGACGGCGCGGCGCGCAAGGGGGGACGCGGCCGCGCCGCCGGCGGGTTTCCCCCGGTTTCGCGGCGTCGCTATTGAATAGCGGGCGCGGAGTGCGGACATGAGGCCGGCAAGCCCGACCGATACAAACCGACCGACACCCGAGGATCCGATTCCCGATGCCTGTGCGACCCTTTCCCGGCCTTCTCCTCCCGTTCCGCCGTCTGACCGGCGCCGCGGCGCTTGCCGCCGGGCTGGCGACCGCCGCGCCCGCCGCAGCGCTCGGACCGCTGAAGGACGTGACCGCCATCAGCGAGGGCCTGATCGCCACCGGCATCGCGGTCGAGATCAGCGATGTCTGCGACGAGTTGCAGCCACGGCTGCTGCGCGGCATCGCCTATCTCAACAGCCTGAAGGACCACGCGCGGTCGCTCGGCTATTCGGAGGCCCAGATCGACGCCTATGTCGAGGACCGGGCCGAGAAGCGCCGGCTCGAGGCCATCGCCCGCGCCCGGCTGGCCGAGAAGGGGGCCGTCGAGGGCCGTCCGGAAACCTACTGCGCGGTGGGACGGGCCGAGATCGCGGCCGACAGCGCCATCGGCCGGCTGCTGCGGTAACCGGCGGGCGACGCCGCGCCGACCGGGCGCGCCGTCTTGCCGCACTCTGTCCGGCGGGCCGTCGTCCGCGTTGACCCGGTGCCGTGACCGGCGCCGGGGCGCGTCGATTTATCAGCCGAAACCTGCGGTCAGCGCACTGGCATCCCGGTGGACCTCACGCTAGAAGGGGTCGAGCCACGGGTGAGGAGCGGGCGGCAATCCGCGCCGCTCCAGTCACTTGCCGTCAAGGGAACAAGGGACGCGCGCATGTCGGACTTGCGTAAGGTCGTCATCGATGGGGTCGAGCTGGAAGTGCCGGGGGCGATGACCCTCATCCAGGCCTGCGAAGAGGCAGGCATCGAGATCCCCCGATTCTGCTACCACGAACGCCTGTCGATCGCCGGGAACTGCCGCATGTGCCTCGTCGAGGTCGTCGGCGGGCCGCCGAAACCGGCCGCCTCCTGCGCGATGCAGGTCAAGGACCTGCGGCCCGGCAAGGACGGCGAGCCGCCCGTGGTGCGGACCAACTCGCCGATGGTGAAGAAGGCCCGCGAGGGGGTGATGGAGTTCCTGCTCATCAACCACCCGCTCGACTGCCCGATCTGCGACCAGGGCGGGGAATGCGACCTGCAGGACCAGGCGATGGCCTACGGCGTCGATTTCAGCCGCTACCGCGAGCCGAAGCGCGCCGCGCTGGACCTCGACCTCGGGCCGCTGGTCGAGACCCACATGACGCGCTGCATCTCCTGCACCCGCTGCGT
>JBFKOW010000262.1:0-2980 GCA_041628615.1 Paracoccaceae bacterium | reverse complement strand
GTCGATGCGGCCGAGACCGCCCGGATCGACGCGATCCTCGCCCGCCGCTACGGCCTGTCGCCGTTCGAGGTCACGAAGCTGCGCCGCGACGCCGAGGCGCTGGAGGCCGAGGCCCCCGATACCGTGCGTTTCACCCGCGCGATCAAGGACGCGGTGCCCTACGAGGACCGCGAGAGCGTGATCGAGGCGCTGTGGGCGGTGGCCCTGGCCGACGGGGTCCGCGACCACGAGGAAGACGCTCTGCTGCGCCTCGTCGCGCCGATGCTGGGCGTCTCCGACCAGGATTCGGCCCGCGCCCGGCAGCGTGTCGTCGCGCAGGGCGGCAGCGGAACATGATCGCCAGCCTGCCGATGTACTGGCAGGCGGAGACGGCTGGGGCCTGGCTCAGGTTCTGGGATCTCGTGCGGGCGCGGTTACCCGGGCTGCCCGACCTGATGCCGCCGGAAACGCTTCCTGCGCGCTGGACGGAACACTGGCTGCAACCGGATCTTGCCCTGTCGATGACCTGCGGCCTGCCGCTGCGGAGCGTTCTGCGTACGCGGGTGACTTATGTCGGCACTTTCGATTTCGGACTGGACTGCCCGCCGGGACATTACTTCTCTCGGATCGTCGGCCCGTCGGGCGGTCTGCCTGACGGGCCGCTCCGGCTTGCTTTCAACAGCGCGGACAGCCAGTCCGGCTGGGCCGCCCGGTTCGACCCGGACCCCGCCGGCGCTCCGGCGCGGCCGATCGGCACGCTTGTCGAGACCGGCTCCCATGCCGGGTCGCTGCAGGCGGTGGCGGAGGGCCGGGCGGACATCGCCTATCTCGACGCGGTGTCGTGGCGGCTGCTTGAGGCCCACGATCCCGCCGCCGGAAGGGTCCGCCTGCTCGGCCGGACGCCGGCGCGTCCCGGGCTGCCGCTGATCTGCGCCGCCGGGCGGGATCCGGCGCCGCTGCGGTCGGCCCTGGCCGGCGCGGTGGCGGCGCTGCCCTCCGACCTGTCGGGGCCGCTTGGCGGCCTGAGGGGGTTCGAGGTGCTGGACCAGGCGGTCTACATGGCCCTGCCGCTGCCGCCGGCGCCCGATCCGGAGCGGCTGGCGGCCCGGGCGGCGGGTTGACGGGGTCGGTGGCAGCGGATTGTTGCAATCCGGTCCGGTTTGCGCCCTACTGACGCGCAGTCCGCCCGTCATTCCGGAAAGCCCGTGCCCGAAAACGTCATCGAGATCCGCAACCTTCACAAGTCCTACGGATCCCTCGAGGTCCTCAAGGGCGTCGATGTGGAGGCCCCGGCCGGCCATGTGGTGAGCCTGATCGGCTCGTCCGGGTCCGGCAAATCGACGCTGCTGCGCTGCGCCAACCTGCTGGAGGACAGCCAGGACGGCGAGATCCTGTTCTGCGGCGAACCGGTCAAGTGGTCCGGCAACGGCGCGCACCGGCATCCCGGCGACAAGGCCCAGCTGATCCGGATCCGCACCAACCTGTCGATGGTGTTCCAGCAGTTCAACCTGTGGGCCCACATGACCATCCTGCAGAACGTGATGGAGGCGCCGGTGACGGTGCTGGGCCGCGACCGGGACGAGGTCGAGAAGGCGGCGCGCGGCTACCTCGACAAGGTCGGGATCGGCGACAAGTGCGATGTCTACCCGGCCCAGTTGTCCGGCGGCCAGCAACAGCGCGCGGCGATCGCCCGGGCGCTGTGCATGGAGCCCAAGGCGCTGCTTTTCGACGAACCGACTTCGGCGCTCGATCCGGAACTCGAACAGGAAGTCATCAAGGTCATCAAGGCCCTGGCCGAAGAGGGCCGCACGATGATCATCGTGACCCACGACATGAACCTCGCCCGGGACGTGAGCGATCACGTCATCTTCCTGCACCAGGGCCTGATCGAGGAGGAAGGGTCCCCGGACGAGGTGTTCGGTTCCCCGCGTTCGGAGCGGCTGCGCGGCTTCCTGTCGGCGACGGGCGGCGCGTGACCGCCAGCCCGGCGGCAGCCGTCGCGGTGGCGGCGGTGCTGGCGGCGTCGGCGGCCACCGGCGGGCGGGCGGAGGCCCTCAGGATCGGCGCCAATCCGGGCTATCCGCCCTACCTCATGCGCGGCGCAGACGGACAGCGGACCGGACTGGATGCCGCGCTGCTGGCCGAGATCTGCCGGCGCGGCGGGTTCGAATGCCGCTGGGTGGACCTCGACGTGCCGGCCCTGATCCCCGCCCTCTTCCGCGGCGACATCGACGTGGTGACCGGCGGGATCGGCTATTCCGTGGCTCGGGACCGGGTCGTCGATTTCACCTGCGCCTACCACGTGACCGACGACGCCCACGGCACGCTGTGGTCGATGGATCCGTCGATGTCGCTGGACGCCGGGCCGGTGGTGGCGGTCACCCGCGACACGCTGCACCACGTCGCGATGGCGCGGGCGGGGGCGTCGCTGCTGCTGACCGAGGACAATCCGGCCGCCGTCGCCGCGGCGCTGACCGGCGCGGCCGACATCTATTTCGGGTCGGCGGCCGTCGTCGGCGCCCACCCGCGCGGGTCCGAGCTATTCGAGCTCGGCAGCCACCCGATCCCGACCACGGGCGCGGCGCTGGCGGTGGCGGAAGGCCGGCCGGACCTGCTCGGCAGGCTGGACGACCTGCTCGCCGCGATCTCGGCGGACGGGACGCTGGGCCAGCTGCAGGCCCACTGGTTGCAGATCGACCAGGGCGATGTCGTGGCCGATTGCGTGAAGCCCCTGCCCCTGTCGTGACCCCCATCAACCGAGAAGGACTGCCCTCATGACCCGCCGATCCCGCCCCGTCGCGCCGCTCGCCGCGATCCTTGCCGGCCTCCTAGCCGCCGCCGGACTGTCCCCGGCCCCCGGTCAGGCGGATAGCCACGCCGTGATCCGGGTCGGCACCGAGGGGGTCTATCCGCCCTACAACTTCGTCGGTGACGACGGCAAGCTCGCGGGCTTCGACATCGATGTCGGCACCGAGGTCTGCGCCCGCGCCGGGCTGACCTG
>JBFKOW010000261.1:0-3050 GCA_041628615.1 Paracoccaceae bacterium | reverse complement strand
GGTCCTCGTTGCGGTGGATCCGGGCGGCGGTGGTCCGGGTGATGAACCGCGCCGCGACCATCGCGAAGGTGACGATCAGCATCGCCTGCAGGACGAGCCAGACCGAGATCCGGAAATCGCCGATCCGCAGCGCGAGGCTGTCGAGCAGCCCCACCGCCTCCTCGGTCAGCCCGAGGATGTTGAGCGTCACCCAGGACCAGGCCCCGTAGCGCACGATGCTGCGCAGGAAGGAGTTCGCGATCAGCCGGGTGGCGAAGGTCACCACCAGCCAGGCGGTGGCGAGGTTGGCGACGATCCCGACGAGATAGGACCGCGACGGCCAGGTCAGCTCGCGCATTACCAGCACGGTGATCCAGATCAGCACCACGAAGAGCAGGCCGCGAAGCCGCTTGTGCACCACCAGCAGCACCCGCAGCCGCCATTTCGGCCAGCCCTCGCGGGTCCGCAGCCACTCCATCACCCGCGGGCCGAGCGCGGTGCCCACGACCCAGGCGACCGCCCAGACCGCCAGCACGATCCCGATCTGGTAGGCGTTCCACGGCCGGAGGAGGCTTTCGAGGAAGGTCTGCGCCTGTCCGAGCAGTCCCTGGCCCGCCTCGATCAGGTCGGCCGCCTGTTCCACGAGGTCCGGGGTCTTCTGCTGCTCCGCCTCCTCGCCTTCCATGCCCGCTCCGCTGCCGGTTTTCTCCACCATGCGCGGGCGCGGCTGAATGGGCAAGGGCACCGCGGCGAATGCGGGGCGCAGGCCGTCGTCCCCGGCTTGATCGGCGGTCGGGACGGGCGTATGTGACCGGTGATGACCCGCGTTCTCGATATCGACGACCGGCAGCGCCTGCCCTGGCGCTTCTTCGGCGCGGCCAGGGCCATTCTCGCACGGCCATGATCCGGGCCGCGCCCGCCCGCGCCGCGCCACCGCCCCGCTGCCCTTGACCCAACGACACCCGAGAGATTTTCACCCATGCCCGGCAAGACCCTTTACGACAAGATCTGGGACGCCCACGTCGCCCACGAGGCCGAGGACGGCACCTGCCTTCTCTACATCGACCGGCACCTCGTCCACGAGGTCACCAGCCCGCAGGCCTTCGAGGGTCTGCGGATGTCCGGCCGCACTGTCCGCGCCCCGGACAAGACCATCGCCGTGCCCGACCACAACGTGCCCACCACCGAGGGGCGCGAAAACCCCGAGGCGATGCCCGAGGACAGCCGGATCCAGGTCGCCGCGCTGGACACCAACGCCCGCGAGTTCGGCATCCACTACTACCCGGTCAGCGACGTCCGGCAGGGGATCGTCCACATCGTCGGCCCCGAACAGGGCTGGACCCTGCCGGGGATGACCGTGGTCTGCGGCGACAGCCATACCGCGACCCACGGCGCCTTCGGCGCGCTGGCCCACGGCATCGGCACCTCCGAGGTCGAGCACGTGCTCGCCACCCAGACCCTGATCCAGAAGAAGTCGAAGAACATGAAGGTGGAGATCACCGGCAAGCTGCGCCCGGGGGTCACCGCCAAGGACATCACCCTGTCGATCATCGGCAAGACCGGGACCGCGGGCGGCACCGGCTATGTCATCGAGTATTGCGGCGAGGCGATCCGCGACCTGTCGATGGAAGGCCGGATGACGGTCTGCAACATGGCCATCGAGGGCGGCGCCCGGGCCGGCCTGATCGCGCCGGACCAGAAGACCTTCGACTACGTGACGGGACGCCCGCACGCCCCCAAGGGGGCGCAGTGGGAGGCCGCGCTGGCGTGGTGGAAGACGCTGTATTCCGACGACGACGCGCACTGGGACAAGGTGGTGACCATTGCCGCCGAGGACATCGCCCCGGTTGTGACCTGGGGCACCTCGCCCGAGGACGTGCTGCCGATCACCGCCGAGGTCCCGGACCCGGCGAGCTTCAGCGGCGGCAAGGTGGGCGCGGCACAGAGGTCGCTCGACTACATGGGGCTCAAGCCCGGCCAGAAGCTGAGCGAGATCGAGATCGACACCGTCTTCATCGGCTCCTGCACCAATGGCCGGATCGAGGACCTGCGCGCCGCCGCCGAGATCCTGAAGGGCAAGAAGATCAAGGTGAAGCGGGCGATGGTGGTGCCCGGCTCGGGCCTCGTCCGGGCGCAGGCCGAGGAAGAGGGCCTGGCCGACATCTTCCGCGCGGCGGGATTCGAATGGCGGCTCGCCGGCTGCTCGATGTGCCTCGCGATGAACCCCGACCAGCTCGCCCCGGGCGAACGCTGCGCCGCCACCTCGAACCGCAACTTCGAGGGCCGCCAGGGCCGGGGCGGGCGCACGCACCTGATGAGCCCGGCGATGGCCGCCGCGGCGGCGGTGACCGGGCGGCTCACCGACGTGCGCACCCTGATGTGACGGCTGACGGGAGCGGGAATCACCTTTTCCCGCTCCCGAACCCGGCCCGTGCTGCCGGCCTGCCCGGCGATCCCGCAGCGGGTCCGCCGCCTTGCTCCGGACCGGATCGGCCGGAATCCGCCGGGCTTTGCCACGTTTCCGCCGCATTGCCGCGCAAATCGCCGCGCCGTCGCCACAGTGTTGCTCTGACTAAGGTTTACGGCTCCCGTCTACACCCTCGGTTTACTTCCCAAGGCGCCCTCTTTGCCGAAAAACGGAGCCGTGCGGGTGAAACCTACGAGCCTGCCCGCAGGCAAAAACGAGAACAGGAGCAAACGATGTCCCAGAAAACCCTCAGCCGCCGCGCGGCCCTTCTTCGTGTCGGTGCACTGGCCGGCGCCGCCTATGCCGCCCCGGCCTTCACGACGATGAGCATGGCCCATGCCAGCGGCCACAGCGACGCCTCGGCGTCGTCCGCGTCCTCGGCGTCCTCGGGGTCCTCCGCGTCGAGCGCCGCCAGCGAAGCCAGCGCCTCCTCCGCATCGAGCGCGGCGAGCGAGGCCAGCATGGCGAGCCGTCCGAGCGGCGCGGTCTCGGACCCGGGCGTGCAGGCCTGCGTCGACAGCACCACGACGGACGCGGAATTCGACCAGTGCCTGCAAGACGCCGGGATCGACCGGTCGGCCTTCTGACGCCGCTGCATGGCGGG
>JBFKOW010000260.1:0-3075 GCA_041628615.1 Paracoccaceae bacterium | reverse complement strand
GGCCCCACGCCTTCCATCACGTTGCCGAGCACGTCCTTGGACTCGTCCAGCTCCGGCTCCTGCGGCAGGTAGCCCACGCGGATGCCGTCCGCCGCCCGCGCCTCGCCGTTGAACTCCGTGTCCACCCCGGACATGATCCGCAGCAGCGTGGACTTGCCCGCGCCGTTGACGCCGACGACCCCGATCTTCACCCCGGGGAGAAAGTTCAGGCGGATGTTCTCAAAGCATTTCTTGCCGCCCGGATAGGTCTTGGACACCCCATCCATGTGGTAGACGTACTGGTAGCTGGCCATGGATCGCTCCGCGCATTCGGTTCGGCGCCCCTAATGCGGCATCCCGGTGGGAAGTGCAATTTCCTTCGCCGCATAGCCCAAATGGGTCATGCGGCTTGGTCCGAATCGACGGATTATGTTTCGTGTTTCGGGTTGGGTAAGCGGGGGACAGTTCATGAGACATCTTCAGGGCGGCGCCGCGGCGCTGGCAATCCTGGCAGGCGCGCCTGCGGGCGCGGCGACCTACAGCATCGATCTGATCACGGACAAGGACGGCAACAAGGTCGGGCTCAACCAGGGCGAGGCGACGAACGCCTTCGACCTCTCCATCGACGATCAGGGCACCGTCGCGTGGGCGGACTATTATCGCGATCCGCCGAACGGCAGCTTCACCGACAACCGCTACCGGATGCGGGCCGTGGACACCTACGGGAACAGGGAGGACAGTTTCGACGCAGGCTACCAGACCTACTACTCGGGCCCGATCCGCAACAACGCCGGCCAGTACCTTGTCGTGACCGGACAGTCGGGCGAGACCGTCGAACTGGCCATTCTGGAACCAGACGGTGTCACCAAGACCGTGCTTGCCGAATGGGTGACCGGAACCGGGACGGATGACCCCAACGTGCTGAACTACGCCTCGCTCGATTTCTCCCGTATGGCATTCAACGACAATGGCGATGTTGCGGCGCTCGTCACCACGACCGACGGGAAACAGCAGATCGTGAAGTTTCCCAGTGGTGGCGGTGCACCGGTGGTGATCCTCGAAGAGGGGGACGCGTCCGGCATCTTCAATTTCTCCGGCGGCGGCGTCGCGATCAACAACGCCGGGCAGGTCGCCTTCACCGGAACCGAGCAGGGGAGTTCGGACCCGACCAGGAATTCGACGACCGGCGCTTACGTGGGCGACGGCAGCACCCTCACCCGTGTCATCGAAGGTGTCGGCTTCACGGTGTTCGGGCGGCCCGCCATCAATGCCGATGGCGACGTGATGGTGTCGGTGTACGAGCACAGCGGCCTCAATCCGCAGGCCGGCTACGTGGTGCAGGAAGCCGGCGAGCCGACGGCCGCACCGGTTTTCGTGGGCGACTCCAACACGTCCGGAGGGATCGTCGGATCGGTCAACCTGAATGACCACGGGCAGGTGGCCTACGAGTACAACAACAGGATATATGTCGACGGCCACCTCATCGTGGCGCCAGGCGACCGGGTCGACGGCGTGGCGGGCGAGGTCGACACCAGTTTCCCGCACCTTTCGATCGATCTGCGGCCGTCCTACGGGTTCAACAATTCCGGCCAGCTCGTACTGGGGCTCGGGATCGATCCCGACAACCCGCCCAACTCCGGGCTGCCCTACGACACCTCGGCGCTCGTCTGGGCGAACCCGGAAGGCGCCACGCCGGAGACCGCGCTGATACCCTTCGCCTCGACCCCGGACGGGCAGAACGACCTCGCGCTCAACATCTTCAACGGGCTCGGGGTGGAGGCGCCGATCTTCGTCGACCCGATCGTGGCGACGGGCTTCACCTATTCGATGGACCCAGGGGCGCCGAACTTCGCCACCCTGATCATCCCGGACGCGCTGCCCGGCGGGGACGACCTGTTCCAGGTGTCCTTCGACGGGTTCCTCGAGACCCTCGGGGTGGGCACCACCTTCGACTTCCGCGATTTCGTGGCCGGGGGCGTGTCGGCCTTCACCATCCTCGGCATCGACCCGGCCGAGGGCTTGGACCCGACCGATCCCTTCGTGGTCGGCCTGACCTTCGTGTCGGGCGGATTCCAGACCACCCTGTCGATCGACGCGATCACCGTGGACACCGACGATCCGGGACCGGGCGTGGTGCCGTTGCCGCCGGCGGCGTCGCTGCTGCTGGTCGCGCTCGGCGGTCTCGGGGCGCTGCGCCGCCGCGCCGCTGGGTGATCCGGCCGGGCCGGTCCGGCGCCCGCCCGGGCAGCCCGGACCGGAGGGCCGCCGCGTCGACTTTTCGGCCCTCTTGTGCTAGGCTCGGCCATTACGAGTCGTTCGGTCGGGGATGCCCCGACCGGTCCGACAGGGGGGAGATTTGCAGGGGGGATTTGAGGGGGAGATTGGCTGACCTAGTGGTTCAGGTGCGGCCCCGTCCCGCCGGCCGCCGGGGTGCGCACTGCGCCCGGCGGCGGCGCGGCGGGGCCAGTTTCATCCGGTCGGCGGCAGCAGCGCGGGACGCCAGGAACGGGCCTGACCCGGTTGGTCGCCAAGCCAGTCAAGCACGGACTCCTCGGGCATCGGCCGGCTGATCCAGTACCCCTGCTGGATGGTGCACCCCATCTCGACCAGCCGATCCGCCGCGGCCCGGTCCTCTACCCCCTCGGCCACCACCTCGAGATCGAGATCCCGGCACAGGTCGACGATGGCCGCCACGATCCGCGCGCTCGCGCAGTCCTCGCCGACCAGACCGATGAGCGAGCGGTCGACCTTCACTCCGGTCACGGCGATATCGGACAGGTGGGCCAAACCGGCATAGCCGACGCCGAAATCATCGAGCAGCACCTGGAACCCGGCATCCCGAAGCTGCTGGATCACCGCCGCCTCGGCGCTGGGTTCGCCCCGCACCCCGAGAATCGTGTCCTCCAGGACCTCGATGAACACCTGCGCCGGGGCGATGTTGCGGGCTTCGACCCCGTTGACGAGGTCGCGCATGAAATCCGGGTGCAGAAGCAGGGCCGAGGAGGCGTTGAAGCTGATCGCGAGGTCGGCGTGACCGGCCCAGTCCAGCCTTTCCTTCATCGCGAGCGCCGCCGCCATGGACTGCATGTCCAGCCG
>JBFKOW010000259.1:0-3085 GCA_041628615.1 Paracoccaceae bacterium | reverse complement strand
TCGCGCGCCACCCCGGAGCCCATCGCGATCCCCTCGCCGAAGCGCTCGATCTGGCCCATCGACGCCTCGGGCGCGGCGATCCGGGGCAGGCCGGCAAGGTCGGCGGCGGTGATGCCGTAGATCTCGACACCGGCATTGGCGCTCTGGAAGTTGGCCATCACCTGCCCGCGGACCAGCGGCGCGGCGCGGGTGACGCCCGGGACGCCGACCAGCCTTGCCGCCAGCGCCTCGTAGTCGGTGATGGTCCGGTCCAGCCGTCCGCCGGGGCCGACTTCGGCCTGGTTGTAGACGGTGACATGGGCGTTGGCGCCGAGGATCGTGTCCACGAACTCGGCGCGGAACCCGGAGCGCACGGCAAGGGTGGCGATCAGGGCGAAGACCGCCAGGGTGATCCCGACGAGGCTGATCCAGGTCATCACCGAGACGCCGCCCTCGGCACGGCGGGCCCGGATGTAGCGCCAGGCGATCATCCATTCGAAACGGGCGAAGGGGGCGGTGCGGCGGGCCATGCTGCTCTGACCTCTCGGGGGTTGCCCCTGACTGACGGGTTCGGCCGGGCCGGTCAAGTCGCGGCCCGGCCGGCAGCGGACACGGTCACGCCGATGTCAGCCTCCGTTCAAAGGCTTTGACGCCTGTCGGGAGCCCGGTAACAATGCCGGCGCGAGGGCGTCCCGGGAGGGGGCGTCACGACCAATCACGCGGGAGACAACCGTGACTGACCACAATACCCCCAACAGGGTCCATCCTCATGCCTACGAGCTCGCCCGCGAGGTGGCCGAGGGCAAGCTGAGCCGGCGCGAGTTCCTGACCCGCGCCACCGCGCTCGGCGTGACGGCCGCCGGTGCCTACGGGCTGATCGGCCTGCCGACACCGGCGAAGGCCGGCGGGCACATCGCCCCCGGCGGCACGATCCGCATCCAGATGGATGTGCGCGCGCTGAAGGATCCGCCGACCTTCGACTGGCCGCAGCTCGGCAACATCGCCCGCGGCTGGCTCGAGTACCTTGTCCAGTACAACCTCGACGGCACCTTCGAGCCGCGGCTGCTGGAAAGCTGGGAAGTCAACGACGATGCCACCGTCTACACCCTGAAGCTGCGGCAGGGGGTGAAGTGGAACGACGGCACCGACTTCACCGCCGAGGACGTGGCCTACAACTTCACCCGCTGGTGCAACGGCACGATGGAAGGCAACTCGATGGCCTCCCGCGTCTCGGCGCTGCAGAACGAGGCGGGCGACGGCCCGGCCGAGGGCGCGATCGTGGTGGTGGACAGCCACACGGTGCAGCTCAACCTGACGAAGCCCGACATCTCGATCATCCCGACGGTGACCGACTACCCGGCGGCCATCGTGCAGAACGGCTTCAGCGGCGACCCGGCGCAGAACCCGCTCGGCACCGGCCCCTACAAGCTGGTGGAATACGAGGTCGGCGTGAAGGCGGTGCTGGAGAAGAACACCGACCATGAATGGTGGGGCGAAGGCGCCTTCCTCGACCGGATCGAGTACATCGACTACGGCACCGACCCCTCGGCCGCGATCGCCGCCGCCGAGGCCGAGGAGATCGACATGGTCTACGAGGCGGTCGGCGAGTTCGTCGACATCTTCGAGGCGCTGGGCTGGCAGAAGTCCGAGTCGGTTTCGGCCAACACGCTGGTGCTGCGGACCAACCAGGCCGCGACGGTGGACGGGATGACGCCCTACGCCGACAAGCGGGTGCGCCAGGCGCTGGCGCTGGCCACCGACAACAACGTCCTGCTCGAACTGGGCTACGACAACAAGGGGACGCTGGCCGAGAACCACCACGTCTGCCCGATCCATCCGGAATACGCCGATATCGGCGCCCCGGAATTCAACCCCGCCAGGGCGATGGAGCTGATGGCCGAGGCCGGCATGGCCGACTTCGAACACGAGATCATCTCGATCGACGACGACTGGCGGCGCAACACCTCCGACGCGCTGGCCTCGCAGCTGCGCGACGCCGGGATGAAGGTGCGGCGGACGGTGCTGCCGGGGAACACGTTCTGGAACGACTGGGCCAAGTATCCTTTCTCCTCGACCGACTGGGGCCACCGGCCGCTCGGGGTGCAGGTGCTGGCGCTGGCCTACAAGACCGGCGTGGCCTGGAACGAGACCGCCTTCGCCTCGGCGGAATTCGACGCGCTGCTCGACGAGGCGTCGTCGATCGCCGATGCCGATGCGCGGCGCGAGGTGATGGCCAAGATCCAGACGCTGCTGCGCGAGGAAGGCGTGGTGATCCAGCCCTACTGGCGGTCGCTGTTCCGGATGTCGCGGCCCGGCGTGGTCGGCGGCGACAGCCACCCGATCAACGAGATCCACCTGCACAAGCTGGGCCTTTCGGCCTGACACCGGCCCCGCCGCAGCGGATCTAAGGAAAGCCCCGCCCCCGGCGGGGCTTTTCGCATCCGCGGTCAGCGCAGGGACGGCTCGATCCGTTGCGGCGGCGCCCGGCGCGGGCGGCGGCGTCGCCGCAGCGGCCAGGCGGCGAGCCGGACAAGCCCCGACAACCCGGCCCAGCCGGCGACGAAGCCCAGCCCCGCCGCCACCGCGCCCGCGAGGCTGAGCGGCAGCGCGGGCCGGAAATCGGCCCAGGTGCCCGACAGCAGGACCGGGTCGCGCAGCCGCTGCGGCATGAAGATCCGCTCCACCGGGCCGGCGGTGGCCAGCATCGCCCGGTCGGCGCGCAGCCGGTCGAGCCGGGCGAAGGTCCGGGTCATGTCGGCGCGGCGGTCGGCGAGAAAGGCGGTGCCGCCCAGTTCGGACAGCGCCGCGTCCCGGGTCAGGCCGGCCCGCGCCGCCGAGGCGTCGAAATCCGCCGCCACCGCTTCCAGCGCCTCGACCTGGCCGGCCAGGCGCTGCACGTATTGCTGCGAGAACTCGGGATACTGCGACAGCACCGCCGCACCGGCGATGCCGCCCGCAACGGCGACTGCGCGTAGGATCATGCCTGCCTCCTTGCCCGGTTCGCCCGGGTCACGGCACGGCTCCTAGCACGGCGGCGGCCGCTTGTCAGCGGCCGCGCCTTCTTCGGACCCCAAATATCCCGGGGGAGCCGCCGCAGGCGGCGGGG
>JBFKOW010000258.1:0-3152 GCA_041628615.1 Paracoccaceae bacterium | reverse complement strand
GCAAAGCGTCTCTAACCCGGCCCAACTCGGGTTTTCGTGGTCGATCCCGCAGAGCGTCGCGGCAAACTCGGCATAAGACTTGCTCTGGTCCCTGAAGCAGTCGGCGATCCGGCCGGCCAGCGCGGTTTCCCCGCCGGTCCACGCGATCCGCAGCGGCAGGTCGTCGTCTAAATCCGCCGGCAGGCCGAGGTTCCGCGCCAGCGCCGCCGGGTCCGGCGGCCGGGCGAAGGCCGCCTTCGCGGTGATCGCCCTGGTCAGCTTGCGGAAATCCTCATCGGTCACGAGGTCCGCCATCGGCGCCACGATCTCGGGCCGGGTCCGGGCCAGTTCGTCGGCGATGTCCTCGCGCAGCAGGTCCGCCGCGCGGTCCTCGATCTCGGCGAATTGCGGGCTGACCCCGGCCTCGAGCGGGAACCGCCGCAGCAGCCCGGCGCAGAAGGCATGGATGGTCTGGATCCGAAGCCCGCCCGGCGCCTCGATCGCGCTCGCGAAGAGCCGCCGCGCGCGGGCCAGCCCCGCAGCGTCGAACGGGGCGGCGACGCCGAGGGCCCGCAGGTCCCGCTCCAGCTCGGCATCGGGCAGCATCGCCCAGTCGCCCAGCCGGGTGAACAGCCGGTTCTGCATCTCGCTCGCCGCCGCCTTGGTGTAGGTCAGGCAGAGGATGTTCTGCGGCGGCGTGCCTTCGCTCAGCAGCCGGATCACCCGATTGGTCAGCACCCGGGTCTTGCCGGAACCGGCGTTGGCCGGGACCCAGACGTGATCGCCCGGCCGCGCGGCGTGGATCTGCCGCTCGGTCGCCGCGTCGGGCCGGTTGGCGGCGGCCCGCGCGGTCATGCCAGTGCCTCCGGGGCGGGCGGGTCGCTCATCTCCCATTCGCCGAAGCGGGACAGGTGGTCGTAGTCGCTGCGGTCGCGGTCCTTGAAATGCGCCATCCGGGCGGTGTAGCCGCGGTCGGGTTGCCGCCAGCGGGCCAGCAGCGCCGCGAGGTCGGCCAGCGTCCGGTCCGCCGGGTTGCCGGCGAGGTCGGCCGGCACCACCTTAGGCGTGCTTCCCAGCCCGATGAAGGCCGCGGCGGCGACCGGGGTCGCGGGCAGCCGCTCGAAGCCGCCCCGCTCGGCCATCGCCGCCAGCAGCAGAAGCTGCGGATTGAACGTCGCCTGCACCTTCTCGCTCGGCGGCTCGCCGGTCTTGTAGTCGTAGATCCGGGCCGCGCCCGCCGGGCCGATGTCGACCCGGTCGGCCCGTCCGGTCAGGCGGAAGCCGTGATCGAGGACGAGCTCCCCCGACAGTTCGAAGTGGCGGGGTGCGGCCTCGGCCTGCCGGTCCCGTTCCCCGGCGAGGAACCAGTCCGCCACCCGTCGCAACCGGGCCAGCCACAGCTGGCGGGCGGCGGGCCAGGGGCAATGCCGGGCCAGCACCTCGTCCGCCGCCGCCATCAGGGCCGCCGCCGCCGCCGGATCGGCCGGGTCGGGGCCGCCGTCGAGGAACCGTTCCATCAGGTCGTGCACGAAGATCCCGCGCGTCATCGGGTCGGGCTCGCGCTGCAGCGGCTGCAGCGGCCGCAGCCGCAGGACATGCCGGGCATAGACCGCGTAGGGGTCGCGGGCCAGCCGCTCGATCTCGGTCACCGACAGCGCGGACGGCCGCGCGTCCGGCGGCGGGCAGGGGGCGGGCCGGGGCGCGCGCGCCGCCGCCGGAGCGGTGCCCAGCCGATCGGCGGCGGCCAGCCAGCGCCTGCCGCGCTGCCGCATCTCCGCCAGCGCCTCCGATCCCGGGATCCCGTCGAGCAGGTTGGTCAGCCGGTTGACCCAGCGCGACGGCACCGTCGGCGCGTCGTCGGACCGGACCGACCGGGTGAGCCAGACCTCCGGCGCGGCCATCGCCTGCTGGTAGTCATGGGCGGACAGCCCGATCCGCCGCTCCGGCAGCAGCAGCCCGGCCTCCTGCCGCATCCTGCGGTTCAGCCAGGGATCGGCGGGCACCGGCTCGGGCCAGGTGCCCTCGTTCATCGAGGCGAGGATCACGAGGTCCGCGGCCAGCGCCCGGGCCTCCAGGGTGCCGCGGATCAGGACCTGCGGATGGGCCGCGTCGGGGTCGCGCACCTCGGCGCCCGACAGCAGCCGGGGCATCAGCGCCCGGACTTCCGCGAAGGCCATCGGCCCGGCGGCCCCGGCATGGCGGCGCACCTCGTCGAGCAGCGCCCGCGCCGTCCGGCCGGCGGACTTGTCCCACAACGCGCCGCCCGGCGCGCCGTCCGGCCCGGCGGCCAGCGCCTCGGCAAGCCGCAGCTGCAGGTCAAGCCAGTCGCCGAGGCCCGCCGGCCCGGCGGGGCCGGACCGGGCCCCGACCACGTCCGCAAGCCACCCGGCCCAGGCGCGATCGGCCTCGGCCCGGTCCGCCGCCCAGGCCCGGAGGTCGGCCGGTTCGGGGAACGGCAGGCCCTTGCGGCGGATGTGCAGTTCCAGTTCCCGGGTCAGCAGCAGGTGACGGCCCCGATCCGCGCTGCCGGTGGCGCAAAGCGGGTGCTTCAGCACCGTGAGCAGGGCCTGCGCGGTCAGCCGCGGCTCCATCAGGTCGAGAACGTGGAGCAGGAACCGGCCCGGCGGCGACAGCGGCAGCGGCACGCCGGCGCTGTCGTCGGGGACCACGTCCCAGCGGTCCAGCGCCGCGGCCACCTGCCGGGTCAGCATCCGGTCGGGGGTGACCAGCGCGGCGGTGCGGCCCTCTTCGATCGCCGCCCGCATCCGCAGGGCGATGGCCTCCGCCTCGGCCCGGCGGGACGGCGCTTCCAGCAGGGTGACGCCCGCCGTCGCCTGCTCCAGCCCGGTCAGCGCCGGCGCCTCGGCCAGCCACTGGTCGGTCACCGGGGCCGGGCGCAGCGACAGCGACACCAGCGCGTTGCGCGGCGGGCAGGGGGCCGGGGTGTCGGTCCAGCGGGCGATGTCGGCCGGGGACAGGTCCAGCCGGTCCATCAGCCGGCGGAACCGGTACTGGGGATGGTCCTCGGCGGCCATCGGGTCGGTCATCGCGGCCCAGACCCGGTCCGGCAGGTCGAAGTCGAAGCCCGGCAGGATCACCGCCCCCTGCGGCAGCCGCGCGACCGCGTCCATGTAGCGGGCGGTGGCGCCGCGCGACCCGGTCGAGCCGACCAG
>JBFKOW010000257.1:0-3200 GCA_041628615.1 Paracoccaceae bacterium | reverse complement strand
TCTCGTGGCGGGACGCGCCGAAGGTGCGGACCTCGACGCCGACCTCGCGGCCTTCGCGGAGGTGCGCGACCGGATCGCCGCGCTGCGCGACGCCGACAGCGCCCTGTCGCGGGAGCGGGCGATCCTGTCCGACCAGCAGACCGCGGCCAACCTGCTCAACAACCGGGTCGGCAACATCGAACGGCTGGAGGCGGAACTGCCGACTCTGCGCGAGACCGCGACGCGGCTGCGGACCAGCCTGCCGCCCAGCGTCGCCAGCCTGCAGGTGGCCCAGAACCTGCCGCCCAGCATCCCCGAAGAGGACGTGGACGCGCTCGAAGCGGCGCTGAGCGCCGAGAACACGCTGGTCAACACCGAGATCGCGGTGCGCGAGACCTACACAAGCCTCGGCCTCGTCGGTCTGCGGCCGGTGGGCTCGACGCAACTGGGCGGCTTCCTGCTGGCGATCACCGTCGGCGTGTCGGGGATCGTGCTGTCGTTGCCGCTAGGCATCCTGCTGGCCCTGGGCCGGCAGTCGGACATGTTCATCATCAACAAGTTCAGCATCGTCTTCATCGAGGTGATCCGAGGCGTGCCGCTGATCGTCTGGCTGTTCACCGCGTCGCTGCTGCTGAACTACTTCCTGCCGCCCGGCACCAACTTCGACATCATGCTGCGGGTCATCATCATGGTGACGCTGTTCTCGGCGGCCTACATCGCCGAGGTGGTGCGCGGCGGGCTCGCGGCGCTGCCGCGGGGGCAGTACGAGGCGGCCGATGCGCTCGGGCTCGACTACGCCAAGGCGATGCGGCTGATCATCCTGCCGCAGGCCCTGAAGATCTCGATCCCGGGGATCGTGAACACCTTCATCGGCCTGTTCAAGGACACCACGCTGGTGGTCTTCGTGGGTCTGTTCGATCCGCTCAAGCAGATGGCGGACTCGATCCGCGCCGACGCCAACTGGACCGGCATCTACTGGGAACTCTTCGTGTTCCCCGGGCTGATCTTCTTCATCCTGTGCTACTCCATGGGGCGCTACTCCATGTATCTCGAACGCAAACTGCAGCGCGAACATCGCTGAGGGGGACACGCCATGTCAGAACTCGCCATCGACCGGGAAATCGACCGCAGCCACATGAAGGTGTCCGACGAGGTCGCCATCGACATCTCGGGGATGAACAAGTGGTACGGCACGTTCCACGTGCTGCGCGACATCAACCTGACCGTGAACCGCGGCGAACGGATCGTCATCTGCGGGCCGTCCGGCTCGGGCAAGTCGACCCTGATCCGCTGCATCAACCGGCTGGAGGAACACCAGCAGGGCAAGATCGTGGTCGACGGGATCGAGCTCACCAGCGACCTGAAGAACATCGACAAGATCCGGTCCGAGGTCGGGATGGTGTTCCAGCACTTCAACCTGTTCCCGCATCTGACGATCCTCGAGAACTGCACGCTGGCGCCGATCTGGGTCCGCAAGACCCCGAAGAAGGAAGCCGAGGAAACCGCGATGCATTTCCTCCGCAAGGTGAAGATCCCCGAACAGGCCCACAAGTATCCCGGCCAGCTCTCCGGCGGTCAGCAGCAGCGGGTGGCGATCGCCCGGTCGCTCTGCATGAAGCCGCGGATCATGCTGTTCGACGAACCGACCTCGGCCCTCGACCCGGAGATGATCAAGGAGGTGCTCGACACCATGATCGAACTGGCCGAGGAGGGCATGACCATGCTCTGCGTGACCCACGAGATGGGCTTCGCCCGCTCGGTCGCGAACCGGGTCATCTTCATGGATGCCGGCCAGGTGGTGGAGCAGAACGAGCCGGAAGAATTCTTCAACAACCCGCAGTCCGAGCGGACCCAGCTGTTCCTCAGCCAGATCCTCGGCCACTGACCGCGGCCGGACCGGGCCGCCGCGGGCGGCTCAGAGCAGGTCCCGCGGCACCACGAAATCGAGCACCCGGCCCCGCCGGGGCTCGGCTGCCGCCCACGCATCGATGTCGAAGGCCATGACCGTCGTCGCCGCGGTCGGGTAGTCGCCGAACCGGTCGTGATCGGGGGCGCGGTCCACCATCAGCCCGGCGAAATCTCCGATCCCCGGATTGTGCGCGACCAGCGCCACGGCCTGCCCGGTCGCGCCGCGCAGCTCGGTCATCAGGGTCCCCGGCCCGGCATGGTAGAGCGTCCGGCGAAAGTGCACCTCCGGCGCCGGCACCCCGGACATCGCGGCAAGCAGCCGTTCCACCGTCTCCACGGTCCGCGCGCTGTCGGAACTCAGGATCTGGTCGGGAACATGACCCCGCCGCGCCAGCCAGGCCCCGATCGCCGCGGCGGAGGCGCGGCCCCTGTCGTTCAGCACCCGGGCATGGTCGTCGGCGAAGGGATCGTCCCAGGCGGACTTGGCGTGGCGGATCAGGATAAGCTTGCGGGTCATCGGGGTGCGAAGGCCTCCATGTGAAAGGCCGCCTGTTCGGGCAGGCGGCGGTCCCGGCCCACCGGGCAGGCGCGGCGGACGCGGCAGCCGCCGGTCCGGCAATCGGCGCCCGCCTCGGTGTCGAGGAACGCCTTGCAGCGGGGCACGTCGTAGCGGCCGCCGGCGAAGGCGTCGACCGGGCAGGCGGTCTCGCAGGGCCGGGCGCAGGTCGGGCAGGGCGCGCCGGGTCGGGGGCCGTCCGCGGTCAGCGCGCCGGGCGGCAGCGCCAGCGCGCCGCGGTAGGAGATCCAGAGCCCGGCGGCCTCGTGCACCAGCAGGCCGACAGGCGCCCGCCACGCCCGGCCCGAGGCCAGCGCCCAGTCGGGGAAGGGATGCCAGGGCGGGCCGCCGAAGGGGAACAGCGGCGCGGCGCCGACCGCGGCGGCAAGGGCGCCGATCACCCGGCGGGACCAGCGGTCGAGCGGGTCCGGGGCGCCGTCGGACGCTTCGGGGCTCTGGCGGAAGTGCGGCCAGAAGCCGGGCTCGTCGGGAGAGAGAAGCGCGATGCAGCGGTCCGGAGCCTCGACCACGCCCGACACGAACAGCCCCTCGGCCGCCGCCAGACCGTCGATCTCGGACCGGCGGGTCACTCGGGAAGCGGCTTCACCCGCGGCTCGGAGGCCCGGATGATCGAGCCCGCGCCGTGGTCGGTGAAGAGTTCGAGCAGCGAGGCGTGGGGCAGCCGCCCGTCGAGGATCACCACCGCGCGGACCCCGGCCTCGAGCGCGGCCAGCGCGGTCTCGGTCTTGGGGATCAT
>JBFKOW010000256.1:0-3258 GCA_041628615.1 Paracoccaceae bacterium | reverse complement strand
TCGATTCCTCGGCCACGGTCATCACCCCCGGCACCCGGCCATAGACCTCGGTGTTCATCCGCCGCATGAAGGCGATCGCTTCGAGGTTCTCGCGGCCGCCATGGATGTTGGGCACCCATTCGCCCTCGGCGCGGGAATAGTCGCGGTAGAGCATCGACGCCACCGCATCGACCCGCAGGCCGTCGACGTGGTGCTCCTCCAGCCAGTAGAGCGCGTTCGCGATCAGGTAGTTGGCCACTTCGCGCCGGCCGTAGTTGTAGATCAGGGTGTTCCAGTCCTGGTGGAAGCCCTCGCGCGGGTCGGCGTGTTCGTAGAGCGCGGTGCCGTCGAACCGGCCGAGCCCGTGCGGATCGGTCGGGAAATGGCCCGGCACCCAGTCGATCAGCAGGCCGATCCCCGCGGCATGGGCGGCGGCCACGAGGTCGCGGAACTCGTGCGGCGGGCCGAAGCGGACCGTCGGCGCGTACATGCCCACCGGCTGGTAGCCCCAGGACCCGTCGAAGGGGAACTCGCTGACCGGCAGCAGTTCGAGATGGGTAAAGCCCATCTCGGTGACGTAGCCGATCAGGTCCTCGGCGTATTCGCGGTAGCTGAACGGCCGCCCGCCCTCGTTCCACATCCGTTTCCAGGACCCGAGATGGACCTCGTAGATCGAGATCGGGGCATCGATCCGGTTGCGGGCCTCGCGCGCGGCCATCCAGGCGTCGTCGCTCCAGCCGTAGCCGCGGATGTCGCGGACGAGGCTCGCGGTGTTGGGCGGGTGCTCGGCGCCGAAGCCCACCGGGTCGGCCTTCTGCGGCAACAGGGTGCCGTGGCGGTCGACGATCTCGTACTTGTAGGACGCGGGTTCGCCGACGCCGGGGACGAAGATCTCCCAGACCCCGGTTCCGCCGCGCCGGCGCATCACGTGGCGGCGGCCGTCCCAGTGGTTGAAGTCGCCCACGACCGACACGCGCCGCGCATTCGGGGCCCAGACCGCGAAATGGGTGCCGGCGACGCCCTCGTGCTCCATCACGTGGGCGCCCAGCGCCTCCCACAGTCGCAGGTGGGTGCCCTCGCCGAGCAGGTATTCGTCGAGGTCCGACATCACCGGGCCGAACCGGTAGGCGTCCTCGTAGGTCCATTCCGCGCCGTCCGCGCCCACGCCGCGCAGCCGGTAGCCGGCCGTGCCCGGCACCTTGCCGGAAAACACCGGGCCGTGGAGCCGGGGCAGTTCGTGGGCCTTGCGGCCGACCACCGCGAACAGACGGTCGGCGCCGGGGTCGATCGCGGTGACCCACCGGGACCTGCCGTGGCGGTGCGGCCCGAGGACCGCGAAGGGATCGCCGTGGCTCCCGTCCGCAAGCGCATGGGCTGTCCCGGTGTCCACCGGCGAAGGAGTGTCTGTCGTTCTTGTCATCTGGCGCGGAGCCTCCCTTCCGACCAATAAGGCGGCAATCCGGTCCGTCGTCAAATCCCGCCTTGAATCGGGTGGTTGCGCTCAGATCGTGAAGTCGGCCGGTAGGCTGCGGTCGATCACGGCCTGCGCGTTCGGAATATCGTTGGTTTCGGCCCGCCGGGTCGCGGCGGCCCGGCTCAGCCCGTGCGAGAGCCAACGCTGGATCAGCCGGGCGCGAAGCTCGCTGACCGGGACCGCGAGCTGCACCGACAGGTCCCAGAGCGGCGCCAGCCCCGACCAGGGCGGCGAATCGTAGAGCAGGTAATTGCCCTCGACGATCACCACCTGGGTCTCGCGCCGGACCAGACCGGCGCCGGCGATGGCGATGTCGCGGGAGCGGTCGAAGACCGGGTAGACTACCTCGGCCCCGCCGCGCAGCCGGCCCACGAGATGCACGAAGCCCTCGGCGTCGAAGGTCTCGGGCGCGCCCTTTCGCGGCAGCAGGCCGCGTTCGGACAGGATCGCGTTGTCGAGGTGGAAGCCGTCCATCGGCACGACGCAGGCCGGGCAGCGCTGGGCGTTGAGCCTTCGGTTCAGTTCGGCGGCCAACGTCGACTTGCCGGATCCCGGCGCGCCGGCGATGGCCACGATCAGGCGGGAGCGGTCCTTGCGCATCTCGTGCAGCCGTTCCGCGATCTGGGTGACGGGGCGTGTGACGTCGATCATCGAATCCATCGGTTCTTCGGTCCGTGGCCTTGCTATCGTGCCGCCGCGCCGCAGGCGAGAGGGGACCGGCACGTCCGCGCGGATTCTGCCGGTTTCGCTCCCCGCCGGAAGCTGGCAAGGTCCCAAAATGCGACGTACCATCCGCTTTTTGCAAGACCTGAATGGCCTCCGCGCGACGAGGAAGATGGGCCTGACCGCCGCTGGCGTGGCCTTCTTCGGCATGTTTTCCCTGTTTCCGGGGCTCGCCGCGCTGATCGCGGTGTTCGGGATTCTCGCCGACCCGGTGGTGGTCCAGGACCAGCTCGCGCTGCTGGTGGAGGTGATCCCGGAGGATGCCTTCAAGATCCTGAACGGCCAGCTGACCGCGCTGCTCGGGGCCCGGACCGAGACCCTGAGCTACGCCTCGCTGATCTCGCTCGCGGTGGCGCTCTGGTCGGCGCGGGCCGGGGTGGCGGCGCTGATCCAGGGGCTCAACGACATCTTCGAGGCCCCGGACCGCGGCGGCTTGCGCCACATCTTCGTCGCGCTCCTGCTGACGGCGAGCCTGATCGGCGTGGCGGTGGTGGCGCTGCTGCTCATCGTCATCGCCCCGATCGCGCTGGCCTTCGTGCCGCTGGGGCCGCTGGCGGCATGGGCGCTCGACATCACCCGCTACCTGGTGGCGCTGGGCGTGCTGATCGTGGCGCTCGGGCTGGTCTACCGCTTCGGGCCGAACCGCCGCGGCCAGCGGCTGTCGTGGTTCACGCCCGGCGCGGTGCTGGTCGTGGTCTGCTGGCTGGCGACCTCGGTCGGCTTCTCGGTCTACCTCTCGAATTTCGGCACCTACAACGAGGTTTACGGCTCGATCGGCGCGGTGGCGGCGCTGCTGATGTGGTTCTACCTGTCGGCCTATCTCGTGCTGCTGGGCGCGGCGGTCAACGCGGTCCTGGCCCGGCGCAAGGCCGAGCGGAAGGGGGCGTCCGCCGATATGGCCGCGGCGATCACCGCCGGGGAAGTGCCACCGGCCGACGCCGCGCCCGATGCGTCCGACGCGGCCCAGCCCGAGCCGCCCGAGTCCGAGCCGCCCGAGCCCGGGCCGCCCTCCGACCCGGCGCGCGCCTGACCGCGCTCAGGCCGCGCGGTCGCTCTCCAGCCCGGCGATCAGCCGCGGGATC
>JBFKOW010000255.1:0-3296 GCA_041628615.1 Paracoccaceae bacterium | reverse complement strand
TTCTACGTCTGGTTCGACGCGCCCATCGAATACATCGCCTGCGCGCAGGAATGGGTCGATGCCGGCAAGGGCGCCGACTGGCAACGCTGGTGGCGCACCGACAAGGGCGCGGACGACGTGCGCTATACCCAGTTCATGGGCAAGGACAACGTGCCCTTCCACACCCTGTCCTTCCCCGCCACGATCCTCGGCTCGGGCGAGCCGTGGAAGCTCGTCGACTACATCAAGTCGTTCAATTACCTCAACTATGACGGTGGCCAGTTCTCGACCTCGCGGGGCCGCGGCGTGTTCATGGACCAGGCGCTCGAGATCCTGCCGGCGGATACCTGGCGCTGGTGGCTGTTGTCCCATGTCCCCGAGACCTCGGACAGCGAGTTCACCTGGGAGGCGTTCCAGCAGGACGTGAACAAGGACCTCGCCGACGTGCTGGGCAACTTCGTCAGCCGGGTCACCAAGTTCTGCCGGTCGAAGTTCGGCGAGACGGTGCCCGAAGGCGGCGAGACCGGGGCGGCCGAGGCGGCGCTGATCGCCGAACTCACCACCCGGGTCCGCGCCTACGAGGCGCACATGGACGCCATCGAGATCCGCAAGGCCGCAGCCGAGCTGCGGGCGATCTGGGTGGCCGGCAACGAATACCTGCAGCACGCCGCGCCCTGGGCCACCTTCAAGGAGGACCCGGCCCGCGCCGCCGCGCAAGTCCGTCTGGCGCTGAACCTGATCCGGCTATACGCCGTGCTGTCGGCCCCGTTCCTGCCCGACACCGCCGCCCGGCTGCTCGCGGCGCTGCGGACCGAGAACGGCGCCTGGCCCGGCGATGTCGCCGCCGCCCTCGCCGTGCTGCCCGGGGGGCACGGCTTCGCGGTGCCCGACAACCTCTTCGCCAAGATCACCGACGACGAGCGCGCCGACTGGGCCGAGCGTTTCGCCGGCCGGCGGGACTGAACCGGCGCCGGGCCGCGGGTCAGCGGCCGGCGACCGGCGCCATCGGCACGACCCGCTCGGACCGGCCGTTGCGCAGCCGCACCTCCACCTCGCGGCCCGGCGCCAGCCGGTCGAGCACGGCGAGGTAGTCGTCGACCCCGCGCACCGGACGGCCGTCGACCGCGATCACGATGTCGCCGGGCACCAGCCGCCCGCCCGCCACCGGCCGCGCCGGTTCCAGCCCCGCCCGCGCGGCGGGACTGTCCGGCAGCGTGCCCAGCACCAGCAGCCCCTCCAGCCCCTGCCGCCGCGCCGCCGCGTTCACCGCGCCGTCGAACCGGATGCCGAAGACCGGCGGATCGTAGCGTCCCCGGGCGATGAGCTGCGGCACCACCCGCTCCACCGTCGCCACCGGCACGGCGAAGCCGATCCCGGCGCTGGCCCCGGAGGGCGAGAAGATCGCGGTGTTCACCCCGATCAGCCGGCCGCCGGCGTCGAGCAGCGGGCCGCCCGAATTGCCCGGGTTGATCGCCGCGTCGGTCTGGATCAGGCCGCGGATGGTGCGCCCCTGCCGGCCCGGCAGGTCCCGGTCGGTGGCCGAGACGATGCCGGTGGTCAGCGTCCAGTCGAGCCCGAAGGGATTGCCGATGGCCAGCGCCGTCTGGCCCACCGCGGGCGCGCCCGAGGCCCGCGGCAGGGGCGCGGGAAGGTCCCGCGCGTCGATCCGCAGCACCGCGAGGTCATGGGCCGGGGATCGCCCGACGAGCCGGGCGTCGAAGCTGCGCCCATCGGCCAGCGCCACGGTCGCCCGGTCAGCCCCGGCGATGACGTGATCGTTGGTGACGATGTGCCCCGCCGCGTCCCAGACGAAGCCCGATCCCGCGCCCTCGGCCCGCTCGACGATCCGCGCCGAGAACGGCGCCCGCCCGAGGCTCGCTGTGGCGATGGAGACCACGCTGTCGCGGCGGGCCTCGAAGACCTCGATCACCCGCGCCTCGGTCGCGGCCGGGGCCGGCGGTTGCGGTTCGACCTGGTCCGCGGTGGGGGGTCCTTCCGGGTCCGCCCGGCCCAGCCAGAGACCGGCGGCAAAGGCCGCGGCCACGAGGGCGATCATGAAAGGCAGGCGCGTCATGGTCCCGAGATAGGCACCGAGGCGCCTCCGCCAAGCCCCGCGGATCGCGCCCGCACCCCGCCCCGCGGGCCGGCGCGACGGGCCGGTATCCCGTCAGGGCCCGGAGCGCGCACGATGCGGGCATGCGCGGTCGGCCATCGGCGTCAGTTTAGGACTTCCTCGAGTTCGTAGAGATTGCCCCACGGATCGGCGAAGAACGCGATCCTCCTGCCGATCGCTTCAACCTCGAACGGCTCGGCCACGATCCTGACATCGCGCGCCTTCAGTTCCTCGACGGTCCGGTTCACCGAGGGCACGGTGAAACAGACGTGATGCAGGCCCTGGAAGCCGAACGTCGCGACGAAATCCGCCGCGGCGCGCGGCGACGGCGCGGGGTCGTTTCCACCCACGATCTCCAGGATCGTCCCGTCATCGCCGGCCGCGGCGAGATACGCCATCCGAACCCCCAGCATCGGATCATCCCATTGGTGAACCATGCGGAAATCCAGCTTTTCGACCAGCCACGACTTCGCGGCCTCGTAGTCGGGAACGCGCAGGCAGACGTGGGAGTGCCGGAAGTCGGCAAACGTCGCGGCGGGTGACCTGGGCGGCGGGTGAAATGCAGGCATGACAAGACCTTTCCGGACTATTGCCCCCGGACCATATCACGATCCGCAGGCAGCCCGATCATGTGGATCGACGGGCGCCACGGCGCTCGTGGTCATGTCGCCCCGCAATTCGCGCAGCCGAACGGCTGCCCCGATCACGAAGGGTGGCCGCAGGGGAGAGCAGACAGGGTTCGACTCAGCCCGGTTGACCGAATTGTGGACGGGGCGGCCGGCGCGCCGGCCGGGGCGCGCGGTCCGCCGCGCGGGTGCCCGCCGCCGGAGATTGCGCCCGCACTCCGCCGTGCTAGGGTCGCCTGAACGTTCCGGTTGCATGGAGTTCGCCGATGTCGCGCCTGTTCGCCCTGTTTCTCGCCCTGGCCGCCGGGTCCGTGTCGGCCGCGCCTTGCGGCAACGACGCCAGCGGGTTCGAGCGGTGGAAATCGCTGTTCGCGCAGGAAGCCGCCGCCGCAGGGGTCGGGTCCGCCGGGCTGCAGGCGCTGGCGCGGGCGCAGTATTCCCATTCCACCATCGCCGCCGACCGCAACCAGCGCGGAGTCCGCTACGAACTGGGCGAGTTCATCCGCATCCGGCTCGGCTCGCTCGACGGCTTCGCGGCGCAGATGCGGCGGCAGCGCGACCAGAGCCCGCAGTTCTTC
>JBFKOW010000254.1:0-3370 GCA_041628615.1 Paracoccaceae bacterium | reverse complement strand
GGCAAGTCCACCCTGCTGCGGATGGTGGCGGGGCTGGAGGAGACCACCGGCGGCGCGATCCGGATCGGCGCCCGCGACGTGACCCGGATGGACCCGGCGCAGCGCGGCGTGGCGATGGTGTTCCAGACCTACGCGCTCTACCCGCACATGACGGTGGAGCAGAACATGGGCTTCGGGCTCAAGATGAACGGCCACCCGGCGGCCGAGATCCGCGCCAAGGTGGCCGAGGCGAGCCGGATCCTGAAGCTCGACGACTACCTGTCCCGCAAGCCCGCCGCGCTGTCCGGCGGCCAGCGCCAGCGGGTCGCCATCGGCCGCGCCATCGTCCGCGGCCCCGAGGTGTTCCTGTTCGACGAGCCGCTGTCGAACCTCGACGCCGAGCTCCGGGTCGAGATGCGGGTCGAGATCGCCCGGCTGCACCGCGAGATCGGCGCGACGATGATCTACGTCACCCACGACCAGGTCGAGGCGATGACGCTGGCCGACAAGATCGTGGTGCTGAAGGGCGGCCACATCGCCCAGGCGGGGGCGCCGATGGACCTCTACCGCGACCCCGACAACCGCTTCGTGGCGGGCTTCATCGGCTCGCCGGCGATGAACTTCCTCGCCGGCACGGTGGCCGGCGACGGGGTCGAGGTGCCGGGCTTCGGCGGGCCGGTGCCGCGGACCGGCAGCGCCGCCGAGGGCCGCCGGGTGATCGTCGGGATGCGCCCCGAGCACCTCGCGCTGGGGCCGGGGGACAGCCACGTGGTGGACCTGACCGAGAGCCTCGGCGGGGTCAGCTACGCCTACCTGCACGCCCCGACCGGCGAACGGCTGGTGGTCGAGGAACGCGGCGACACCCGCGCCGCCGCCGGCGACCGGGTCGGCCTCACCGTCGAACCCGGAAAGACATACCTCTTCGACGCCGAAACCGAAAAACGGCTGCGATAGACAGGCGCAGGGGCAGTCTCAGCGCTGGCCGTAATAGATGCCGACCACGTGCTCGGCCTCGGCGAAGAACAGCCACCGCGTGGCGGCGACCCCGGCGAGGTGGCTGATGACGGCCAGCACGGCCCCGACGGTGCCGAGGGGCAGCGCGAGCAGCAGGAGCGGCAGGGCGATGCCGAGACCGAGGCCCACCAGCCGCAGCGCCCCGGCCTGCTTGCGGCCGATCACGTAGACGAATTCGCGCAGCAGGTAGTTGGTGCCGGTATGCGGCGGCTCGAAGGCCCGCACCGCGCCGCGGGTCCCGAGGCCCGTGGCCGTGCCTGCATCGGTCCCGGACCGGGCCAGCGCGTCGCGGCCGCGCCGCCAGTGCAGCACGATCGCCGCCGCCGCCAGCGCCAGCAGCACCGCCGCCGGCAGCGGCCGCGCCGCGAGCAACGCCCCGCCGGCCAGTGACAGGCTCAGGAACATCGCCGGGGTGGTCCAGTCGTGCCAGCGCGGCACGGTGCGCAACTGGGCGTAGATCATCGCCGTGGTGCCGACGACGCCGAGGCTGAGCGCCGCGCCGATCCAGCCCAGACCCGCCGGGGCGGCGCCGAAGAACACCAGTCCCGCGCCATGGAGCGCCATCACGAGCAGCGCCGCGGCGCTGGCCCAGGCCTCGCGGCTGAGCCAGCTCGACCGCCACTGGCTGAACGCCCGGATCGCCCGTTCCGGCCGGCCGAGGTGGAATGTCGAGGCCACCAGCCCGCCGGCGGCCAGCAGGTAGGCCAGCGCGAAGGCGAAGAAGGCCCGCCAGCCGGTCGGCGGATCGGGGTCGATGCCGAGAAAGGCGAGGTAGCCGAAGCCGGCGCCGGCGAGGGTGGTGAAGGCGATGACGGAGGGGGCGGGATGCATGTCAGGCCGCGCCTCCCGGAAGCTTGCCGAGGGTGCGGTCGAGCCAGCCGAGCAGCCCGGCCGCGTCGGCCGCGACCGGGGCCAGCGGCGCGGCGGCGGGGGCGGCGTCGCGGGACCGGGGCGGCAGGTACTTGTTCACCGGCCTGGTGCCCTGTTCCGGCATCAGGTCCATCCCGCCGCGGTCGGCCACCAGCCGGCTGACGTCGCTGTCGGGATCGCCGAGATCGCCGAAATGGCGCGCCCCTGCCGGGCAGGTCCGGACGCAGGCCGGGACCCGGTCCTCCTCGGGCAGGTTCTCGTTGTAGATCCGGTCGACGCAGAGGGTGCATTTCTTCATCACCCCCTCGGCGGCGTCGAGTTCGCGCGCGCCGTAGGGGCAGGCCCAGGCGCAGAGGCCGCAGCCGATGCAGGCGTCCTCGTTGACCAGAACGATGCCGTCCTCGCTCCGCTTGTAGCTGGCCCCGGTGGGGCAGACCGTGACGCAGGGCGCGTCCTCGCAATGCAGGCAGGATTTCGGGAAGTGGACGAGCTGGGCCGGGCCGGTCTCGGGCTGCACCTCGTAGCTGTGCACCCGGTTGAGGAAGGTGCCGGCCGGATCGGCGCCGTAAGGGTCCTGGTCCGACAGCGGCGCGCCGTAATTCTCGGTGTTCCAGCCCTTGCAGGCGACGACACAGGCATGGCAGCCGACGCAGGTGTCGAGGTCGATCACGAGGCCGAGCTTGCGTTCGGTGCGGGCGGGCAGGGTGGTCATGCGGCCTCCTGTCGTTCGGCGGCGAAGGCCCGGATGTCCGCCGCGAACCGGTCCGGGTCCTCGAGGAACGGCGCGTGGCCGATCCCCTCGTAGGGCAGGTAATTGCCGCGCGGCATCACCCGGGCGGCCTCGGCCCCGGTTGCGGGCGCGACGATGGCGTCGGCGGTGCCGTGAATCGCGAGCCCGGGGCAGGCCATCGCGGCATAGACCGGGCGGAGGTCTAGATCGACCGCGAACAGAGCCCGGCGGACATGGGGCGGACAGAGCATGTTGGCGCCGACCATCTCGGCATAGGCCTGGCGGGGCAGCGGCCGGGCGGTGCAGGCGGCGACGAATCGGGCGGTGGCCGGGATCAGCCGGGCCGGATCGTCGGCATAGAGGTCTCGGTCGAGCGCTGGGCTCGCTGCGCCGAGCATCCAGTCCGGTCGCGCCTTGCCGGTGGCGAGGATGCCGCCGGCCAGCACCACGCCGCCGAGCGCCGCGCCGCCGCCGTGACGGACGAGATGGGCGGCGATCACCCGGCTGCCGTAGGACCAGCCGACGAGCGTGGCCCTCCCGATTCCGAGCGCGTCGAGGAGCGCGCCGAGCTCGCGCGCGTTCGACGCATAGGTGTAGCGGCCCGGCTCCGGATCGGGGCGCGACGAGAGGCCGAAGCCGACCCGGTCGTACGCGACCGCGCGCAGGCCGTCGCCCGCGAGCCGGTCCGGCAGATCCGCCCAGTCGCCGATGTGGGATGGGAGCCCGGGGACCAGCACCACGGGCGCGCCCGCGCCGTGGGCTTCGACGTTCACGCGG
>JBFKOW010000253.1:0-3399 GCA_041628615.1 Paracoccaceae bacterium | reverse complement strand
CCGGTCGGTGGCCGGGGGCGGGGCGGGGGACAGCGCGGTGATCTCGGCGTAGAGGGCGTCGGACAGGGCGTGGTCCATCCCGGCGAGCGATGGCGCGAGTTGGGCGGCGGTGCGCGCCGACAGGATCGGGCCGACGGCGGGGGCGTGGCGGGCCAGCCAGGCCACCGCGAGGGTCGCCGCCGGAACGCCTTCGCGCGCGGCGATCCGCGCCAGCCCGGCGGCGGCCATCTCCATCCAAGGCTGGCCATAGCGCACCCTGTAGGCCGCGTCCCGCACCAGCCGGTCGTCGCCCGTGCCGCCTCCGGCGTATTTCCCGGTCAACAGCCCACCGCCCAGCGGCGAGTAGCTGTGCACCGCGATGCCCTGGTCGGCGGCCATCGGCAGGATCTCGACCTCGGCCTGCCGCTTCACCAGGTTGAGCATCGGCTGGATCGCGTCGATCCGGGTGCCGTGGCGGGCGGCCGCGGCCTGCGCCTTCATCACCTGCCAGGCGGCGAAGTTGGACACCCCGACATGCCGGATCGCCCCCGATTGCTGGAACCCGGCAAGGGTCTCGAAGGTCTCGTCCAGCGGCGTCGCCGGGTCGAAGCGGTGCAGGTAGTAGAGGTCGATCACCTCGAGCCCGAGCCGCCGGCGGCTGGTGTCGAGCGAGGCGGTCAGGTTGGCGCGGCCCGAGCCGCCCTCGTAGCCCGCCTTGCTGGCGATGTAGAGCGCCTCGCGGCCGGTCCCGGCGACAAAGCCGCCCAGCATCTCCTCGGACCGGCCGCCGGTATAGGCGAAGGCGGTGTCGAAATGGGTGATCCCGGCGGCGCGGGCGGCCTCCCAGGTGGCGCGGGCGTCGTCGGGTCCGGCGGTGCCGCCCCACTGCATCGCCCCGAAGGCGAAGCGCGAGACGGGGACGCCGGACATCGTGGTGAGTCTGGTCATGGCCGGCACGTTGCCAACGCCATCCACAGCGTCAAGGGGCGAACTCGGGAGAGTCCCGCCTCGGGCGTTCATGCACGGACCGGAATGTGGTAGTCCCAACCCCGTTCGCAACGGCATCGACCGGGGCGCAGCGGATGGTGCATTTCAGGGAGGCGCGGTATGGCCGGATCGGCAAGGACACGGGGAGCCGGCTACGACCGCGGCGCCATTCTGCTCTACGCGGCGGGGTCCGGCGCCGCGTTCGGTGTTCTCTACATCTTCGCCGGCTACCTGTCCGACAACCTGTCGCTGGTGACCTGGATCGTCCTGCTGCTCGGCACGCTGGCGGCCGTCGCCCTGACGGCCTGGGGCCTGTTCCGGTTCCTCGTATCGCAGACGGTCTCGAACAGCCTGTCGGAGCCGGCTCGCGAGATCTGGCAGAATGTGAAGGATCGCCCGGGTGACCCCGTCTCGGCGCTCGACCGGAGCGCGACCCCGATTTCGCAGCTTGCCGTCCGGGCGCGCAACCTCGCCGTCTTCTTCGTCGCCTTCACCGTGATCCTCGGCCTGGTCGCCGAGATCACCCTCCTCACCACGGCGGCGGTCGGCTATCTCCAGGCCGAGCGGCTGCGCGAACAGAACGTCCTGTTGAACCAGCAGACCACCGCGATGGAGGTGCAGCTGCTCAAGGAGGCGACGGAGAGCAGCCGCACCTTCGCCGAACAGATCATCGAGAAGGAGAGAGCGCGCGACATCCTCGACGACATGGTGCCGACCCTCTCCCGGTTCCAGCGGTCGCGCCGCCACTTCGGCCTGCCGGAGGCTCCGGCCTGGGAGATCCTGCCGTGTCCCGGCGATCGGGCGGACTGCGACACCATCCGGCTCGAGGACCTCGCCGAACATTTCGAGGGCAGCGAGTCCCTCGCGTTCGACGCGGCTGCCGCGGCTTCGGCGGCTCAGCTCGCGGCCCTGCACGATGTCCTTGCGCTGGTTCAGGACCTGATCGAGTTCCGCGAGGATTTCTCCTTTTCGACCGAAATGCAGACCGCGCAGGACATGGAGATCGCGATAGACCAAGCGTTCTCGGACCGGCTCGTCTTCGCGTTGCGGACCTGCTCGAATCAGCGCTTCACGCGGTTCCGCGATCTCTCCGAGGAACTGGAAGAGATCGGCGCGGCCGGGTTCGAGATTCATGCTTTCCGTCTTGGAGACGCTTCCGGACCCGGCGCCCTCGTCATGGAGGCGGTCCCCCCGATCGACGATATCGAGGATCTCCAGCAGGTCGCCGAGGAACGCCGCCAGAGCGCGTTCGTGGCCGATGGCGCGATCGTCTTCGTCAACGACCCGTCGTCCGTCTTCCTGTCGCTTTCCGACAGCGCCGGCGATCTGGCGGAACTGATGGGCGCCGAGCGGCCCGAGGCGGTCGGTATCCAGTCCTTCTACGAAATCCTGTCGGCGGGGCTCGAGGCCTTCGCCCAGGAAGGCGCGCGCCTGATCGCGCAATGCGACGCCGAGATCGCGGACATCCAGAAGGCGCGGGAGGCCATGAGCCGCCAGTTCCAGCGCGCGCTCGCGAGCGTCGCGCTTCGCAGCGGTGAAACGGACTGACGAGAGGGGATCGCAGGGGGCCCGGCCCGGCTCCGCGCCGCCGCGGCGGGCCGGACGCACGTCGGGGACAGGGCGGGCCGCGGCCCGCCCTGCCGGGTGTCACTCGGCCGCCATCGCGCGGGTGTCGGTGACGACGTAGCTGCATCCGGCGCAGGCCGTGGACCCGGTCTGGTCGAACCAGCGGCAGGTGGCGCGGATCGCGCAGGGCGGCAGGCCGGGGTCCAGCGGGACCTTCAGCGCGTCGAGATGGGCCATCACCCGGTCGATCACGCCGCAGCGGCTGCCGGTCCACTGGGCGCAGCCCGAGGTCGCGCAGCGGCCGGCGAAGCGCATCCGCGCCTCGGGCGGGCCGTGCTCGGACGCCGCCGCGACGAAGTCCTCGGTCACCGGCAGCGGGGTGCGCACGGCGGCGATCCGCCCGTCGGGGCCCCTGACCCCGATCAGCCGGTTGCCCGGCGCGCAGCGCGCGCTCGGGCAGGTCCGGTCGCCGGACGTGGGGTCCGCGGACATCAGAAGTTCAGCCGCGAACCCAGCTCCTTCTCGAGGCCGGGGATGCGGTCGAGGTCGGGATGCAGGATGATCCCCCACCACTCGCGCGGGAACTTCACCGCGAAGGGCCGGTCGAAGCCCATCTGGGCGATGTGCTTCATCGCGACCTGCTGGAGCTCGGTCTGGAGCGCCATCTGGTCGTCGCGCGACATCTCCATGTTTCCGGTGTCGATGACGAAACGTGCCATGTCTAGGTCCTCTCAAATTCAGGGTCGTACAGCCGCGAAAACGCTGCGGCGCTGACAGTCTTCCACCGGGGCCGATTCGCGCACAGTCGGGGTTTCCCCACTCCGGCGCCGGTGGCCGCGCGCCGCCGCGCGCGGCCAAACCGTCGAT
>JBFKOW010000252.1:0-3419 GCA_041628615.1 Paracoccaceae bacterium | reverse complement strand
CTACGCCGGCGAATTCCGGCTGGCGAACCTGCGGATCCACGGCGGCGCCACGATCGGCGATCGCGGCTACATCATCGGCGCCAGCAGCACGGTGAGCTTCGACCCGCTCGACCCCTGACACCGGAACCGGGTCGGCGAGGCGGGCCAGGACAGGCCCGCCGCCGCAGGGATCAGCCCTGCTTGGAGACCTGGGTGTATTCGAGTTCGACGGGGGTGGCGCGGCCGAAGATCGAGACCGAGACCTTGAGGCGCTGGTTGTCCTCGTCGACCTCTTCCACGGTGCCGTCGAAATCCTCGAACGGGCCGTCGTTGACCTTCACCTTCTCGCCGATCTCGAAGGAGATCAGGAGTTTCGGCGCCTCCTCGCCCTCGGCGACGCGGCCGAGGATGGCCTGCACCTCGGCGTCGCGCATCGGCATCGGCCGGCCCTGCGGCCCGAGGAACCCGGTTACCCGGTTGATCGAGTTGATCAGGTGGTAGCCCTCGTCCGACATTTCCATGTGGACAAGCACGTAGCCCGGCATGAAGCGGCGCTCGGTCGGAACCTTCTTGCCGCGGCGGATCTCGATGACTTCCTCGGTCGGGACCAGAACCTCGTCGATCTGGTCGTGAAGTCCCTTCTCCTCGACCGCGGTGCGGATCTGTTCGGCGATCTTCTTCTCGAAGTTCGAGAGCACGCTCACGCCGTACCACCGTTTCGTCATCGGCCTCATTCCTTGTCTGATCGGGGCGCGGGGCTGCCGCGCCGGTCTGTGCCTGCCACCACGGGCACCGGGTGCGCGGGTCGCGGTCAGTTGCACACCATGTCCGGGGGATGCTGGCAGATACCGCCTGTCCCCGGCTTTGGCAAGGCCCCGGGACGGCCGCGGGCGCGGGTCAGCCGAAGACGCTGAGCACCCCGGTCAGGCTCCAGCGGATCAGCATGTCCACGAGCGAGAAGAACAGCGCCGCGAAGGCCGCCAGCAGGAACACCATGAAGGTCGTGACCGCCACCTCGCGACGGGTCGGCCAGACGACCTTGGCCACCTCGGCGCGAACCTGGTTGACGAACTGAACGGGGTTGGTGCGGGCCATGCCTGTCGCCTTTCGGGAACTCTGCGGCCCAGATACGGACAGCCGCCGCGGGAATCAAGGCCCCCGACCGGCCGTGCCGGCGCCCCGGCCCGGCAACGACACGTCGGGCCGGCCGAAAGCGGTCCGATGACCTGCGGAACGGGGAGCGGCCTGGCAGGGGCAGAGGGACTCGAACCCCCGACCCTCGGTTTTGGAGACCGATGCTCTACCAACTGAGCTATACCCCTAGGCCGCCCGCCGGATAGCGCGTGGCGCGGGAACTGGCAAGAGCGCCCTTGGCCCCGGGGCGGATTCGGGGCAAGACCCTGAGCCCGGGGCCCTTCGCCCCGGCCCGGAGACCCGATGCACCCGCTGCGCCGCCGCCTCGAACGATCCGACACGCTCGCCGCCCTGCTGGGCGGTCTGGCGGCGGGATACGTGCGGCTGTGCCAGCGGACGATCCGGTGGGAGACCGCCGGCTTCGACGCGCTTTCGGTGGCGCTGGCCGAGGGTCCGGTGATCGTGGTGATGTGGCATTCCCGGCTGCTGCTCGCGCCGGTTCAGGTCGGCGCGCTGGCCCCGTTCACCACCCTGCGCGACCCCTCGCCCGCCGGCCGGCTGTCGGCCGCGATGCAGACCCGGCTCGGGATGCGGCCGATCGAGATGGCGGCCAGGGGGTCCAACGTCGGCGCGTCGCGGCACGTCCTGCGGCAGTTGCGCGAGGGGGTGTCGGTCGGGCTGACCGGGGACGGGCCGAAGGGGCCGGCGCGGCGGCTGAAGCTCGCCCCGCTCGACTGGGCGCGGGTCTCGGGCGCGCCGGTCTTCCTCTATGCCTTCAGCTGCACCCGGCAGAAGCGGCTGAACGCCTGGGACGCGATGCTGCTGCCGCGGCCCTTCGGCCGGGGCCATGCCGCCGTCGCCCGCTGGGACGCCGACGTGCCGCGCCGGGCGGATGCGGACACGATGGAACGGCTGCGCGGCGATCTGGAGGCGGCTCTGACCGCGCACCAGGCCCGGGTCGACGGCGCGCTGGGACTGCCGCCGGGCCCTTGACGCGGCGGCAGACGCTCAGCCGTCGGATGCGCTGCCAGAGCCCTTCGCACTTTCCTCCAGTTCGCCCAGCCGGTTCGGCAGGAACCGCTCGGAGAACCCGGCAAGACTGCACCAGACGATGAGCCGGGCGAAATCCTGCGTCGGCCGCAGCGGCACCATCGGGCAAGGCTGGCCGGCCGGTTCGCAAGACGCGTCCCCGGTCACCCAGAGTGTGAATTCGCCGTTCAGGAACAGGGCGCCGGACAGGATGTCGCCCATCATCAGGAAGAAGATGATCACCGCCGCGATGGCGCCGACAAGGAACCGCACCCAGAGCGTGCCGCGCGAATAGAGCACGTCCATGTCGCGCCAGCTCAGCACGCTCACGTCGCGCGCGAAGACGAAGATCCGCGAGAAGTAGGCGCCGACCAGGCCGAAATACATCACCACGAAGAAGGCCGCGTATTCCTGCGAGGCCCAGCGGGATTCGAGCAGCCCGTCGATGGCCGAGGCGAGGCCGCGCAGCATCGCGCCCAGCCCGCCGCCGGTCTCGGCGGCGGGTGCCGGCGACGGCGCGCCGATCGCGCCGGCGGCCGCGCCCACAGCGGAGGCCGCCCGGTCCGGCTCCGCGAACGAGACGAGAAAGTCCAGCATCGGCCAGAAGAACACCAGGACGGTGGGCAATCCGATCAGCAGGAGCCCGATCCGGGTCAGCCGCGCCGAGACCTCGGCGCGTTTCGTGCGCTTGGCGAAACGGTAGGAATACTTGACGAAAAGGTCTTCGAGCAGGGCGATGGCGATGCTGCGCCGGGTGGCCTCGAGTTCGGCCGGGGGCTCGGTCCTTTCCGGGTCCAGGGTCGCCTCGAACTGCTCGCGGCGCAGCGCGACATCCTCCACGCCTTCCTTCTCGGCGCTGTTGAAGCGCTGCTTGATGCGCGCCCGGATCTGGGCATCGTCCATCTTGCGGAACAGCTTGAGTTCGATCTCGTTGAGCAGCGACCACTGCTTGTCGAACTCGGGGCGGTTGTCGTCGGCGCCGTAATCGGTCACCCGGAACAGGTGTTCGATGCGTTCATCGGCCCGGGACGGATCCTTCTCGACCAGGTCGTCGTAGATGACGCGCAGGTTGAGCCGGTAGCTCAGCCAGCCGTAGGGCGACTCCCTCTGCGTCCTGCCGGACCAGAGGCGGCTGAACCAGGACATGGCGGCCTCGCGCGATGCGGACGGAATACCGCACGCTAGCATTGCGAGCGGCCATCACGCAACCTTGGCGAGTGCGGGGCGGCGCGGCGCAACCGTCGCCCGGAACGGACGCACAATCCAGTCCGGAACGG
>JBFKOW010000251.1:0-3424 GCA_041628615.1 Paracoccaceae bacterium | reverse complement strand
GTCGACTTGCCGCAGCCCGAGGGGCCGATGAAGGCGGTCACCGTCCGGTCCGCGATGTCCACGTCCACGTCCCGGATCGCATGGGTCGACCCGTAATGAACCTGAACCCCCCGCGCCCGGATCTTCACCGCGCCCGGCGTGTCGTCGTTCATGTCTGACTTCCGTTCCGTCCTGCCCATCATCCTCGGGACCCTATCGCCGCTGCAGCCGGGATTGAAGCGGGTACCGGACCCGGACCCTCGGATCACGTCCGGCGCGGATACGCGATCGGTGTGACAGGGATATGACACCCGGCGCGCACGGTTGCCGCAGGCCGCCGGGCGCCGTCAGGTCAGCGGCAGGATCACCGTGAAGGTGGCCCCCTGCCCCGGCTCGCTGTCGACCCGCAGCCGGCCGCGGTGCCGGTTCACGATATGCTTGACGATCGCCAGCCCGAGACCGGTGCCGCCCACCTGCCGCGACCGGTGCGAATCGACCCGGTAGAACCGTTCCGTCAGCCGGGCGACGTGATGCGCCGCGATCCCGTCGCCCCAGTCCCGCACCGAGATCCGCACCCCCTCCGTGCGCAGCGCCGGCTCGGCCCCGGGGGCCGTCAGCCGCACCTCGATCCGCTTGCCCGCCGCGCCGTATTTCACCGCGTTCTCGACCAGGTTGCGCAGCACCTGCCGCAGTTGCCCGGCGTCGCCCGGCACCGTGACCGGGTCCTCGGGCAGGTCGATGGCAAGGTCGAGGCCGGCGTTCCGGATCACCGGCATCAGCACCTCCATCGTCCCGGCGATCAGCTCTCCGAGATCGACCGGCGCGGTCGGGCGGACCCGTTCGTCCTGTTCGACCCGGCCGAGCGACAGCAGATCCTCGACCAGCCGCGACATCCGGCCCGCTTCCTGCTGCATGATGCCGAGGAACCGGTCCCGGGCCGCCGGATCGTCGCGGGCCGGCCCCCGCAGGGTCTCGATGAAGCCCATAAGCGCCGTCAGCGGCGTGCGCAGCTCGTGGCTGACATTGGCGACGAAATCGCGCCGCATCTGGCCGGCTTCCTCGACCGCGGTGGTGTCCTCGAAGGTCAGCACGGCGCCGCGCCCGGTCTCGAGCGTCACCGGCGCCGCGGTCACCCGCCAGGTGGTGTCGCGGCGGCCCTCGCTGCCGAGATACCGCGACCGGCGGACGGTCCCCTCGCGCAGGGTCTCCTCGATGGCGTCCAGGACCGCGGGCTGGCGAAGCGCGGTGATGTAGTGACGGCCGGGCCCGTCGATGCCGAACAGGCGGGCGGCCGCCGGGGTCAGCGCGACGATCCGTTCGTCCGGACCGATCAGCAGGACCGGCAGCGGCAGGCCCGGCATCATCGCGCGGATCGCCGTTTCGGAGGGAGAGGGCTCGGGCATGGCAGGGCGAATCCGGGCTCTGGCTGGCATGGCGCTCGTCGCGCCGGACGGGGCCGGGCGGGGCCGATCCTTCCCTCGTCCAGATCCGCGGGAAAGTCCATTGCCCCCGCGACAACGCGGAATATGTGTCTTTCATGTTTCCCCTGCGTCAAGTCAGGGCTTCACACGCGGCGGTTGTGATTGCAGGGAATGGTTCTCCCTCGTATATTTTCCGTGCCGGTTGCTGTCGGCCGCAACAGAAGGGATGGGAAGCTTGGGACCACCTCTGCCCGGACGGGCGACGCCGCCGGTCATGCTGGTCATCGGGGATATTGGCAGGTGGGAGGCCAAGGGGCGGAGGCTTCCGGCGATCGACGGATGCCATTTCGCGGACCCGTCCGAACTCGGCGAGGATCTTCTCCGGCGGATTCAGCCCGACTACGTGATCTCGGCGCTGATCGGCGAGCGGGTCGATGCGCTCGACATCGCGGTGCGGCTGTCCGGCCTGTCCTTTTCCGGCGCCTACAGGACACTTGTGGACGACCTGCCCAATGTGGCGGCGGTCCGCAGCGAGGTGCGCTTGGCGGCGCCGGGTCTGGACTTCGACATCCTCATGCTGGCGTCGATCGATCTCGGGGCGATCGGGATGCCGGTCGACGGGACCTAGGCCGCCGGGTCAGGCCAGCGCCGCCCGCACCGCGGCGACCAGTTCGGCCGCGACGAGGCCCGGTTCCTCGACCCCGACCGACAGCCGGAAGAACCCCTCCGACACCCCCATTCCGGCCCGTTCCTCGGCGGTCATGCCGCGATGCGACGACGAGGCCGGATGCGACAGGGTGGTCGACACGTCGCCCAGCGTGGGCGCGAAGGGGATCCGCGCCGCCGCCCGGGTCAGTCGGTTCGCCGCCGCCCGGCCGCCCTCGATCTCGAAGCTGAGCATGGTACCGCCGCGCCCGTCGAACAGCGCCACCGCCCGGTTGTGGTCGGGGTGGTCGGGCCGGGTCGGATAGAGCACCCGGCGCACGCCGTCGCAGCCCGCCAGCGCCTCGGCGATCTCGGCGGCGTTGCGCTCGGCCCGGTCGAGCCGCAGGTCGTAGGTCATCAGGCCGCGCTCGGCCAGCCAGCAATCGAACGGGCTGGCCGTCAGGCCCCAGGTCTGGTGCGCGGTCAGCATCGCCTGCCGCAGCGCCGGGTCGCGGGCCGCGACGTATCCCAGCGTGGCGTCCGAATGTCCCGCCAGCAGCTTGGTGATCGAGTGGATCACGATGTCGGCGCCGTGCTCGAAGGGCCGGAACAGCCGGGGCGTGGTGAAGGTGTTGTCGACGGCCAGAAGGACGCCGGCCTCCCGCGCCACGCGGGCGATCCCGGCGATGTCGGCGACACGGATCGTCGGGTTCGACACCGTCTCGACGAGGATCAGCCGGGTCTCGGGGCGCAGCGCGGCGCGGATCGCGGCGGCGTCGGTCGGGTCGGCGAGGCTGGTGGCGATGCCCATCCGGGGCAGATCCTCGCGCAGCATCCGCAGCGACCGGCCATAAAGCTGATCGCCGCCCACCACGTGGTCGCCGGTGCGCAGCGTGGCCAGCGCCATCGCGCCGATCGCCGCCATCCCCGATCCAGTGACAACCCCGCCCTCGGCGCCTTCCAGCGCGTCGATCTGCCTGGCGAGAACCTCGGCGTTGGGATGGCCCTCGCGGGCATAGGTGTAGCCCGAGCCTTCGGCATATTGCCGGTCGAGCGCGTCGGGATCGGGCGAGGCATAGACCACCGAGGGCTGCAGCGGCGTCACCATGGGCCGCGAGGTGCTTTCGGGCCAGGGGCCGCGCCGGATCGGGGGGCGTCTGTCCTGCGTCATCGGTGCGATCCCGGTCAGAGCGGGCGCAGGTCGGCGCAGAACAGCCGCGCGCGCTCCTGATAATGCAGCGCCGAGGCGGTCAGCCCGGCGATCTCGGCCTCGGTCAGGTCGCGGACCACCTTGCCGGGGCTGCCGAGGACGAGGACGCCCTCGGGGATCTCCTTGCCCTCGGTCACCAGCGCGCCGGCGCCGATCAGGCTGTGCGCGC
>JBFKOW010000250.1:0-3493 GCA_041628615.1 Paracoccaceae bacterium | reverse complement strand
ATCGTGTCGGCGGCGTGCAGCACGAGGAACTCGTCCACGTCGCAGACCAGCACCCAGTCGGCGGCGGCGGTCCGGGGATGGGCGCGGCCGGCGGCGTAGGCCGACAGCTTGGGATGGGTGCCTGGCGGCGGCGCGTGCGTCACATGGGTCAGCCAGCCGTGGGCGGCCAGGGTGTCGAGAAGCTCGGGCGACCGGTCGGTGCAGTCGTTCGTGGCGACGAGGATCTCAAAGCCCAGCATCCGGTACCACGATACCCATTCGACGATGAACGGACCCTCGTTCCGCATCCCCGCGAAGACCAGGAAGGTTTCGTCCGCCGCCCGCATGGCGCGAGGCAAACACGACAATCGGACTGGCGTCCACGGCGCGGCGCTGCCATTGATCGCGCATGGCGCTTTCGGACAACATGACCGGGTCGGACAACCTGACCGGGGCGGGGCTGATGGTCGCGGCGATGGCCGCCTTCACCCTCAACGACACTTGCGTGAAGCTTCTGGCCGGGGCGCTGCCGCTGTCGCAGGTGATCGCCCTGCGCGGCATCCTCACCTGCGTCCTGATCGCCGCGGCGGCGCTGTGGCTGGGCAAGCTGACCTGGCGGATGTCGCGGGCGGACGCGGCGGCGCTGCTGATCCGGTCGCTGGCCGAGATGGCGGCGGCCTACTTCTTTCTCACCGCGCTCTACAACATGCCGATCGCCACGCTCACCGCGATCCTGCAGGCGCTGCCGCTGGCGGTGACGCTGGGCGCGGCGCTGGTGCTGGGCGAGACGGTCGGCTGGCGGCGGATCACCGCGATCCTCGTGGGCTTCGTCGGGGTGATGCTGATCGTGCGGCCGGGGACCGAGGATTTCACCCTGCACGCGGCCTACGGCGTGCTCACCGTGGTCTGCGCGACGGTCCGCGATCTCGCCACCCGGCGGCTGTCGCGGGCGGTGCCGTCGCTGACCGCGACGCTGGGCACGGCGCTGGCGGTGACCCTGCTCGGGATCGGGATGTCGGCCACCGGCGCGGACTGGCAGCCGATGGGCCTGCGCGAGACGGCGCTGATCGTCGCCGCCGCGGCGATGGTCTGCACCGCCTACCTGACGATCATCATGGCGATGCGGGTGGGCGATGTCGGCTTCATCGCGCCGTTCCGGTATTCCGGGCTGGTGGTGGCGATGGTGGTGGGGCTGTCGGTGTTCGGGGAATGGCCCGACCGGCTGACCCTGATCGGCAGCGCCATCGTGGTGGGATCGGGGCTCTATGCGCTGTGGCGCGAACGGCGGCAGCGGCCGGTGCCGCCGCGCGGGGCGGCGGGATGAGGCGGGCGGGCGCATGATCGGCCGGGTGCAGGCGCTTGGGCTGACCCGGTTCTCCTACCCCTCGGCCCCCGGCGCCTTCGGCCGCGACGGGCTGGACGCCCTGCGGGCCCGACTCTACGACGACCGGCGGATGGCGCTGCGGTTCCACTGGTTCGAGCACGTCACCCTGCCGGGGCTGCGGGCACAGACCGATCCCGACTTCACTCTCGTGGTGCTCACCGGGGACGCGCTGCCCGAGCGGCACCGGGACCGGCTCGCCGCGCTGCTCTCCGGGCTGCCGCAGGCCCGGATCGTCACGATGCCGGAGGGGCGGGTGCACCGCGAGGCCTGCCGCGCGGCGATGATCGAGGCCCGCGACCCGGCGGCGCGGGTGGTGGCCGAGTTCCGGCTCGACGACGACGACGGGGTGGCGGCCGGCTTCGTCGCCGACCTGCGGCGGCGGTTCGAGACCGTCGCGCCGCTGTTCGAGGGCGGCGGCCGGGTGACGCTCGACTATTGCCGCGGCCTGCTGCTGCGGACCGCCGGCGCGGCGGTCGAACTGCGGCCGGTGATGGCCCGGCTCTGGACCCCGGCGCTGGTCACCTACCGGGCGCCCGGCGACGACCGGTCGCTGCTCGACGCGCCGCATCTGGACCTCTGGAAGCTGATGCCGGTGCTGTCGCTGCGGCACCCGGCGATGTTCGTCCGCGGCGCCCATGCCGACAACGCCAGCGCGGTGGGCAACCGCTGGGACCGGGTGACGGTGCGGGACGCCGACCAGGCCCGGGCCGAGGCGGCGCTGCGGCGGGACTTCCGGATCGACCTCGACGCCTTCCGGACTGGGTGGGAGAGGCTCCGGCGGTCCTGTTGACAGGGGTATCGACTCTGCCTATAGAGCGCGCACTCGACGGGGGTGGCCCCCGGCCGGGTTCAAATATTCGAAGTGGTCACGATCCGGGCCGGCCTGTCGGCCCCGATCCTCTGAAACCCCACCGCGCCGCCGGGTTCTGGCGGGTCCGCGGTGCTTGTTGCGCTTTGCAGCCATGCGGGGCGCAGAAACCGAAACGAGATGGCGGACCCGAGGCGGGCCCGCGCGCGACAAAGAGAACGGGAAGCGAGCCCAATGCCCACCATCCAGCAGCTGATCCGCAAGCCGCGTCAGCCGAAAGTCAAACGGTCCAAGTCGATGCACCTGGAACAGTCGCCGCAGAAGCGCGGCGTCTGCACCCGGGTCTACACCACCACCCCGAAGAAGCCGAACTCGGCGATGCGGAAGGTGGCCAAGGTCCGGCTCGTGAACGGCTACGAGGTGATCAGCTACATCCCCGGCGAAAGCCACAACCTGCAGGAACACTCGGTTGTGCTGATCCGGGGCGGCCGGGTGAAGGACCTTCCCGGCGTCCGCTACCACATCCTGCGCGGGGTGCTCGACACCCAGGGCGTCAAGGACCGCAAGCAGCGCCGCTCGAAATACGGCGCCAAGCGTCCGAAGTAAGAGGAATACGAGATGTCCCGTCGTCACGCTGCCGAGAAGCGCGAAGTCCTGCCTGACGCCAAGTTCGGCGACAAGGTGCTGACCAAGTTCATGAACAACCTGATGGTGGACGGCAAGAAATCCGTCGCCGAACGGATCGTCTACAACGCCTTCGACCGGGTCGAGGGCAAGCTGAAGAAGTCGCCCGTGGAAGTGTTCCACGAGGCGCTCGACAACATCAAGCCGAGCGTCGAGGTCCGGTCCCGCCGGGTCGGTGGCGCCACCTACCAGGTCCCGGTCGAGGTGCGTCCCGAGCGCCGCGAGGCGCTGGCCATCCGCTGGCTGATCGACGCCGCCAAGAAGCGCAACGAGAAGACGATGGAAGAGCGGCTCGCCGGCGAACTGGCCGACGCCGTCAACGGCCGCGGCACCGCGGTCAAGAAGCGGGAAGACACCCACAAGATGGCCGACGCCAACAAGGCGTTCAGCCACTACCGCTGGTAACCCGGGGCAGGAGCAAGAGAAATGGCACGCGATTATCCGCTGACGCGCTACCGCAACTTCGGGATCATGGCCCACATCGACGCGGGCAAGACCACGACCACCGAGCGAATCCTCTACTACACCGGCCGGTCCCACAAGATCGGAGAAGTCCATGACTGCGCCGCCACCATGGACTGGATGGAGCTGGAGAAGGAGCGCGGGATCACCATCACCTCCGCCGCCACCAACACCTT
>JBFKOW010000249.1:0-3540 GCA_041628615.1 Paracoccaceae bacterium | reverse complement strand
GTCTGCTGGTCGGACAGGATCGCCCGCTCCCGCGACAGGGCGCTGTCGGCGTCGCGCAGCGCGGCGATCCGGTCGCGCACCTCCGCGAAGGCCGCGAGGTCGGCGTCGAGGTCCGCACCTTCGGCGCGTCCCGCCACGAGACGTTCCTGGATTTCCTCCTTCTCGGCCAACAGCGCGCTGATCTGCTCGCGCAGCTCCGCGCGCTGGCCGTCGATCTCGGCGATGGCGGCGCCCAGCCGTTCGATCTCGACCGGAAGCTCGACCTTCGCGCTCGCCACCTGCGGCGTCGCGATCATCCGGTGCAGGGTGTCGCTCGCGGTGGGCGCCATCCAGCCCCACCAGAGCACCGCGCCGATCAGGGCGACCAGCCCGGCCCCGGCGCCGCCAAGCCGGTCGCTCAGAACGCTGTAGAGGCCGCCGGCGATCGCGAACCCGGCCAGTGCGAAGATCGGCAGCCAGAACGATCCGCCCCAGATCAGCCAGACCGCGACGAACGGGAAGATCGCGGTGAACCAGATCATCTGCCGCGGCACGAATTCCGAGAACAGGATCGGCGCCAGCGCCACGAACAGCAGCAGGAAGGTCAGGATCGGCCGCCAGTAGAGGTCCTGCGGGTAGAAGCCGAACAGGAACTGGTTCCAGCGCTCCTGGATCACCGCCCAGCAGGCGCCCTCGTGCGAGGTCTTGCCGAAGGCTTCGAGGATCGAGCGACACTCGCTCAGGTTCCCGGCATTCCAGACGCCGCCGAAGATCCACGGCAGAACGGCGCTCAGCGCGGTGTAGACGACGTAGATCGTGACCAGGGTGAGCGCGGTGTTGGCCCAGCCCGAGAACAGGTTCTCGCGCAGCCACTTGACCACCCCCTTCTCGGTCAGGGGCGGCTCCTGCTCGGGGAGCATCGTGTCGCGGACGAAGCGGACGGTTTCGGCATGGACCTCGCTCATCTCAGCGCTCCTTCAGCTTCACGGCGTTGTTGTAGATGTTCATCACCGTCGAGATGCCGAGCGACACCACGAGGTAGAACAGGCCCAGAAGCAGGATCCCCTCCAGCTCCCGGCCGGTCTGGTTCACCGTGATGCCGCCGAGGGTCGAGCGGACGTCCATGTAGCCCACCGCCAGCGCCAGCGACGAGTTCTTCGTCAGGTTCAGGTATTGCGAGATCAGCGGCGGGATGATGACCCGCAGCGCCTGCGGCAGGATCACCAGCCGCATCGTCCGGCCCGGCCGGATGCCGAGCGCGAAGGCGGCCTCGGTCTGGCCCTTGCTGACCGACAGGATGCCGGCGCGGACGATCTCGGCGATGAAGGCCGAGGTGTAGAGCGACAGCGCCAGCCACAGCGCGATGAGCTGGTTGCGGACGATGGTGCCGCCCTCGAAGTTCGGGATTCCGCTCTCGGTCACCTTCGGCACGAAGGGCTCGATGGCGTTGCCCTCCATCAGCGTCTCGTCCAGCAGGGTGTAGCTGTTGGACCCGTTCATCGCCGTCAGCCGGTCGATGGTCGCCTGCGCGTCGGCGGCCGGAACCGCGAGGATCGAGCAGCGGTCGCGGGACATCTCGCGCAGCGCCCGTTCCCGCGCCAGATACTCGTTGTAGCGGAAGGCGACGCCGGTCTCGCGCAGGTGCTTCATCAGGGTCACCGAGCGGGCGGTGTCCGGCAGGTAGCACAGGGTCATCCGGCCCTGTTCCTCGGCATAGGCCTCGAGCGTGGTCGCGGTCTCGGCATTGACCACGATGAGGTTCTGTTCCGACCGGGTGGTGAAGGCGTTGACGGCGAAGAAGCTCAGCACCGTCGGCACGATCAGGATGCCGAGAGCGTAGGGCAGCAGCGGCGTCTGCTCGCCGGTGGCCTCCTGCTTGCGGCGCGCCCAGCGGCGCATGTAGACCACCGCGCCGATCGAGACGAGCAGGGTCAGCACGATGAAGATCGACCCGCTGGACCAGCCCATCCGCGGGATGAACGTCCCCTGGTTGGTCACCGCGACAAGGCCGAAGAGCGACATCGACGCCTCGCCGTCGGGCCGGAAATCCCGGACCCGGGGCATGCTTTCGGTCATGATCGCGAAGATCAGCAGGATCCACAGCAGCAGCGGCACGTTGCGGAACCCCTCGACGTAGACCGCCATCACCCGGCTCACGAGCCAGTTGTGCGACAGCCGCAGGACGCCGACGATGACTCCGAGGATCGTCGCAAGCACGCAGCCGAGGAAGGCCACGAGAAGGGTGTTGAGGATGCCCACCAGCGCGGCGCGCGCGTGCGTCGCCTGGCTGTCGTATTCGACCAGCCGCTGGTTGATGTCGTAGCCTGAGGGAGACGAGAGAAACCCGAAGCTGAAGGACTTGCCCAGCGCTTCGAGGTTCTGGATCGTGTTGTTGATCAGCCAGGCGAGCCCCAGCGCGATCAGCATGGACGCGATCACCTGGATGGTGAGGGACCTGTAGCGCGTGTCGTAGATCAGCTGGCTAAGCCGAAATCCCTCGGACGGCGGTGAGGATTGCGGATCCGTCGTCGTGGTCATCGCTCACTCCCTGCGGCTTCCCTGGCCGGGGCCCCGGTCCGCGCCGGGCGTGGCACGGCGGGTCCCGGTCCGGCCGGTTGTCTTGTTGTTCTGTCGTCGGTCGTCGGAGGAAGGGCGCGGCCCCTTTCGGAACCGCGCCCCCCGGAAGTGATATCAGCGGAACGGCGGGACGTAGAGCAGGCCGCCGTCGGTCCACAGGGCGTTCAGCCCGCGGGCGAGACCGATCGCGGTGCTTTCGCCGATGTTGCGCTCGAAGGACTCGCCGTAGTTGCCGACGGCCTTGATCACGTTCACGGCCCAGTTCGCGTCGAGCCCGAGCATCGCGCCCAGTTCGCCTTCGCTGCCGAGCAGCCGGTTGATCTCCGGGTTGTCGGTGCCGGCGGCCAGTTCCTCGACGTTGGCCGAGGTGACGCCGTATTCTTCGGCCGCGATCATCGCGTTCAGCGTCCAGCGGACGATGTCGCCCCACTCGTTGTCGCCGTGGCGGACCAGCGGGCCCAGCGGCTCTTTCGAGATGATCTCGGGCAGGATCACGTGATCGCCCGGCGCTTCGAACGAGGCGCGGGTGGCGGCGAGGCCGGAGGCGTCGGTGGTGTAGACGTCACAGGCGCCGGCCAGGTACTGCTGCTGCGCTTCGGCGTTGGTCTCGATCGGCACCGGCTCGTAGCTGATGTTGTTGATGCGGAAGAAGTCCGCGAGGTTCAGCTCGGTGGTGGTGCCGGTCTGGATGCAGACGGTGGCGCCGTCGAGGTCCTTGGCGGAGGTCACGCCGAGGTCCTTCGGGACCATGAAGCCCTGGCCGTCGTAGTAGTTCACGCCGACGAATTCGAACTTCAGGTCGACGTCGCGCGAGAAGGTCCAGGTGGTGTTCCGGGCCAGCATGTCCACTTCGCCCGAGGCGAGCGCGGTGAAGCGGGTCTGGGTGGTGGTCGGGTTGAACTGCACCGCGGTCGGATCGCCGAAGATGGCGGCTGCGACGGCGCGGCACATGTCGACGTCGAATCCTTCCCAGGTGCCGTTCGC
>JBFKOW010000248.1:0-3555 GCA_041628615.1 Paracoccaceae bacterium | reverse complement strand
GTTGAGCTTCTGCTCGTGCATCTTCGAGCCGGCGACGATCGAGGCGACCTTCTGTTCCTCGAGCACCTTCCAGTTGATGAAGTCCTCGATATCGGGGTGGTCGGCGTCGACGATCACCATCTTGGCCGCCCGGCGGGTGGTGCCGCCCGACTTGATCGCGCCGGCCGCCCGGTCGCCGATCTTGAGGAAGCCCATCAGGCCGCTCGACTTGCCGCCGCCCGAGAGCTTCTCGCCCTCGGCCCGCAGGCTCGAGAAGTTGGTGCCGGTGCCCGAGCCGTACTTGAACAGCCGCGCCTCGCGGACCCAGAGGTCCATGATCCCGCCCTCGTTCACCAGGTCGTCGGCGACGGACTGGATGAAGCAGGCATGGGGCTGCGGGTGCTCGTAGCTCGAGGTCGACCTGGTCAGCTTGCCGGTGGCGTGGTCGACGTAGAAGTGGCCCTGCGCCGGGCCGTCGATGCCGTAGGCCCAGTGCAGGCCGGTGTTGAACCACTGCGGCGAGTTCGGCGCGGCCCGCTGGGTGGCGAGCATGTGCCGCATCTCGTCGTAATAGGCGCGGGCGTCCTCCTCGGTCGAGAAGTAGCCGCCCTTCCAGCCCCAGTAGGCCCAGGCCCCGGCCAGCCGGTCGAACACCTGCCGGGCGCTGGTCTCGCCGCCGAAGGTCGCGCCCTTGGCGGGCTTGCCGCGCCAGAGGAAGGACGGCACGCCCTTCTCCTTCACCTTCTCGATCTTCGAGGGCACGCCGGCCTTGCGGAAATACTTCTGGGCGATGACGTCGCTGGCCACCTGGCTCCAGGCGGCGGGCACCTCGCAGGTGTCGAGCTTGAAGACGACGGTGCCGTCCGGATTGCGGATCTCGGATGTCGTGCTGCGGAACTCGATGCCCGCGTAGGCGTCGTCACTGACCGACGTGAATCTGCGTTCAACCTTCATCTTGTGCCCCTCGCTGCCCGACCGTCCGGGCCTACCGATCTGTCTCTCTGGCGCGTTTTGCGCCGCTCAACCTGCCTGCCGTCGCGCGGTGCGCGCCGGGCGGACACGGGGCCATGGCTGAGCCGTGCCGCACCTGGCGGTGCTGGCCCGAAGCGCTGTCATCCGGACTGTGGTCCTGGTCCCGTGCCGCCGGTGCCACTACATCTTGTGTCGTTACGGTCGGCCCGCACAAACTGGCTGATCTACGGGTGGTGGGTCAACGATCTTTTTGCACCAGATATGGGAATTTTTCTGTTGACGGGCCGTTAACCAGATACCGGCCCCGATTCCTCCACCGGGAACCCGCCGCGGCCTGTGGATAACCCGGTCTTCGGGTCCTCCCGGGCCGGTCCGCGAAAGCGCCGCGATGCCGGTCGCTTGGCCGCCGCGGCTCAGGCGCGCCCGGGCCGCGCTTCGCCGCAGTGCGGCGGATTCGGCTTGGCCGCCGGGGCGCGCCGTGACACACCGGCGCCGATGCCGAACTGCCACGCCCGAGTCTGGAGCCCCGGATGAGTCGCCGCCCCCGCCCCGCCGCCCTTTGTGTCCGCGCCGCGCTCATCGGCGTCCTCGCGGTCGCCGGCTGCGGCACCGCGCCGGGATCGGGCGCCGACAGCGTCGCCCGCGCGCGGGCCGCCGGCGCGCCCGGCGCGCTCTACCCGGATTTCCCGATGCGGCTGTTCGAGGCCCATGCCGAGGTCTGTTCGCGGCCCGGCGAGACCGTGGTGCGCCCGTCCCCCACCGAGATCCGCTGCGAGGCGCTGCTGCCGCCCGAGGCGACCGGCGGGCTGATCCTCGAATTCGACGGCACCGTTGAGGACCTGCCGCGGCTGGTCATGGCCTTCGTCGTGGAGGCGCAGGAGAACGGGGAATTCCTGGTCTTCGCGGACAACTACCTGCGGGTGCCCCAGCGCGGCGGCGGGGTGCGGCAGCTGCGGTTTCCGGATGCCGAACTCGACGCCAACCTGCGGGAGCTGTTCCGCCGGTCGGGCGGCAAGCCGCTCTGAGCCGCCGCGCCGCGTGGAAAGTGGTGGTCGGGGCGGCGAGATTCGAACTCACGACCCCCTGTACCCAAAACAGGTGCGCTACCAGGCTGCGCCACACCCCGAACCGGCCCCGTGCTTACGCGGACGGTCCGGCTTTGAAAAGCCCTACTCGCAGCCGGTCAGCGGATGGACCAGGCGGGCGCCTTCCTCTATGCCGAGCCGCCCGGCCATGCCGCCGTTGATCTCCAGCACGTAGAGCACGCCGTCGCCGCCGGGGATCGGGGTCTCGTCCAGCGGCTGGGCGTTCTCGTGGATGCGGGTCACCACGCCTTCCGCGTCGGCGAAGAGCATGTCGAGGGGAATCAGGGTGTTGCGCATCCAGAAGTTGGCGGGCTGCGGCCGCTCGTAGACGAACAGCATCCCCGCCATGCGCGGCATCTGCTCCACGAACATGAGCCCGCGGGCCCGCTCCTGCGGATCGTCGGCGATCTCGACCGAGAAGCGGGCAGAACCGAACTCCCCGGACACGATGACCGCGTCCGGTTCACAGGCCGCGGCCGTCCCCGCGACCAGCGTCAGGACGAGTCCGAACGCACCCGAACGCCAAATTCCCATGCCAGCACCTCCGCCGCCATCCGGCCGCGGCGCCCGTCGATCACCCGCAGGCACACCGCTTCACCCGGTTGCAGGTCGGCCATGCCGCTGCGCCTGAGAACCTCGACGTGGATGAAGATGTCCGCGTCCAGGCCGAAGACGTTGGCGAAGCCGAACCCCTTGGCCTTGTCGAACCATTTAACCCGTGCGGGCTCAAGGGGGATTGCGGCGAGTTGTTCCGGCGTGATCTCGGCGAAGTCGCGCAGACCGGCGACGGCACCCGGTTCGGGCGGCGTGATCTCGCACACCTCGACGGCCTGCATGCCACGCTCGGTGGCCTGCACCGTGAGCCTGACGCGTGAACCGTCCGCCACCGAACTCTGCCCGAAATTGCGCAGCACGTTCGCATGCAGAAGGATGTCCGGGCCGCCTTCGTCGGCAACGACAAAACCGAACCCCTTCGCGGGGTCGAACCATTTGACAACCCCGGACAGCTCACGTCCGATGTCTTTCATTTTTTCTGCCATTTCATGGCCGGGCTGCCAAATAGCGTTCCGGCTTAGTGTGAGTGTCCTCCTTGGAAAGCCGAAAAACAAGTGGCGTTCAAGCACGTAATGTTCCGATTTGGTCAATTCATGGGCAGAGTCGGTTCACCTGCCACGGGCCGGTGGTCCCTGAGCGCGACCAGCGGAACCGGTCGTGCAACCTATGCGCGCCATCGGCCCAGAACTCGATTTCCAGCGGCCGGATCCGGTAGCCGCCCCAGAACGGCGGCCGGGCGGGATTGGGCCCGTGCAAGGCTGTGACCTTGGCCACTTCCGCCATCAGAGCCGCCCGCGACGACAGCGGCTGCGACTGCCGCGAAGCCCAGGCCCCGAGCCGGCTTTTCAGCGACCGGGACCGGTAATAGGCGTCCGCCTGCGGCCCCTCCTCGCGCTCGGTCAGGCCGCGCACCCGGATCTGCCGGCGCAGCGACTTCCAGTGCATCACGAAGGCGGCCTTGCCG
>JBFKOW010000247.1:0-3622 GCA_041628615.1 Paracoccaceae bacterium | reverse complement strand
GCTGCGGTCGGAGCGCCGGAGATCACACCCATCGGCGTCCGGCCATTGCCCCAGTATTCGTAGCCGAAATAGCCCAGCACGGCGACGACCGCGATGATCAGGATCGCTCTCATGGTCTTGGTTCCTTCGTAACAGGTATGCCTCGCGGGCCCGCAGCGGACCCGCCGTTCATATCGCAGATGCAGCGGGATGGTTAAAGGGGGACCGGGCGGCAATTGCCAATCGGGCCAAACCCCGCCCGGATCAGCCAATATCCGGTTGATCCGGCTCGTCCGCAGCCTTACCTTGCGCGCACCCACCGACCACGGAAAGGATAACACAGATCGCCCGCAGACCCCACAACGCGCCTCCGACGCGTGACACCGGACCCCGCGTGAATGACCGCATCCGCGCCCCGGAAATCCGGCTCATTGGAGCCGAAGGTGAAAATATCGGAGTGGTTCCTCCCGCCCGCGCACTGGCTCTCGCCGAGGAGGCCGGTCTCGACCTGGTCGAGATCTCGCCGAACGCGACCCCGCCGGTGTGCAAGATCATGGACTTCGGCAAGTTCAAGTACGAGACCCAGAAGCGCGAAGCCGAGGCTCGGAAGAAGCAGAAGACCATCGAGGTGAAGGAGGTGAAGTTCCGCCCCAACACCGACACCCACGACTACGACGTGAAGATGCGCAACGTGGTCAAGTTCCTCGAACACGGCGACAAGGTGAAGGTCACCCTGCGCTTCCGGGGCCGCGAGATGGCGCACCAGAACCTCGGGCGCGACCTGCTCGAACGGGTCGCGGCGGATGTCGAGGGCCTCGGCAAGGTCGAGAACATGCCGAAGATGGAAGGCCGCCAGATGGTGATGATGATCGGGCCGGCGCCACAGAAGGGCTGACATCGCCGGATGTCGTGCCGGGGCCCCGTTGATCGGGGCCCTTTTCATGTCCGGGCGTCGGGTCGGGTCAGGCCCCCGTGGTCGGGTCGATGATGGTCTCGATCGGCGTGATGGTGCTGGCCGGGAAGCCGCTCAGTTCGGCATGGCGGCGGATCGCGTCCTCGTCCTCGGCGAGATAGACGCAGAAGGTCTTGTCCCCGGCGACGTAGGAATGGTCCCACTGCACCTTCGGCGCAAGCCGGGCCAACGCCTCGTTCGAGGTCCGCGCCGCGCCGCAAAGCTCGTCGGCCGACATCGCCCCGACGCCGACGATGTCGCGTTCGATCATGTAGCGTTTCAGTGTCATCGCTGGTCTCCTCCGCTGGATGCCGGCATCCTGCGCCACCGGGGTCGTCCGATCACGTCAGGATTTCCTGCAGGGCCTGAAGCTGTGCTATCGTCACGGGGATGAAACTGTCGCATCTCAACGGGTTGCGGGCGCTCGAGACGACCCTGCGCCGCGGTTCCTTCACCGCGGCGGCGGATGAGATGGGTGTGTCCGTGGCGGCCGTCGGCCAGCAGATCCGCGGTCTCGAGGACTATCTCGGCGTCAAGCTCTTCGACCGCCGGCCCAGCGGCGCGGTGGCCACGGACGACGCCCGCCGGGTGGCCGCGACGCTTACCGTCGGGTTCGGGCACATCGAGGACGCGCTCCGCCGGCTGGCGGCGGTGCACGACGCCGCGCGGCTCAGGGTCGCCACCTTCAAGTGGTTCCACGAGGACTGGCTGACCGAACGGATGCCCGCCTTTCATGCCCGTCATCCCGCCGTCTCGGTCGATTTCCTGCTCGGCGACAGGCTGGCCGACCTGGTGGGTGGCGAGGCCGACATGGCGATCCGGATCGTCGCCGAGGTCGGCCCGGAATTCGCCACCGCGCATCTGTTCGACGGCGGCTTCCTGCCGGTCTGCACGCCGGACTTCGCCCGCGCGCACGGCCTTGGCACCGACACCGGGGACCTGTCCGGCGTGCCGCTCCTGCGGTTCGCGACCACCTCGGGCGACCCGGCGATCGTGCACTGGGACACCCTGATCGCCCGGCACGGCCTGCTCCGGGACGCGGGCGACGCGCCGGAGCGCGTCGGCGGCACCCGGGCCGCGCTGGCGGGTCATGGCCTGCTGCTCTGCGGACTGATGTCGAGTTTCGCGGACCTGCGGGCGGGGCGGCTCGTGGCCCCGCTCGGGCCGCGGCTCTACACCCCCTACTCGATTCCCTACCGGCTCGTCTGGCCGGCGGGGCGATCGCTCACCCCCGCCATGCGCGGCTTCCGGGACTGGCTGCTCGCGGAATGCGCGGCCTTCCTGCGCGCGGCCTCGGAGATCGTCGGGATCGACCTGTCCTGACCCCGGGCGGCGCCCCCCCCCCGGGACCCGGCCGCGCCTAGCGCAGAAGCGCGGTGATGTTGCGGACCGCGGCACGGCGGTTGAGCCGTTCCGCCTCCTGGGTCGGCACCTTCAGGTGCGCCTCGCCGTAGCCCTGGGTGACGAGGTTTTCCGGCGGGATGCCGAAATACTCGGTCAGGGCCAGCGCCACGCTTTCCGCCCGCCGGTCGGACAGGGTGAGGTTGTAGCCGGCGTCGCCCACCGCGTCGGTGTGCCCCTCGACGAGGATCACCGCGCCCGGGTTCTCGTCGATCACCTCCTCGATCGCCTGGCCGAGGAAGAACAGCGCCGCGGCCTGGTCGGGGCTGATCGCCGCCGAACCGGTGTCGAAGGTGATCGCGTCGAGCGTCACCACCGGCGCGAGGTCGCGCACCGCCTTGATCCGGCGGACCTGCGACAGGCTGAAACTCCGGCCCGGATCGACGGCGGCGGACGCGCTGAGCGCGGCCCGCAGCGCGTCGATGTCGGCGGCGGTCAGCGTCGCCTCGGGCATCCGCGCGGCCGGCGGCAGGTCGGAGACCCGCACCGGCTCGGCCGTCACGGTGTCGTCGAAGAGCTGGACATAGGTGCCGTCGGGCAGCACCCGGTCGCGCCGCAGCACCCGTCCGTCGGCGGCCCGGATCGTCTCGATCCGGGTGCCATCCTCGCGCAGCACGATGGTCCGGCTGGAGCCGTCGCTGAAGGTCTCGGTGGTGACCTGCGCGCCGGGCTGGCGCAGCAGCACGTCGTCGTCCTTGAGCACGACCAGTTCGCCGCCCCGATCCACCACGACCCGGTCCCCGGTATTGGCGACGACCTCGTCGCCGTTGGCAAGCACCGAGCCCACGACCACCGCGCCGAGGCCCAGCAGGAGCGCCTTCTCGAAGTTGCTCAGCCCGCTGTCGCGGCGGCGCGCCTGCGCCGAGTTCTGGCCGCTGGCGGCGGCCGCGGTTTCGAAGTCCTCGGCCGAGGAGCGGGTGTCGTCCTCGGTGACCTCGACGGTCTCGACCTCGGCGGCCTCGGCGTCGGACCCGGCATCGCCGCCCGCCGCGGCGGCCGTCACCGGCACGTCGTCGACGATGATCTCGGGCGTGACCTCTTCCACCGCATCGGCGGTCGCGGAACCGGTCGATTCGGCCTCGGCGGCAGCCTGTTCCGCGGCGGCGGCCTCGGCGGCGGCCTGCTCGGCAGCGGCGGCCTCGGCTGCAGCCTGCTCCGCTGCAGCGGCTTCGGCGGCGGCAGCTTCGGCAGCAGCCTGTTCCGCAGCGGCGGCTTCGGCGGCGGTGGCTTCGGCAGCAGCCTGCTCGGCGGCGACGGCTTCGGCGGCAGCCTGTTCCGCGGCGGCAGCTT
>JBFKOW010000246.1:0-3641 GCA_041628615.1 Paracoccaceae bacterium | reverse complement strand
CCACATCTCGCCGTCGGTCTGGAAATCCGAGAACAGGATGACATCGCCCTGGTCGACGCCGATCAGGTGATTGCGCAACCGCTTCATGTCGCTCGTCCATCTCCCCGGTGCTGCCGGGCCGTCCCCCGTGTCACGGTCGGTCAACCCTAACGGTCGCCAGGGGCGGGATTAAGCCCTTTTCGCGGCGGCCCCGGCGCGCCGGCGGACCGCCACCGGCAGGATCGCCAGCACCATCGTCGCCGCGAGGACGAACGGCGCGCCGGGCAGGTAGACCGGCGCCCCCTCGCCGGCGAAGATCCGGAACACCAGGGTGAAGATCAGCGGCGCGACCACGGCGGCGATCGAGGCAAGCGAGGCGATGACCCCCTGCACCAGCCCCTGCCGGTCCTCGCCCACCACGTTGGCGGCCATCGCCGTCAGGGTCGGCGGCACGAGGTCGGTCAGCGCGGCCAGCGGCAGCAGGATCCAGAACAGCCACAGCGCGGAGGTGAAGCCGAACCCCGCCATCACCGCCACCGCCAGCACCAGCCCCCAGAGCAGGGTCCGGTCCTCGCCGAGATGGCGGATCGCCAGCGGCATGATCCCGGCCTGCGCGATCGCGACGCAGACGCCGTAGACCGACAGGGTGACGCCGATGATGAGCCCCGACCAGCCGAACACCTCCTTGGTCCAGTAGGCCCAGAGCGTGGGGTAGACCAGGTTGGCGAACTCGAACACGAAGATGCAGAGGAGCGGCACCGCCAGGCCCGGCAGGCGGAACGCTCCGATGATCGCGCCGAAGGGGTTGAGATCGCGCCGGCCGAAGGCCCGCCGGTTCTCGGGTCGGAGCGACTCCGGCAGAAGGAAGATCGCGAACAGCGTCCCCACCGCGCCGGCCCCCGCGGCGATCCAGAACGGCGCGGTGACGTGGATGGCCGCCGCCAGCCCGCCCAGCGCCGGCCCCATCACGAAGCCGATCCCGAACCCGGCGCCGATCAGGCCAAAATTCCGGGCCCGGTCCTCCTTTTCGGAGATGTCTGAGATATAGGCCGTGGCGGTAATGTAGGTGGCCCCGGCCACCCCGGCGAGGGTCCGGCCCAGAAGCAGCAGCCAGAACGACTCGGCCACCGCCATGATGACGTAATCGACGGTGAGCAGCGCCAGCGCCGCCACCAGCACCGGCCGCCGGCCATGGGCGTCGCTGAGGCTGCCGACGATCGGGGCGCAAAGAAACTGCGCCGCGGCATAGGAGGCCAGCAGGATCCCGCCCCAGAGAGAGCCCTGCGCGATGTCCCGCGCGCCGACCCGCTCCATCAGGTCGGGCAGGATCGGGAACACGATGCCGATGCCGATAGCATCGATCATAAGCACGGCAAGAACAAGATACAGCGGGCGGCGACTCGTCATGGCCCGCTATGGCGCGGCGCGCGCGCGCCCGCAAGCCGCCCGGTTGCCGCCGCCGCGGCCGACGACCGGGCGGGCCATGGCCCGTGCCGGCCTGCAGGCCGAAGCGTTCCGAAGGGGCCGGGCGGGGGAGGATCCGCGGGAACCGGGCCCGCGGATCGTCAGGCTGGCGGCGCGGCCGCCGTCAGAGGTTGGGCTGCTTGGGGTTGAGCCCGATCTCGGTGCCGGCGGCGACCATGTCGGCGAGCAGCTTGGCCGCCTCGTCCACCGGACCCGGCAGGTTGTCGCGCTTCTCGCCGGCGGCCTTCACCGCCTGGGCGGCCTCGTCGACCATCGTGTCGATGATCTCCTGGGTCACCTCGCCGCGCGGCAGCGCCTGTTCGGCCAGAACCGACACACTCGCCGCACCGATCTCGGCGAAACCGCCCGACACGAGGTATTCGTCGGTGCCGCCGTCATGGGTCACCTTGAGGATGCCGGGGCGCAAGGTGGTGATGGTCGGCGCGTGGTTCGCCATCGCCGTCATGTCGCCATCGGCGCCCGGGATCTGCACCTCGGTCGCCTCGAGCGCCGCCAGGCGGCGCTCGGGGCTCACGAGATCGAACTTGAATGCGTCAGCCATGTCAGCCCCTTACGCCGCCTCGGAGGCGAGCCGCTGGGCCTTGGCGATCACTTCCTTGATGCCGCCGACCATGTAGAAGGCCGCCTCGGGCAGGTGATCGTATTCGCCGGCCACGACCGCCTTGAAGGACGAGATCGTCTCTTCCAGCGGCACCTGCACGCCGTCCGAGCCGGTGAAGACCTTGGCCACGTCGAAGGGCTGGCTGAGGAAGCGCTGGATCTTGCGGGCGCGGGCCACGGTCAGCTTGTCCTCTTCCGACAGTTCGTCCATGCCGAGGATCGCGATGATGTCCTGCAGCGACTTGTAGCGCTGGAGGATCCCCTGCACGTCCCGGGCGACCTGGTAGTGCTCTTCGCCGACGATCGCCGGGTCGAGGATCCGCGACGACGAGTCGAGCGGGTCCACCGCCGGGTAGATGCCGAGTTCCGAGATCGCCCGCGACAGCACGGTGGTGGCGTCGAGGTGGGCGAAGGTGGTCGCCGGCGCCGGGTCGGTGAGGTCGTCCGCGGGCACGTAGACGGCCTGGATCGAGGTGATCGAGCCGGCCTTGGTCGAGGTGATCCGCTCCTGCATCGCGCCCATGTCGGTGGCCAGCGTCGGCTGGTAGCCCACCGCCGAGGGGATCCGGCCCAGAAGCGCCGACACCTCGGAGCCCGCCTGGGTGAAGCGGAAGATGTTGTCGACGAAGAACAGCACGTCGGTGCCGGACTGATCGCGGAACTGCTCGGCCAGGGTCAGGCCGGTCAGCGCGACGCGGGCGCGGGCCCCCGGCGGCTCGTTCATCTGGCCGTAGACCAGCGCCACCTGCGATTCCGACAGGTTGTCCGGCTTGATGACGCCGGATTCGATCATCTCGTGGTAGAGGTCGTTGCCCTCGCGGGTCCGTTCGCCCACGCCCGCGAAGACCGAGTAGCCCGAGTGCACCTTGGCGATGTTGTTGATCAGTTCCATGATCAGAACCGTCTTGCCCACGCCGGCGCCGCCGAACAGGCCGATCTTGCCGCCCTTCGAGTAGGGGGCCAGCAGGTCCACGACCTTGATGCCGGTCACCAGGATCTCGGACTCGGTGGCCTGCTCGATGAATTCGGGGGCGGGCTGGTGGATCGGCCGGGTTTCCTCGGCCTTGATCGGCTCGCCCTCGTCCACCGGCTCGCCGACGACGTTCAGGATCCGGCCGAGGGTCGCGTTGCCCACCGGCACCGCGATCGGGTTGCCGGTGTCCACCACTTCCTGGCCGCGCACGAGCCCCTCGGTGGCGTCCATCGCGATGGTGCGGACGGTGTTCTCGCCGAGGTGCTGGGCGACTTCGAGAACCAGCCGCTTGCCGTTGTTGTCGGTGTTCAGGGCGTTGAGGATCGCCGGCAGCTGATCGTCGAACTGCACGTCAACGACGGCGCCGATGACCTGCGTGATCTTGCCTTTTGCGTTTGCCATGTTTCGGTCTCCGGTTCCCTTAGAGCGCCTCGGCGCCCGAAATGATTTCGATCAGTTCGTTGGTGATGACGGCCTGGCGCGAGCGGTTGTACTGGATCGTCAGCTTGTCGATCATCTCGCCCGCGTTCCGCGTCGCGTTGTCCATCGCGCTCATCCGCGCGCCCTGTTCCGAGGCGCCGTTCTCGAGCAGGCCCGAGAAGAT
>JBFKOW010000245.1:0-3804 GCA_041628615.1 Paracoccaceae bacterium | reverse complement strand
CCGAAGGCCACGACGTCGGTCAGGCTCGGGCGGCCCTCGGTCAGCGTCCCGGTCTTGTCGAGCACCAGCACGTCGACCTGCGCGAAGCGTTCCAGCGCCTCGGCGTCCCGGATCAGCACACCCGCCTGCGCGCCCCGGCCGGTCGCGACCATGATCGACATCGGCGTCGCCAGCCCCAGCGCACAGGGGCAGGCGATGATGAGCACGCTGACCGCCGCCACCACGGCGTAGCCCAGGGCCGGCGTCGGCCCGAAGGCCAGCCACGCGACGAAGGCCAGCACCGCCACCGCGATCACCGCCGGCACGAACCAGCCCGCGACCCGGTCGGCGAGGGCCTGGATCGGCGCCCGCGACCGCTGCGCCTGGGCGACCATGGCGACGATTCGGCTCAGAACCGTGTCGCTGCCTACGGCTTCGGCCGTCATCTTGAAGGACCCGGTCCTGTTCAGCGTCCCGCCGGTCACGGCATCGCCTTCGGTCTTCTCCACCGGGACGGGCTCTCCGGTGATCATGCTCTCGTCCACCGAGGACCGGCCTTCGGCCACCGTGCCGTCCACCGGCACGGATTCGCCGGGACGGACGCGCAGCCGGTCGCCGGCCTTCACCGCGTCGAGGGGCACGTCCTCTTCCTCTCCCGCCCCGGTGACCCGGCGTGCCGTCTTGGGCGCGAGGTCCATCAGCGCGCGGATCGCGTCGCCGGTCCGGTCCCGCGCGGTCAGTTCCATCACCTGCCCCACGAGGACGAGGATCAGGATCACCGCCGATGCCTCGAAATAGAGCGGCGGGCCGTGGTGGCCCTGCAGGCTGTCCGGAAAGAGGCCGGGCAAGAGCAGCGACACGAGGCTGAAGCCATAGGCCGCCCCGGTCCCGATCGCGATCAGCGTCCACATGTTCAGGTTGCCGGTCACGATCGACGACCAGCCGCGCTTGAAGAACGGCTGCGCGACCCAGACCACGACCGGCGTGGCCAGCAGGAACTGCAGCCAGCGCACGGCGGTGCCGCCGACCCAGTCCGCCCAGGGCAGGCCCAGCATCCCGCCCATCTCCAGCGCCAGCACAGCGAGCGCGAGCGGCGCACCGATCCACAGCCGTCGGCGGAAATCGACCAGTTCGGGATTCGGCCCGGACTCGGCCGAGGGCATCATCGGCTCCAGCGCCATGCCGCAGATCGGGCAGTCGCCGGGCCCCTCCTGCACGATCTCGGGATCCATCGGGCAGGTGTAGAGCGTGCCCGCCGGCATCGGTTCGGGCGCCGGGCGGTCGCCGAGATAGGCGGCCGGGTCGGCTTCGAACTTCTGCAGGCACCCGGCCGAGCAGAAATAGAACCCGTCGCCGTCGTGCTTGGCCATGTGGCGGGCGGTGGCGCGGGCCACGGTCATGCCGCAGACCGGGTCCGTCGCCTCGATGTAGCGGTCCGGGTCGGCCTCGAACTTTTCCCGGCAGCCGTCCCGGCAGAAATGGTAGACATGGCCGGCATGGGTCAGCTGCGGCTTCCCGGCGTCCGGGTCCACTATCATGCCGCAGACCGGATCGCGGGTGACGTGTCTGGCGGCGGCGGCGGGGCTCTGGCTCGAATCTTCCATGCCATTCACCTAGGGGTTCCTGTCACTGGAAGGTCAATGGGCGAAAGACCCCTTGACCCTCCAGTTACTGGAACCATTAGATGAATGAGGTAATGCGTCGGTCAACTGCGCGACCGACCCCTTCCGAGAAGGAGCCGCATCATGGGCCTCACGTTTCCGTCCCCCCGACTGACCGGAGCCGCAATCTTCGCCGCCCTATGGGCCGGCATGGCCCAGGCCGATCCCGCCGGCATCCCCTACGCGGGCCACTACGGCATGATGGGCTGGAGCGGATGGATCTTCGGTCCGTTGATGATGCTGCTGTTCTTCGCGCTGCTGGTCGGCGCGGCGGTCCTGCTGATCCGCCTTCTTGGGGGCGACCTCGGGCGGCCCGGCGCGCCGGGCGGCGACCGGGCGCAGGAAATCCTGCGCGAGCGCTTCGCCCGGGGCGAGATCGGCCGCGAGGAGTTCGAGGCCGCCCGCGCGGCGCTGAACGGAGGCCGGGCATGAACATCGGCGAAGCCGCGGCGGCCAGCGGCCTGCCCGCCAAGACGATCCGCTACTACGAGGACATCCGGCTCGTCCGCCCGGCGCGGGGCGCCAACGGCTACCGGGAATTCTCGGAGCGGGACGCCCACAAGCTCGCCTTTCTCGGCCGCGCCCGGTCCCTCGGCTTCTCGATCGAGGACTGCCGCACTCTGCTGTCGCTCTACGAGGACCGGGACCGGGCGAGCGCCGACGTGAAGCGCGTGGCCCGCGAGCACCTCGGCCGGATCGAGCGCAAGATCGCGGAACTGCAGGCGCTGCGCGGCACGCTGGACCAACTGATCGCCCGCTGCCACGGCGACGACCGGCCGGATTGTCCGATCCTCGACGACCTTGCCGGTGAACCGGATCGGACGAGATGAGGCCTGCCGCTGCCCTGCCCCGCCGGCCTGTCGCCCGGAGCGGGAATGAACACGCGAAGGGCTGAACTCCACCGGATCGCGGCCTATGGTCCGGGTGATAGGGCTTCGACCGCCGGCCGAAGCGATCGAGACAGAGAGGGACAACCATGAACGACGCAATCCTCGCCGCGATGCCGGGTGCGGATCCTTCGCGGGCCCGCCCGCGCCGACCGGGCCTTGCCGGGCGGCTGCCGTCGCTGGTCCCGGCGGCCCTGCTCGCCGCGGCCTTGCCGGCCCTCGCGCTGGCCGGGCCGAACCACGGCGAGGCGACGGCTATCGGCCGCCCGGGCGACGCGCACCACGTCTCGCGCACGATCGAGGTCCGGATGGGCGAGATGTTTTTCGAACCGTCCTCGGTCACGACGGAACCGGGCGAGACGATCCGCTTCGTGATCGTCAACGAGAGCGCCTCGGTGCACGAGTTCAACCTCGGCTCGGCCGAGACATGGGACGCCCACGCGCCCGAGATGGAAAGGATGATGGATGCGGGAGTGATCGATTTCGACCGGATCGATCACGGGCGGATGATGCAGATGGGCATGATGCACGACGATCCCAATTCCGTCCTGCTCGAGCCGGGCGAAACGGCCGAGATCATCTGGGAGTTCCCCGATCACCATGTCGAGATCGGCTTCGCCTGCACCGTGCTGGGACACCTGGAATCGGGCATGGTGGGCGATATCTCCTACGATGGCGGAAGCTGACCCGCCCGCGCGGGGCGGCGCGACGCCCCGACCAGAGGTGACGGAAGAGGCGGCCATGACGACAAGACGCGGTTTTCTGAGAGGCGCGGGCAGCGCCGCGGTTCTGGCGATGCCGGGCCTCGCCGTCCCGCGGGCCGCGGCGGCGGCCGGACCTGCGGTCCTTCACGCCCGCGAAGCCATGGCCCGCCTGCTGCCGGCGGAGTTCCCGGAAACGCCGATCTGGGGCTATGACGGCATCCTGCCCGGCCCGACGATCCGAGTCCGGCAGGGCGAACGGGTCACGCGGGACTTCCGCAACGGGCTGCCGCAGGCATCGACGATCCACTGGCACGGAATCCGGATCGACAACGCGATGGACGGGGTGCCCGAACTGACCCAGGCCGCGGTGGCGCCGGGCGGCAGCTTCACCTACGACTTCGCCGCGCCGGATGCCGGCACCTACTGGTATCACCCGCACAACCGGACATCCGAGCAGATGGCCCGCGGTCTTTACGGCGCGCTGATCGTCGACGAGCCCGAGGGCGCCCCCGCGGTGGACCGCGACGAGGTGCTGCTGATCGACGACTGGCGATTGCAGGAGGACGGCCGCGT
>JBFKOW010000244.1:0-3878 GCA_041628615.1 Paracoccaceae bacterium | reverse complement strand
GGTGACTGGACACACGGGAGAGTGCCTGTTATCAGCCCGCATCTTTCCCCACCCCGGATTCGTCCGGGGTGCTCTCTTTATGGGGAAAGGCATCGAAAACCGGGGACCTTCGGGGCCCTTCATTCACAGGGTCTTCCGCCGGGTTTCGGGCCCCGGGAGGCCCGCAGAGCAAACGGAAGAAGCTAACATGGCACTCAAGTCGTACAAGCCGACGACGCCGGGCCAGCGTGGGCTGGTGCTGATCGACCGTTCGGAGCTTTGGAAAGGCCGCCCCGTGAAGTCCCTCACCGAGGGTCTCACCAAGAAGGCGGGCCGGAACAACACCGGACGGATCACCATGCGCCGCCGCGGCGGCGGGGCGAAGCGCCTCTATCGCGTGGTCGATTTCAAGCGGCGCAAGTTCGATGTCGAGGCGGTCGTCGTCCGCATCGAATACGATCCCAACCGGACCGCGTTCATCGCGCTGATCCAGTACACCGACGGCGAACAGGCCTACATCCTGGCGCCGCAGCGGATCGCCGTGGGCGACAAGATCGTCGCCTCGGAGAAGGCGGACATCAAGCCGGGCAACGCGATGCCGTTCTCGGGCATGCCGATCGGCACCATCGTCCACAACATCGAGCTGAAGGCCGGCAAGGGGGGGCAGATCGCCCGCGCCGCCGGGACCTACGCCCAGTTCGTCGGTCGGGACGGCGGCTACGCCCAGATCCGGCTGTCTTCGGGCGAGCTGCGGATGGTCCGGCAGGAATGCATGGCCACCGTCGGCGCCGTGTCGAACCCCGACAACTCGAACCAGAACATCGGCAAGGCGGGCCGCAACCGGCACCTCGGCAAGCGGCCGTCTGTGCGCGGCGTGGCGATGAACCCGATCGATCACCCGCACGGCGGCGGCGAGGGCCGCACCTCGGGCGGCCGGACCCCTGTCACCCCGTGGGGCAAGGACACCAAGGGCCGCCGCACCCGCGACAGGAACAAGGCGAGCCAGAAGCTCATCATCCGCTCGCGGCACGCCAAGAAGAAAGGGCGCTAACACATGGCTCGTTCAGTCTGGAAAGGCCCCTTCGTCGACAGCTACGTGCTGAAGAAGGCGGAAAAGGCCAAGGAATCCACCCGCAACGACGTGATTAAGATCTGGTCGCGCCGCTCCACCATCCTGCCCCAGTTCGTGGGCCTCACCTTCGGTGTCTACAACGGCCACAAGCACATCCCCGTGAACGTGACCGAGGACATGATCGGCCAGAAGTTCGGCGAATACTCGCCGACGCGGACCTATTACGGGCACGCCGCCGACAAGAAAGCGAAGAGGAAGTAAGCCATGGGCAAGGCAAAGAACCCCCGCCGCGTGGCCGAGAACGAGGCGATGGCCAAGACCCGGATGCTCCGGACCTCGCCGCAGAAGCTCAACCTCGTCGCCGCGATGATCCGCGGCAAGAAGGTCGACCGCGCCCTGACCGATCTGACCTTCTCCAAGAAGCGGATCGCCGAGGACGTCAAGAAGTGCCTGCAGTCGGCGATCGCCAACGCCGAGAACAACCACAACCTCGACGTCGACGAACTGGTCGTCGCCGAGGCCTATGTCGGCAAGAACCTGACGCTGAAGCGTGGCCGTCCGCGCGCCCGCGGCCGGTTCGGCCGGATCATCAAGCCGTTCTCGGAACTGACCATCAAGGTGCGTCAAGTTGAGGAGCAAGCCTAATGGGTAACAAGGTCAATCCCGTCGGAATGCGCCTCCAGGTCAACCGCACCTGGGATAGCCGCTGGTATGCCGACACCAAGGACTACGGGGATCTCCTGCTGGAGGACCTCAAGATCCGCGACTTCATCAAGCGCGAGTGCAAGCAGGCCGGCGTCAGCCGGGTGATCATCGAGCGCCCGCACAAGAAGTGCCGGGTCACGGTGCACACCGCCCGTCCGGGCGTCATCATCGGCAAGAAGGGCGCCGATATCGAGACCCTGCGCCGCAAGCTCGCCCAGATGACCGACAGCGAACTGCACCTGAACGTCGTCGAGGTCCGCAAGCCGGAACTGGACGCCGCGCTGGTGGCCGAGTCGATCGCCCAGCAGCTCGAGCGCCGGGTCAGCTTCCGCCGCGCGATGAAGCGGGCGGTGCAGAACGCGATGCGGATGGGCGCGCTGGGGATCCGGGTCAACGTCGCCGGCCGCCTCGGCGGGGCGGAGATCGCCCGGACCGAGTGGTACCGCGAGGGCCGGGTGCCGCTGCACACGCTGCGCGCCGACATCGACTATGCCCAGGCCGAGGGCTCGACCCCCTACGGGATCATCGGGATCAAGGTCTGGATCTTCAAGGGCGAGATCATGGAGCACGATCCGAGTGCCCGCGATCGCCGCCAGCAGGAACTCCAGGACGGACCCGCCCCGCGCGGCCCGCGCCGGTAAGGAGGCAACGAGATGCTGCAACCCAAGCGCACCAAATTCCGCAAGATGCACAAGGGCCGGATCCGCGGCGAAGCCAAGGGCGGCTCCGACCTGAACTTCGGCACCTTCGGCCTGAAGGCCCTCGAACCCGAGCGGATCACCGCCCGCCAGATCGAGGCCGCCCGCCGCGCCATGACCCGTCACATGAAGCGTCAGGGCCGGGTCTGGATCCGGATCTTCCCCGACACCCCGGTCTCGGCGAAGCCGATCGAGGTCCGGATGGGCAAGGGCAAGGGGTCGGTCGACCGCTGGACCGCCAAGGTCAAGCCCGGCCGGATCATGTTCGAGCTGGACGGCGTGAACGAGGAGACCGCCCGCGAGGCGCTCCGCCTCGCCGCGATGAAGCTGCCGATCAAGACCCGCACCGTGGCCCGCGAGGACTGGTGATCCGGGAGGCCGTTCCGGCATCGATCCCGAACTGACCTGAGGCCCCCGCCCGACCCGGCGGGGGCCTTCGGCTGTCTGCGGACCGGTTTCCGGCAGAGGTGGGTCAAGACCCACCTCACTCTGCCGGTCAGGCCCTCGTCCCTGTTGACATCGCGCACACCGTGCAGCCGGTCCCTTGGGGGGCGAACCGCGGCCGCGCCGGCGTGAGGTGGGTCTCGACCCACCCCATCCCCCGCGCCGGCCCGGATCGCCGGACCCGGAGACCTCATCCGCCTGCCGAACCCGATGCTGGCGCACCGTCCGGTGACAGCGCGGCTCGCCCCGGTCCGCAGCGCTGTGCCCCGCACCGCGTCGAAGTGTCGGGCACATCGGCCCTAGCCCGCGCGCCCCGGCCAGATTCGCGCCATCGCTCCCTCGAACCGGGCCCAGCTCATCGTCGCCTTGTTGCCGGCGTAGCCGTCGTAGTAGGACCGTCCGTCGGGCAGCGGCAGGCCGGCCCAGATTCGCGCGAGGTTGCGCATGAAGGTGCGGCGCGGCATCTCCCCCGCCTCGAACGCCTGCAGTCCCGCGTCGCGCAGCAGCACCCCGGCGAGCCGGTCCTGAACCTCCGGGGTGAACCGCGTCGCGGGGCCCAGGCCCTCGATCCCGGCCACCCGGCGCAGGGTGGAGGGGATGAACTGGTAGCGGCCGATCGCGTGGGGCTGGCCCGGGGTGGCGGCGATCCAGGCGTGGATCTCGCCCAGGGTCATCTGGGTCGGCGGCTTCGGCGGGCGGATCCGGGCGCCGTGTTGCACGGCATCGTATCCCATCCGGCCGGCCTCGGCCTCCGCGATCAGGCCGAGCAGCGCGGCCGCCGGATCGCCGTCGAGGCGCGGCGTTCCGGGGCGGCCGCCCCCCCTCGGCCGTTGCGGCCAGGGGGCGAACAGGCCCTGGCCGGCGCGGTCGCGAAACAGGCTGCCGCCGCCCGACGGGCCGGGTTCCGGAGGCGGCGCGGCCGCCGCCGGAACCAGTGCGGCGGCGGCCGGTACCGGCGTGTCCGGTCCGGCGGGCGCGGC
>JBFKOW010000243.1:0-3882 GCA_041628615.1 Paracoccaceae bacterium | reverse complement strand
TTCGCCGCCCGCAAGGACAGCGCCGCGACCTCGTTCTTCTGGACCGGCACGGTGGGCGCGGTGGTGATGACGGTGATCGGGGTCTGGTTCTGGGAGCCGATGACCGGGCCGGACTGGGCCTGGATGGGCCTGTTGTGCCTGACCGGGGCGGGCGGGCATTTCCTGCTGATCAAGACCTACGAGGTGGCCGAGGCCAGCGCGGTCCAGCCCTTCGCCTATTTCCAGCTCGTGTTCGGCAGCGCGCTGGGGATGATCGTGTTCGACGAGGACCTGCCGCTGAACGTCGTCATCGGCGCCGGGATGGTGGTGGCCGCGGGAGTCTTCACCCTGATCCGGGCCCGCAAGAAGGCGGTCGGCGCCGCCTAGCGGTCGGCCGCCGCCGGTTCGGGCCGGGCGCGGGGCCGGATCAGCGGCTTTTCCCCCCGCAGCAGCGCGGAAAACGCGATCGGGCCGGTCTGCCCGGTCAGCCGGGCGCGGTAGATCGGGATCGCCTCGGTCACCCGCATCACGTAGTTGCGGGTCTCGCTGAACGGGATGCCCTCGATCCAGTCGATCACGTCCACTTCGCCCAGCCGGGGGTCGCCGCGTTCGGCGATCCAGCTTTTCGGCCGCGACGGGCCGGCATTGTAGCCGGCGGCGATCATCACCGGGGAGGGGCCGAATTCCTCTTGCAGGTTGGCGAGGTAGCGGCTGCCCAGCGCGGCGTTGTAGCGCCAGTCCGAGGTCAGCCGGGCGCGGGAATAGTCGAGCCCGAGTTCGCCCGCGACCTCCTCGGCGGTGGCGGGCATCAGCTGCATCAGGCCCAGCGCGCCCACCGCGCTGCCGGCATCGGCGCGGAATTCCGATTCCTGCCGCGCCACGGCGAGGGCCAGCGCCGGGTCCACCGGCAGGTCGGTCTCGGCCAGCGCGTGGACCGGGAACAGTAGCCGGGGCAGGACCAGCCCGCGCCGCGCCGCCGACTTGCCCAGCAGGACGACGAAGAAATCCTCTTCCAGTTCCTTGAGCAGTTGCCCGAGGCTGTCGAGCTGCCCGGCCTCCAGCGTGGAGCCGAGATCGGAGAAGAACAGCACCGCCGACCCTCGTTCCCCGGCCCCGAGCAGGAGCAGCCCGGCCTCCACCGTGTCGAGGGTCAGCACGTCGGCCTCCTGCCAGTCCTCCACCGGCCCGAGACCGGCCAGCGCCGGGTCGAGCGGCCGGCCCAGCCGTTCGGCGGAGAGCAGCCCGTAGAAGCTCGTCTGGTGCGCCGCGCCGGCGTCGTAGGCGGCCAGCGCGGCATCGGGATCGCCGCGCGCCTCGTGGCTGCGCCCCTGCCAGTAGAACGCCCGCGACAGCGACACCGGCCCTTCCACCGATGCCTCCAGCGACTCGAAATGGATCAGCGCGGCGTTCGGCTGGTTGAGGTGGCGCAGCGCGATGTAGCCGGCGAGCCATTCGAGATCGGCGAAGGCCCCCCCGTCGTCCGGGCCGAGGAAATGCGCGGCGGCGAGCCGGTAGGCCCGTTCCGCATCGCCCTCGCGCAGCAGCCAGCGCACCAGTTCGCGCCGCCATCCGGACCAGCGGAACGGCTGACCCAGCCGCTCGGCGCTGACCGATTCGGAGTCGAGCAGGGCGACGGCGTCGGTCCGCCGCCCCTTGGCCGCCAGCCAGCTGTAGCGGTCGTAAAGCAGGCCCGGCGTGTCCTTCAGGTTCTCGGGGACCTGCGACAGCGGCGTCTCGATGTCCCGGTCCCCCCGGATCAGCGCGATCCGGGCGGTGGCGAGCGCCTGCTGGTCGCCGGACAGGAACGGCACCAGCGCCTCGGCCTCGCTGCGTCGCCAGCGCCAGAGCAGCATGTCGGCCCGCGCGGCGTGATGCGGGGCGAGAATGTCGCCGTGGGCTTCGGCCAGCGCGGTCTGCTCCTCGGGCTCCATCCCGAGGCTGAGCCAGGCCTGCACCAGCACCGCGTCGGCGTCGCCGTCCTGGCCCAGCGCGGCATGGGCGGCGGCAAGCCGGGCGACCCCGGTGCCGGTCTCGGGCAGGTCCCGGCCGCGGAAGAAGGCCACCACCTCGGCCGGCGGCAGGTCCTCGGGCATCGCCTTCTCGGCCTCGGCCCGGATCCGGTCCAGCCCCGGCCAGCCGGGCCGCGCCGCGAGGAAGGCCGCCGCCTCGGCGAAATCGCCCTCGCCGTCCCTGAGCCGCATCCAGGTCAGCAGGTCGGCGGCCACCGGCCCGATCCCCTCCGCCACGATCTCGGCCGCCGCCACGTCGCCCTCGGCAGCGAGGAACACCGCGTCCTTGAACGCCAGCGCGAGGTCTTGCGCCCTGGCCGCGGCGGGGGCGAGCAGGGCCGACAGGGCCAGGCCGAGAATGACGCGCACGGGAGCCTCCGGGGGGACGGCGATTGCGGGCCAGAGCCTAATGGCGGCCCGGTCCGGTGCAACTCACTTTCTTGGCAAGCCCGGCGGCGTGCAGTAGGAGGGGCCTCGCGATCCGGGCGGGGGTGCCCGGGCACCATCAACTCAGCCGAGCCGAAGGAGGCGACGCCATGTTCTCTGGGTCCCTGACCGCACTCGTGACGCCCTTCACGCCCGCCGGGGCGGTGGATCTCGATGCGCTCAAGGCGCTGGTGGACTGGCAGATCGCCGAGGGCAGCCACGGGCTCGTCCCGGTCGGCACCACCGGCGAAAGCCCGACCCTGACCCATGACGAGCACGACCTCGTGGTCGAGACGGTGGTGGCGCAGGCCGCGGGGCGGGTGCCGGTGATCGCCGGGGCCGGGTCCAACAACACCGCCGAGACGGTGCGCCTCGTGAAGGCCGCGAAGGCCGCCGGGGCCGATGCCGCCCTCGTCGTCACGCCGTATTACAACAAGCCGACCCAGGCCGGGCTGATCGCCCATTTCACCGCCGCCGCCGATTGCGGCCTGCCCATCGTGATCTACAACATCCCGCCCCGGTCAGTGGTCGACATGCTGCCCGACACGATGGCCGAACTGGCCCGCCGCGAGATGATCGTCGGCGTGAAGGACGCCACCGGAGACCTGTCGCGGGTGCCGAAGCAGCGGATGCGCTGCGGTCCCGACTTCATCCAGCTGTCGGGCGAGGACGCCACCGCGCTGGGCTTCAACGCCCACGGCGGCAAGGGTTGCATCAGCGTCACCGCGAACGTCGCGCCGGCGCTCTGCGCGCAATTCCAGGAGGCGACGCTGGCCGGCGACTACGCCGCCGCGCTGACCCTGCTGGACCGGCTGATGCCGCTGCACGAGGCGATCTTCCTCGAACCGGGGCTTGCCGGGGCGAAATACGGCCTGTCCCTGCTCGGCCGCTGCACCGAGACGGTGCGCTCGCCGCTGACCCCGCTGACCGACCCGACCAAGGCCCGGATCCGCGACGCGATGGTCCATGCCGGGCTGCTGAACTGACCTGACCGACAGGCGCGGACTGGCCGGGCGCGGCGTCCGCCCTATGGTTCCGCGCCACGGCACGCAGCAGACAGAGGCAGACCAATGCTCACGGTGATTTCCCCGGCCAAGTCCCTGAACGAGACCCCGGTGCCGGGCATCGAGACCAACGCGCCGCGCTTCGCCGCCGACGCGGTGCGGCTGGCCCGGACCGCGCGGAACCTGACGCTGGGCGACCTCAAGGGGCTGATGGGGATCTCGGACAGCCTCGCCCGGCTGAACCGCGACCGGTTCCGCGCCTTCGTCCCGGACCCGGCGCCGGACACGGCCTACCCGGCGCTGTTCCTGTTCGACGGCGACACCTATCGCGGCCTCGACGCCCGAAGCCTCGACCCCGACGCGCTGCGCTGGGCGCAGGACCGGCTGCGCATCCTGTCGGGGCTCTACGGCCTGCTGCGCCCGCTCGACGCGATCCAGCCCTACCGGCTCGAGATGGGCTCGCG
>JBFKOW010000242.1:0-3942 GCA_041628615.1 Paracoccaceae bacterium | reverse complement strand
GCATGGCCTCGCCGGGCAGGCGCTGCTGCTGCTCGCCCTCGGCCATGCGGTCGTTGCGCTCTGGCACCATTACGGGCTGAAGGACGGCACCCTGCGGCGGATGATGCGGCCCGAATAGGCCGGTCCCCGGCGCCGGCGGGTGAAACTCCTTCGGCCCCTGCTACGTGTCTGGGATCATGAGCCTGTGTGATGACACCCCGTCTGCCGCCCCGGTCCCGCCCCGCTGGCCGGCCCTGCGCGAGCGCCTGTGGCGCGCCGTCCCGCAGCGGCGGCTGGCGCTGAAGTGGCTGCACTGGGGCCTGCTGCCGTTCTTCGTCTGGTTCCTGTTCGCCGACCCGGAGGTGCTGCGCCGGATGGGGCCGGGCTGGTTCCGGCTGCATTCGGTGATGGGGCTGGCCTTCGTGAGCCTGTCGCTGGCCTGGACCGGGTTCTACCTGCGCCGCGGGCTGCTGAGCCGGCCGGGGCCGAAGCTGCCGGGCTGGGCCCGGCGGGCGCACCGGGCGATGCATCACGCGCTGGTCTGGGGGCTGTTCCTCGTGGCCTTCGGAGGGTTCCTGCTCGGGCTGACCTCCTCGGTGCCGATGAAGGCCGGGGGAATCCTGCCGATCGCGCCGCCGCTGGGGATGCCCGCGGCGAACCACCTGATCGGGATCGTCCATACCTACCAGTTCTACGCGCTGGCCGGGCTGGCCGCGGTCCATGCCGGGTTCCATGTCTGGCGGCACGTCCGGCTGCGCGACAACGCGCTGCGGATCATGGCGCCGCGCCTGCTGCACCGGTTCATGTGAGCCGCCGCCCCGCGCCCGGGCGGCGCCTTGCCATTGGCCGGCGCGCCCTACCCTCTGGCCGGTGACGCGCCGCGGCCTCCATATCGCCCTGCACTGGACGGTGCTGATGCTGGTCCTGATGATGGTCAAGGGCGGCACCGCCGCGCCGGCGCTGCGCTGGGCCTATGTCGGCGCGGTGGCGGCCTGGGTCGGGATCGCGGTGCTGCGCGGGCCGATCGGGCGGCCGGGGCCGAAGCTGCCCGCCGCGGTGCGAGCCGCCTACCGGCCGGCGCATTGGGGGCTCTACGGCCCGCTCGCGGTCTCGGCGGCGCTGAACGCGCTGGAACTGACCGGGCTGGCCGCGCCGGGCGGGGCCTGGGTGTCGCTTCTCGTGGTTCTGTCGGCCGGGGCGTTGCACGGGGTCTTTCAATTCTGGCGCCACACTGCTCTGATGGACGGGGCCTTGCGCCTGATCGTCCCGAAGTCGCTGCACCACCTGCTATGACCGATCCCTTCGACGCCCCGGATGCCCCCGCCCGCCCCCGGGCCGAGCACCGGTTTCCCTGCGACCAGTGTGGCGCGGATTTCCGCTTCGACCCGGCGACCGGGGCGCTGACCTGCGACCATTGCGGCAACACCGACCGGATCGACACCGACCGGACCGGGGCCGGGGCAGGGGCCGGTCCGTGGTCGGGGACCGGCCTCCGCGAACTGGACTTCGAGAGCGCGGTGGCGGGCGGGCTGGATGCCGCCGAGATCGAGGAGACCCGCGTCGTCTCCTACCCGAATTGCGGCGCCCAGACCGAGTTCGACGCCGACCTGCACGCCGCCGAATGCCCGTTCTGCGCCACCCCGGTGGTCACCGACACCGGCACCCACCGGCACATCAAGCCGCGCGGCCTGCTGCCCTTCGCTCTGGACGAGGGCGCGGCGCGCAAGGCGATGAGCGACTGGCTGGGCCGGCTCTGGTTCGCGCCGGGGGGCTTGCAGGACTATGCCCGCAAGGGCCGGTCGATGGCCGGGATCTACGTCCCCTACTGGACCTTCGACGCCGACACCCGCTCCAGCTACGACGGTGCCCGCGGCACCCATTACCACGAGACCCGCACCGTGATGCGCGACGGCAAGCGCGAACAGGTGCAGGTCCGCAAGACCCGCTGGCGCAACGTGTCTGGCCGGGTGGCGCGGGTCTTCGACGACGTGCTGGTGCTGGCCTCGAAAAGCCTGCCCAAGCGCTACACCGACGCGCTCGAACCCTGGGACCTGTCGGAACTGAAGCCCTACAACCCCGAATTCCTCGCCGGGTTCCGGGCCGAGGGCTACCAGGTCGAACTCGAGGAGGGTTTCGCCGAGGCCCGGGCCTACATGGACCGGATGATCCTGCGGGACGTGAAATACGACATCGGCGGCGACGAGCAGCGGGTGACCCGGATCGACACCGAGGTCAGCGCGGTGACCTTCAAGCACATCCTGCTGCCGGTCTGGCTCGCCGCCTACAAGTATCGCGGCAAGACATACCGCTTCGTGGTCAACGGCCGCACCGGGCGGGTGCAGGGCGAACGGCCGTGGTCGGCGGGCAAGATCGCGCTGGCGGTGCTGCTGGCGCTGCTGGTCGCCGCCGCGGTGGGCTACGGCGTGGCGCTGAACGAGGGGCGGATGTGACGTCCGGCGCGGCCGACCTCAGGCAAACGGGGCGATCGCCCCTTGACGGCGCGGCCCCGCTGGCCCATGTGCCCCCCAGCGCTGTGCAGCCGCGTGAGCTTGCCGCGCCCGTGACGGGCCAACAGCGCGCCAGATCTCAGTTCCCCATCACGCAGGGTTCCTGACGCGACGGCCGGACAGGGCGGGGACCGCCCGCCTGTCCAGAGGCCGCGCGGACCCTCACCCGGCCGCCGGACGCGCGGCCCGAACCACGGCCGCGCCGCCGCGCGCGGTCCAAGAAGGATACAACTTGTTCGATTTCGACATGCTCGGCCTCTCGCCGACGCTCAATTCCGCCCTCGACCGCGCCGGCTTCGACCAGCCCACCCCGATCCAGAACCAGGCGATCCCGCTGGCGCTTGCCGGTCACGACGTGCTGGGGCTCGCCCAGACCGGCACCGGCAAGACCCTCGCCTTCGGCCTGCCGCTGGTCGAGCACCTGCTGGCGCAACCCGGCAAGCCGGCCGAGAAGACCGTCAAGGCGCTGATCCTCGCGCCGACCCGCGAACTGGTGAACCAGATCGCCGACAACCTGCGCCCCCTGACCGAAGGCACCAAGCTGAAGATCGCCACCGTGGTCGGCGGCCAGCCGATCAACCGCCAGATCCGGGCGCTGGAACGGGGCACCGACATCCTCGTCGCCACGCCGGGACGGCTGATCGACCTGATGGACCGCCGCGCGGTCGATCTCGGGCAGGTCCGGCACCTGGTGCTCGACGAGGCCGACCAGATGCTCGACCTCGGATTCATCCATGCGCTGCGCAAGATCGCGCCGCGGCTCGGCACCCCGCGGCAGACGATGCTGTTCTCGGCCACCATGCCGAAGCAGATGGAGGAACTCTCCGCCGCCTACCTCGACAATCCCCGCCGGGTGCAGGTGGCGCCTCCGGGCAAGGCCGCCGACAAGGTCACCCAGTCGGTGCATTTCCTCGACAAGGGCGGCAAGCCGGCCCTCCTGCGCGAGATCCTGAGCCGCGACCCGGACGCCCTCACCCTCGTCTTCGCCCGCACCAAGCACGGCGCGGAGAAGCTGATGAAGGGGCTGGTGGCGGACGGGTTCAACGCCGCCTCGATCCACGGCAACAAGAGCCAGAACCAGCGTGACCGGGCGATCAAGGGGTTCCGCGACGGCACCGTCACCGTGCTGGTGGCGACCGACGTGGCGGCCCGCGGGATCGACATTCCCGGCGTTGCCTACGTGATCAACTACGACCTGCCGAACGTGCCCGAGAACTACGTCCACCGGATCGGCCGCACCGCGCGGGCCGGGCGCGAGGGCGAGGCGATCGCGTTCTGCGCGCCGGACGAGGCCGACCTGCTCGCCGCCATCGAAAAGACGATGCGGATCGAGATCCCGGTCGCCAGCGGCCGCCGGCCCGCGATGCCCGAGACCGCCCCGAAGCCGCAGCGCAAGGGCAGCGGCCGGCGGCGCGGAAAGAAGGGCGGCAGCGGCTCGGGGTCCGGGCCGATTTCG
>JBFKOW010000241.1:0-3943 GCA_041628615.1 Paracoccaceae bacterium | reverse complement strand
TTGAACTCGGACCGGGCGGCCGAGAACAGCTCTTCCACCACCTTGACGTGGTCGTCCATCGACCCGCCGACATCGAGGAACAGCAGCACCTTGACGGCGTTGTGCCGCTCGGGCCGGGTCCTGACGTCGAGGTATCCGTGTTCGGCGGTGGCCCGGATCGTGCCGTCGAGGTCCAACTCCTCCGCCGCGCCCTCGCGCGCCCAGCGGCGCAGCCGTTTCAGCGCCACCTTGATGTTGCGGGTGCCCAGTTCGACGCCGTCGTCGAAGTCGCGGAACTCGCGCCGGTCCCAGACCTTCACCGCCCGGCGGTGGCGGCTGCGGTCCTGGCCGATGCGGACGCCCTCGGGATTGTAGCCGTAGGCGCCGAAGGGCGAGGTGCCGGCGGTGCCGATCCACTTGGACCCGCCCTGGTGGCGGCCGTCCTGTTCCTTCAGCCGCGCGCGCAGGGTCTGCATCAGCTTCTCGAAGCCGCCCAGCGCCTCGATCTCGGCCATCTCCTCGGGGCTCAGGTGCTTCTCGGCCATCCTGCGCAGCCAGTCCCCGGGCAGGTCGATCGCCTCGAGCACGTCCTCCGCGGCGATCGCCTCGAGCCCGCCGAAGGTGGCCGCGAAGGCGCGGTCGAAGCGGTCGATGTGGCGTTCGTCCTTGACCAGCGCGGCGCGGGCGAGGTGATAGAACCCCTCCGGGTCATGCGTCACGAGACCGGTGCGCAGCGCGGCGAGAAAGTCGAGATGCTCGCGCAGGGAGACCGGGACGCGGGCCTGGCGGAGGGTTTCGAAGAAGCGCAGGAACACGATGGCGTCCAGACAATCAGCACGTTTTCCGCCTGGACGCTACTCCAGGCGGTGACGATCTTGAAGACCTCGCTCCGCTGCGCCGCGGTTCAGGTGCCGCGGCGCGCGACCGCCAAGGCGCCGAGCCCGGTCAGCAGCAGCAGGACGCCGGCCGGCAGGGGCACGGGAGGCATCTCGAGATCGATGAAGGTCGGACCCTCGCCGCTTGTCGAGCTTGTCACGCCCCCGATCGTGTCATTGAGCCAGAACCGGTCAGAGGATGTCGTGCTGAACCGGAAGCTGAGGAAACTGTCGCCGTTGCCGATTGCCGTGGCGAGCAGCGCCGAGATATCCAATTGCAGCGTGCTGTAGCCGCCCGCGATCCCCGTCGCCGTCGACAGCAGCGAGCCCGCCGACCATTCGTCGAAACTCACGATCCCGTCGCCGGCGAAGTGGTAAATGTCGAGCGTGCCGTCCGGCGCCCCCGGATCGATGTTGTTGAGCCCGATGTTGAGCGTCGCCGCGGTCCAGCTACCGAGGCCCGTGATGTCGAAATGGGCGATCGTCCTGTCTTCGGTCACGTCCTTGACGGCCGAGAAATCGAGCAGACAGAACGGTGCACATCCCGAACTTTCCCGAATGCCGCGCATTTCCGTCGGATCGAGCGTCGTCGCCCCGGCGACGGGCGCGGCAGCGGCGAGGACAAGCGCGATGGCGCCGGTCCTGATGATCGAAGCTACAGATTTCATGGTGTTACCTCACTCCCCGATGCTCCACACGTGTACCGCATGGATAACACAAGAGGGTGAATTCACAAAATCGCGCGCACACCTGCCATCACGGCCGGTCCGGCGGTCCGGTCTTGGTCAGGCGAGGCTGCGCTCGATGAACACCAGCGCAAAGAGCCCGACCAGCCCGCCGATCATCGCGCCGACGGCGGCCCACTGGCCTATGTCCTTGCCGCCGCCGCCCTGGCGGCGGGCGCCGATCCCTCCCAGAACCGCACCGATGACGAGGCCGGACAGGGGAAGGATCATGGGCAGGTCAGCTCCGTATCGGCGGTCTCAGGGCGGCGATCTCGCGCAGCCGGGCGGCGACGTTGCGCGCGTCGCCGAACCCGTATCGCGCCCAGCCGAGGCTGTCCAGCCGCACCGCCTCGGCCTCGGCGGGCCGTCCCGCGACGTCGAGCGCCTCGGCCTTGAACATCATCAGCGTGGCCAGCAGGGCGGCGTTCTGGTGCTCGGCGGCGACCGGGATCGCGCCGTCCGCGAGGCGGATCGTCTCGGCGGCGTCGCCGGCGGAAAGCGAGAAGGCGGCCAGTTGCACCGCGACGTGGGCGGCGTGGATCCGGGTGATGGCGCTTTCGGCATAGGCCCGGTCGGCGGCCCGGAACGAGGCCAGCGCGGCGCCCGGCGCGTGGCCGACCTGAAGCCGGCCGTTGGCGTAGTGGGCGAACCCGGCCCGGCTGTCGGACCAGCCCCAGACCTGGCTCATCGCCACCGCCCGGGCCGCGGCCTCGCGGCGCAGCACCGGGGTCGCGCCGCTGGTCAGCGCGGTCTCGATCGCATCGATCCAGGGGCGTCCGGTATCGGCCCGCGCCGCCGCGGGCAGTCCCCGCCCGGCCGGGTTCAGGCGGTCGAGGATCGCCGGCAGCCGCGCCGCCACCGCGTCCCGGCTCATGCCGTTGGCCAGGTCGGGCGCGTAGTAGGTCCGCAGCACCAGCATGTCGAACGGCGTCAGCACCGCGTGGATGTTGTCGTCGTTGAACACGCTGTCGGGCAGCCGGTAGAGGTCGTTGAGCGGGCCGATGGCCTGCGCCAGTTCCTCGTGCATGCAGTCGCGGACCTCCTGCGGGGCCACGTCCGAGGGCACGAAGATCGCCGCCCGGTCGCGCCGCGAGAGCGTGGTCCAGTCCACCTGCGGGGTCCGCCGCGCGCGCAGGAAGTCCTGCCACGATCCGACCCGGGGCACCACGAAACAGGCCGCCCGGGGCACCGCCCGCTGCAACGCCTCGGTGGGCACCGCCTCGATGGTGATCGCGGCGGTCTCGGCGCCGGTCAGGAAGATGTCGATCCCCGCCTCGGCCCGCAGCCGCGCCAGCAGGGCGCGCAGGTCGGGCACCAGCGTGGCCGGAACGTCGCCGGCGACCCGGACCGAGATCGGCCCCTCGAAGCGGGTCATCACCGGCACCGTCCGGCCGCTTTCCATGCGGAAGGCCAGGTCGAGGAAGTCCTCGGCGATCTCGGCGTTGCCGCGGGTCGGCAGCGGAACCGTGCCGCCGGCGAAGTTCTTCATCGGCGGCAGGGAGGCCTGGAACCCCATCGCCCGGTCGGGGGGCGGGTCCTGCGGGGCCGGGGCGCAGGCGGACAGCGCGGCGATGGCGATCGCCGCGATCCGGCGCGCCACGAGGCCGGCGCGGCCCGTCTCGCGCGGGGCTCCGCGCGCGGGGCGTGATCGGTGATCGACCGGCATGTTTGCCTTGGTCAAACCTGCTCTCCTCGGTCTTGCGCCTCCGTCCTGCCAGCGGAGTGCGGCCCGGCAAGGGCGGGACTGCGGCCTTTCCGCGATCCGCCCCACGCTGGCCCAGTTAGAGACTGCGCCGGCCCCGGATTTCATCCCATTTCAGTCCGTGGCGGGTCGATAGTCCAGATGTTGTGATCGAAAAGACTCGGTTCGTTGACAGGGGCTTGGCCGGTGGCCCAGTCTGGCGTCGGCAGCGCAGGGAGGTCGGCCAGGTGCCCGTCTACAAGCCGGTGGAGGTCAGTTACGCGCAAAGCGCGGAGTTCGGCATCGCCAGCATTCCCGTGCCGGCCTCGATCAGCGAGGGGCTGATTCCGGTCAGCCTGCGCCGGACACCGGCGGACGGCCGCCGGGACGTGGTCGAGGGAACCCTGCGGCACCGGCATTTCCTCGACTGGGTCGTGACCTACAGCCTGACCGACCTGGAGGACCGGGTTTCGGTGCTGGTGCTCGAGATCCGCCACCCCGACGCGGTGTCCTTCGGGGCCGATCTGCTTGACCGGCTGGACCGGGTGGGCCGGGCGCTGCTGCCCGGCTACGCCGCCCTGCGCGAGGCCGGAACGCGAAAGGGAGGCCGGCCATGAAGCCGCTCGCGATGACCGCCGACGAGATCGCCGACCTCGGCGACGCGGGGGTGCAGGCGCTCGCCG
>JBFKOW010000240.1:0-3959 GCA_041628615.1 Paracoccaceae bacterium | reverse complement strand
GGCGAGGTGCAGGGCGATACCGCCGTGACCGGGGGCGACATCGACGCCGCGCTGGGGCTGCTGGCCGGCTTCGGCGCGCTTCGCAGCGACGTCGAGGACCGCGCCGCCGGGATCGGGCCGGGGCTCGACGCCCGGATCGGCGCCACCGGCGATGCCCTCGCCCTCGGCTTCACCGACATCCTGCCCGGCGGGCTCGACCAGCCGAGCGGCGCGGCCTTCCCGACCCTGCCATCGCTCAATGCGGGCGGCCTGCTGGACATCACCGTCGCGGGCGACGTGGTGAGCCGGCCGGGCGCCGCGATCGACCTCGCCGCCGGGACAGGCGCGGTGTTCGAGATCGGCGGCACGCTGGGCCGGCCCGGCGAGTACGTCATCGGCGCGATCTCGGACGGCCTGCAGGGCACCGACGGCGCCACCCTGACGGTGCGCGACTTCGACCGCGACGACGGTATCGCGCCGCATGTCTACCTCGCCAATGTCGGCGAACTGGACATCCGCCGCCTGAACCTGACCGAGGGCGAGAGCACGATCCGCATTCTCACGCAGGGCGATCTCAACCTCGGGTCCGAGACCTGGCTGCGCGGCGGGTCGATCTGGCTGGCGGCGCTGGGCGACGATCCCTCGGGGCTGTCCTCGGACATCGTGGTGCGCGACGCCATCACGGTCGAGGCGGACCGGCTCGGGCTTGTCACCACCGGCACGCTCGAGACCGAGGGCGCCGGGGTGCTGTCCACCGATGACGGGGACCTGTTCCTGATCGCCGGCCGGATCGAGGCCGGGGGCGGGGCAGTGACCGTGTCCGAGGGCCATGACCTGACCATCCTGACCCGCAACGGCATCGACCTGTCCGAGGCCGCGGCGCCCGACGGGCGGCTCTCGGTGACCGTCGCCCATGTCGGCGTGGTGGACATCGGGCGCGTCGAGGCGGCGGAGGTCGATATCGCGACCCGGCTCGGGGACATGCGGGTGGACGACCTGACCGCCGACCGGCTGACCGCCGATCTCGTGGGAAGCGCCCATGCCGGCACCTGGCAGATCTTCGAGAGCGCGACCGTCGATGCGCTGGCCATCGGGTCGGATGTCGACGCGCCGCTGGCGATCGAACGGCCGGGCCTCGGCGCGATGACGCTCGACCTGCAGGGGCGGCTGGGGATCGTGGCCGAGATCGACGGCGGTGCCGATGTCACCCTCGCCGGCCTGGGCACCGGGCCGCGCGGCCTCGGCATCGACCTGACCGCGACCCTGCCGAGCTTCGCCGAACTGGTCGTGACCGGGGCCGAGACCGGCGGCGCGCCGATCCGGATCACCGCCGACGCGATGGAGATCACCGGCGACATCATGTCGAACGGCGGCAACATCGCGCTGACCTCGACCGCCCGCGGGATCGCGATGGACGAGTTCACCCGGGTCGAGTCGGGACTGGGCAAGATCCGCGTGGATAGCGCCGGGGACTTCACGGTCGCCACGCTGATGGCGCTGGGCGGCGACACCGCCGCGCCGGTCATCGACGTCTCGGTCGCCGGGACCCTGACCGGGGTGCTGTCTGATGCGCCGAACGTGGCAGCGGCGAGCTTCGACCATTCCGGCGCGCGGATCGTCGCCGGGGCGATCGCCAATACCGGGCCGGGCGGCTTCTGGGTCGATGCCCGGCAGCTCGAGGCGGCGGCGGCCACCGGCGACGTGCACCTGATCACGACGCTGCCCGACATGACCCTGCGCACTCTCACCGCCGCTGGCGGCAACGCCGAGTTCGTGGCGCTGGGCGAAGTGGCGCTGGCCGATGCCCTGCTCGAGGCGCGAGGCGGCGATCTGTCGATCCTGACCCCCTTCGGCTCGGTGACCGGCGTGATCCAGGGGCTGGTCGGGGACGAGGTGTCGCTCCTTGCGCTGGGTGGCACGCTGGGCACCCGGGATGCGCCGCTGGCGATGCCGACCGACGAGGCCGGGATGCTGCGGCTGCTGGCCCTGGGCGACATCTTCGCCGATTTCGCCGGCGACCTGCGGGCTGGTCCGGTGATCTCGGAGACCGGGTCGATCGGCCTGCGCGCCACCGGGCGGATCCGGGTCGACGGTCTCGGCGCGCCGGGCACGATGGACCTGCGCGCCCGCGACTTCGCGCTGACCCCGGCGGTGCCGGGCGCGACAGTTGCCTCGGCCCCGGCGATCCCGGACCTGATCTCGCCCAACCTCTACCGCGACGTGACCGTGGCCGACCCGCTCGGCCCGCTGAACCGGGTGGACACCGGCCCGACCCGCGCCCAGATCCGCGCCCGCCTGCGCGAGCTGAACCTGTTCCCGAACCGCCGGATCGGCCTGCGCCAGGTCCGGCCGGGGGCGAGCTTCTTCGACACCCCGGGCGGGCTGCAGTTCGGACCCGGCGGCAGCGGCGGCGGGCTCGGCAGCGGCGGATTGCGGGACGGGACCGGCACCGGGCTGGTCTGGCTGGACGAGGACGACGGCTGAGCCGGCCGAGCGCAGGGCCGGACAGGATGACAGGCAGGGACAGGCAGGACGGACGGCACATGAAGGCAGGAATGCATGTCGGGCTGACGCTGGGTGCAGCCGCGATGTCGGTCGCGTTGGGCCTGCTGCCGGCCGCCGGGCAAGGACTGCCGCCCTCCGACGCCGCCGCCGCGCTGTCCCGGCTGGCCGACCGCGGCGGACCGCCTGCGGCGCGGCAGCCCGCGCGCGCGGCGCCGGTTTCCTTCGTCCTGTCCGGCGTACGCTACGAGACGACCTCCGGCTACCTGTCGGACGCCGAGCTCGATGCCATCGCCGCGCCCTTCCTCGGCCAGCGGATGACACCGGCCCGGCTGTCGGCGCTTATTGCCGCCCATGACGCCGCCTATGCCGCCCGCGACGTGGCACTGGCCCGCGCCAGCCTCGCCGGGATCGACCCGGCCGCGGGCGTGGTCCGCATCCGGCTGTTCGAGGCCCGGCTCGGGCAGGTCACCGCAACCGCGCCGGGGCTGCGCGACGACTACCTGTCGATGCGGCTGGGCCTCGCGCCCGGCGCGCTGGCCGATACAAGGCGGATCGCCGACCGGCTGGCCCGGCTGGCGCTGACCGACGGGCTGGTGGGCGAGGCGGTGTTCTCGCCCGGCGCCCGCACCGGCGAGACCGACCTGACCGTCACCTATCCCGCGCCCGAGCCCTATGCCGGGTCGCTGCGGCTCGACAATTACGGCGAGGCCGCCAAGGGCGAGGCCCGGCTCCTGCTGTCCTTCGGGCTGACCAGCCTGACCGGGCGGAACGACCCGCTGGCGCTCGACCTCGTGCTGAGCGAGGGGCTCAGGGCCGCCACCCTGAGCCACGCGCGCACCGTCACGCCGGATGGCGGGCGGCTGGCGCTGGCGCTCGGGGTGGAGCGGTCCGAGACCCTTCGAGACCCGGTCCAGACCACTGAGAGCCGCACCGCCACCCTGTCCTTCGCGACGCCGACGGCGCTGGAGGAAACCCGCGAACTCTGGCTTTCGGCCAGCCTCGACGCCTTCGACAGCCGGTCCGAGACCTTCGGCATCGCCAGCGCCGACCAGTCGGGACTTGTCCTGACCCTCGGCGCCAATGGCCGGCAGGTTCTGCAACAGGGGCCGTTCGACGGCATCGCCTGGGCCGCCTCACTGACTGCCGGGCGCTACGACGACGCGGTGACCGGCGACAGCGACCTGCGCTTCGGCCTCATCGGCGCGGATGTCCGGGCCGACACGGTGCTGGGCGGATGGGGGTTCCTGTCGCTGTCGGCGGCGGCGCAGCTTGCGCTGACCGATGACCAGCCCTCGCGCAGCGCATTTACCGTCACCTCGCCCTTCGCCGTGCCGGGCTACCCGGAGGGGCAGTCGCAGGGCGATGGCGGCTACTGGGTCCGGGCGCAGGTCGAGGGGCAGGCGCCGCTGCCGGTGCCGGGCGCGGACCTGCGGCCCTATGCCTTCGCCGCCTTCGGCGAGGCGTTCGACCGGGAG
>JBFKOW010000239.1:0-4002 GCA_041628615.1 Paracoccaceae bacterium | reverse complement strand
GGCGCCCGTTCGATCTTTGCGCAGGCCGCCGCGCGGGGCAAGGCTTCGGGTGCCGGCCCGGCATCTCCCCGACCGCGCCGGGCAGGCGTGGTCGGGCGCGGTCGGGCGGGCGGGATCAGGACCGGCTCAGGCCGCCCATTTCCACGGCCGGGTGAAGGCGCCCAGCGCCTTGACCACGTCGTCGTCGCTGACCGTGCCGGTCTTGTTGAGGTAGGCGACAAGGCCGATGCTCTTGTCCTCCTCGACCCGGTCGACCTCGGCGGCGACGTCGGCATTGGCCAGCGCCTGCCCGTAGATCCGGGCGATGGCCAGCTTGCGCAGGTCGTTCTTGAGCGTCTTGCCCACCGCCGTCTTGGGCAGTTCGGGCAGGATCTCGAGATACTTGATTTGCGCCGCGCGCTCGTGGATCCGCTCGTTGGCATAGGCCACGAGGTCGGCCTCGGTCACCTCGGCCCCCTTCACCAGTTCGACATAGGCGCAGGGGATCTCGCCGGCATGGGCGTCGGGCTGGCCGATGGCGGCGGCGAAGGCCACCGCCTCGTGGCCGGCCAGCGCCTCCTCGATCTCGGCGGGGTCGATGTTGTGGCCGCCCCGGATGATCAGGTCCTTGGCCCGGCCGGTGATCCAGAGATAGCCGTCCTCGTCGATCTTGCCGAGGTCGCCGGTCCGCAGGTAGCGGTCGTGGTGGAACAGGCCGTTGTTCTTCTCGGTCTGGGTGTAGGTCTTGCCCTCGAACACGCCGGGGCTGTCGACGCAGATCTCGCCGATCTCGCCGACCGGGGCCTCGGCGGTGCCGTCGGAGGTGTGGTTGAGGATCTTCACGTTGGAATAGGGGAACGGCAGGCCGATGGAGCCGATCTTCTTGACCCCGTCGGGCGGGTTGATCGACACCAGGCAGGTCGCCTCGGTCAGGCCGTAGCCTTCGCAGATCGTCACCCCGGCGGCCTTCTCGAACCGCTTGTAAAGCTCCACCGGCAGCGGCGAGGACCCGCAGAAGGCCAGCTTCAGGGTCGAGATGTCGGCGTTCACCGGGCGCTGCATCAGCGCCGACATCGCCGTCGGCACGGTGATCATGAAGGTCACCTTGTAGCGCTCGACCAGCTTCCAGAAATTGTCGAACACCCCCTCGCCCCGGTAGCCCTGCGGGGTCGGGAACACGATATGCGCCCCCGACGACAGCGACGCGCCGATGCAGACGATGGTGGCGAAGACGTGGAACATCGGCAGCGGGCAGATCTGCACGTCCTCGGGTTCGAACAGCAGCCGGTCGCCGAGCCACGAATTGTAGATGATCCCGGAATAGCGGTGCTGCGCCACCTTCGGCAGGCCGGTGGTGCCGCCGGTGTGGAAATAGGCCGCGACCCGGTCCCCGGCGCTGTCCGGGAAGTTCAGCGTCTTCGGCTGCTTCGCCAGTTCGGCGTTGAAGTCGAGAACCTTCGCCTTGTGCGCAACCGGGTTCTTCGGCCGGATCAGCGGCACGATCAGCTTCTTCAGCCCGGTCAGGTAGCGCAGCAGGTCGACCTCGAGCACGGTCTTGACGTTCGGCGCCATCTTGACCGCCTCGGCGGCCTTCTGGGCCACCTCGGTCTTGGGGAAGGCCCTGAGCGTGACCAGCACCTTGGCGTTGGTCTCGCGCAGGATGCCGGCGATGTGCTCGGGTTCGAGCAGCGGGTTGATCGGGTTGACGATCCCGGCGATGGCGCCGCCGAGATAGGTCAGCGCGGTTTCGGTGCAGTTCGGCAGCAGGAAGGCGACCGCGTCGCCCTCGCCCACGCCCAGCGACCGGAACAGGTTCGCGGCCTGGCAGGACTTGTCATGCAGCTGGGTCCAGGTCAGCGTCTCGGCCGGCGCCTTGGGGTCCGAGAACATCTGGAAGGTGAAGGCGTTGCGCGGCCCGCAGCGGCCGGCGGTCTGGGCCAGCAGGCCGTACATCGTCTTGGGGAGATCGCGCGTCTCCCACGGCTGCTCGGCCTCGATGGCGTTGCGGTCGTCAATCGTCGCATAGGTCATGCGGCGTCCTCCCTGGTGGTGCTGCCGGTCCGCGCCTGGCCGCGCCGGTTCTTCTTCCCTGCGCGCGACTATTCAGGCCCGGCGCGGCGGGCGCAAGCCTTCAGCGCGGACCCCGACGCGGCGAAACCGCCGCGCCGCCGCGGCGTGACGCAACGTTTCCGCCGCGCGGCCCGGCCGGCGGCCGGTCAGACCACGCTGTCGCGGCCCGGCAGGGTCTGCGGCCAGTGCCCGGCGTTGCGCAGCTTGTCGGTCAGGTGCTCCAGCCCGAACTCGGCGGCGAAGTCCCGCTCGGCGTCGGTGATGCCCACGAACTGCGCCAGCGCCACCTGCCCCGAGGGCAGCACGAAGCCCTGCGGGCTGTCCGGCGCGACGAGGATCATGGTGCGGATCAGGCTTTCGGCGGACCCGTCCACCGGGTGGCCGAGCGGCATGACGTCGTGGAACGCCAGCGGTTCGGCCGCCTCGCCCAGCAGGCCGGCGGCGGCCAGCATGTCGAAGGCCAGCAGCGATTGCAGCCGGGTCACCGGCCAGTCCTTCTGGCTGTCGGTCTCGAGCATGAATTCGACCCCGGCCCCGCTCTCGCCGTCGGGCGACCAGTCGGCCACCGGCACGTTCCACGGGTTGGAATAGCCGGAGGTGACGTAGAGCCAGGTCGGCCGGTCGTCGGTCGGCTCGAACTCGATCACCCCGTGCTCGAGCCAGATCGGGTCCACCGGGTGGTCGCCGTAGGCGGCGAAGACCTCGGGCAGCATCTTGATGAGCGGGCGCTTCTGCCTGCCGAAAAGCTTCGGGTAGATGTCCCGCTCGCGCGCCTCGGCGATGGTGTTGAGATCCATGCTGTCCCCCGTGAAACGGCCTACGTCAGTGAATGCGGTCAGGTTCGCGGAAATGCCGGCACGGGGCAAGGATTTTGGCGGACAGCGGGGCCGCGCCGCCCCGGCCTACTCGGCCGCGAGGCCCTCGGTGAACTGCAGCCGGGCCAGCCGGGCGTAGAGCCCGCCCTGCGCCACCAGCGCGTCGTGGGTGCCCTCGGCGACGATCCGGCCGGACTCGAACACCACGATCCGGTCGGCCTTCTTCACCGTCGCCAGCCGGTGCGCGACGATCACCGTGGTCCGCCCCGCGCTGAGCCGGTCGAAGGCGTCCTGCACCGCCCGCTCGCTCTCGGCGTCGAGCGCGCTGGTGGCCTCGTCGAGCAGCAGGATCGGCGCCTCGCGCAGGATCGCGCGGGCGATGGCGATGCGCTGTTTCTGGCCGCCCGACAGCATCACCCCGCGCTCGCCGACGTAGCTGTCGTAGCCCTCGGGCAGCGCGGTCAGGAAGTCGTGCGCCGCCGCCGCCTTCGCCGCCGCCTCGACCTCGGCGTCGGTCGCGCCGGGGCGGCCGAAGCGGATGTTCTCGCGCGCGGTGTCGGCGAAGATCACCGGGTCCTGCGGCACCAGCGCGATGCGCTGCCGGAACACCGACCGGGCCATCGCCGACAGGTCGGTGCCGTCGATGGCGATGCGCCCCGATTGCGGGTCGTAGAACCGCAGGAGCAGTTGCAGGATGGTGGACTTGCCCGCCCCCGAAGGCCCGACGAGGGCCACCGTCTCGCCCGGCGCGATGCGCAGCGACACGCCGTCGAGCGCCGCGACGCCGGGCCGCGACGGGTAGGCGAAATGCACGTCCTCGAACAGGATCTCGCCGCCGCCGGCCTCGGGCGGGGCCACCGGGCGGGCCGGGTCGGTGACGCTGTCCCGCGCGGTCAGAAGCTCGATCAGCCGCTCGGTCGCCCCGGCGGCGCGCTGCAGTTCGCCCCAGATCTCGGTCAGCGCGCCGACCGCCCCGGCGACCATCACCGCGTAGATCACGAACTGCACCAGTTCGCCGACCGACATCGCCCCGGCGCGCACGTCCCGCGCCCCCATCCAGAGCACGCCGACGATGCCCGAGAAGATCAGGAAGATGACGATCGCGGTCATCACCGCGCGCACCCCGATCCGCCGCCGG
>JBFKOW010000238.1:0-4023 GCA_041628615.1 Paracoccaceae bacterium | reverse complement strand
GAAGCCGCCGCTGCCGAGGCCGCCGCCGCCGCCGAGGCGGCCGCCGCCGAAGCCGCCGCCGCCGCCGAAGCCGAGGCTGCCGCCGCCGCCGAAGCCGCCGCTGCCGAGGCCGCCGCCGCGGTCGAGGAAGCCGTCGAGGAGGCCGTGGACGGCGCCCAGGCGCTGGCCGAGGACGCCACCGCGGTCGCCGAGGAAGCCGCGTCCGACACCATGCAGGCTGTCGAAGGCGCCGCCGACGCCGCGACCGACATGGCGAGCGACGCCGCCGACACCGCCGGGGCGGCGATCGACACCGCCGCCGAGGCCGTCGAAGGCGCCACCGCGGAGACCGGCGAGCCCGCCGCCGAGGCGGCGGTCGGGGCCGAGGCCGGGGCCGCTGCCGACATCTCGACCCTGCTGACCGCCGAAGGCTTCGATGCCGAGGCGATCAAGACCTATATCGAGGGCTCGGAAAACCTGACCCAGATCCAGAAGACCGCCCTGGGCGCCGCCGTCGACGCCGCCGCCGAGAACTCCGACCTGATCGCCCCGACGATCGAGCGGATCCGCGAGGCGCTCGGTCTCTGAGCCACGTCACCGCTGAAACGCAGAAGGCCGCGTCCCCGGACGCGGCCTTTTTCGTTGCCCAGCCGCCAAACTGGCGGCCAGGTCAGTCCAGGAACGCCTTCTCGACGACGAATTCGCGGGGCTGGGAATTGGCGCCCTCGCGCAGGCCGGCGTCTTCCAGCAGCGCCTTCAGTTCGAGGTTGAAGGCGAGGTTGCCGCAGATCATCGCCCGGTCGGTCTCGGGCGACAGGGGCGGCACGCCGAGATCGGCATACAGCTCGCCCGAGCGGATCAGGTCGGTGATCCGGCCCATCTTCGGGCTCTCCTCGCGGGTCGTGGTCGGGTAATAGCGCAGCTTGTCGGCAAAGCCCTCGCCGATCAGTTCGGCCAGCAGTTCGTCCTGGCGGATGCTGTCGACCAGGTCCCGGCCGTAGGTCAGCTCGCCCACCTCGCGGCAGGTATGGGTGATGATGACCTCGTCGTAATCCGCGTAGGTCTGCGGATCGCGCAGCAGCGAGGCGAAGGGCGCGAAGCCGGTGCCGGTGGCGAAGAACCACAGCCGCTTGCCCGGCAGCAGGGCGTCGTGAACGAGGGTGCCCACGGGCTTGGGCCGCAGGATGATCTGCTCGCCCGGCTGGATGTGCTGCAGCTTCGAGGTCAGCGGCCCGTTCGGGACCTTGATCGAGTAGAACTCCAGTTCGTCATCCCAGGACGGCGAGGCGATCGAGTAGGCGCGGAGCAGCGGTTTCTGCTTGCCGGTCTTGGGGTCGGGATCGCCCATCAGGCCGATCATCACGAATTCGCCGGACCGGAACCGCAGCGACGCGGGGCGGGTGCAGCGGAAGGAAAACAGCCGGTCGGTGTAGTGCTTGACCTCGGTGACCGTCTGCGCGTCGGGCAGGGTCGGGGCGCGGGCGGCGGTCTGGGTGTTCACGGGTCTCTGCTCGGTCATCCAAAAAACGGGGGGCAATCGCTGCCCCCGCCTCCTTCTAGTGCGTGTCTGTCTGTGGGTGCAAAGCGGCGCGGTGTCTCAGGGTCGGCCGCGCAGTCGGGCCTGGTAATGGTGGTCGCGCCAGTTGGCGCGGCGCAGCCACTGGTCCTCGGGTTGCCGGTCGGCGAGGGCGGCGTCGATCTCGACCTCGTCAAAGCCCGACCGGCGCGCCATCGCGTACTGATCGGCGAGCACGTGGCCCCGCGCCCGCAGCCGGCCGCCATAGCCGAGGCGGCGCAGCTGCGCGGCAAGGGTGAACCCCCGGCCATCCGCCGACTTTGGGAAGTCGATCCGGATCAGCGGCGCCTTGGTCAGCGAAGGAAGCCGCGCCGGGTCGGTGTCCGACGGCAGGTCCAGCGCGGCGCTGCAATCGTTGGCCGGCCAGTCGGCCAGGTCCACGAACCGGCCCGACCAGTCGTCCGGGGCAAAGCCGGTGTCGGTCACGATGACGCTGAGGCGATCGCTCACGGAACCCTCCTTCGGGGCGGTTGTTGCGGCGGCGGTCATGGTCAGGCGGTCCGCACCAGCTTGCCGTTGCGGAAATGGATCCCGCACTCGGTCTTGTCGATGTCGCGCCAGCGGCCGGCGCGTTCGTCCTCGCCGGGCTCGACCTTGGTGGTGCAGGGGGCGCAGCCGATCGACGGAAAGCCCTTCGCCACAAGCGGATGCCGGGGCAGCCGGTTCTCGGCGATGTAGTCCTGCACGTCCTGCCGGTCCCAGCGGGCCAGCGGGTTCACCTTCAGGCGGTTCTCGTTGTCCGGCTCCGGCTCGAAGAATTCGAGCGCGACCCGCTGGCCGCCCTGGTAGCGCTTGCGCCCGGTGACCCAGGCGTCGAAGGGCTCGAGGGCGCGCTGCAGCGGCTCGGTCTTGCGCAGCGCGCAGCAGGCGTCGGGATCGGCCTGGTGCAGCAGGCCCTCGTTATCGCGCAGCAGCACGTCCTCGCGCCTGGCGGTGACGATCCGCAGGTCGGTGAGCCGCAGACGGGCGGCCAGTTCGGCCTGGTAGTCGAGGGTCTCGGGGAACAGCATCTCGGTATCGATGAACAGCACCGGGGTGGTGCGGTCCATCACCGAGATCATGTGCAGCAGCACCACCGATTCGGCGCCGAAGGACGACACCAGCGCCAGCCGGCCGACCTGCGGATCGCCCAGCGCGTGTTCGAGGACGGCGACCGCGCCGTGGTGGCGGTAGCGGTCGTTGAGGGCCGCCGCACGTTCGGCGACGGGCGGGAGAGGGGCTTCAAGCGGCATCGGCGTTCCTTGCCTCCGGGTAGAGCGCCGCCTTGAACGGCGCGGCGCCAAGACGGCGATAGGTGGCGATGAAGGGCTCGCCGGGATCGCTGCGCAGGTCGAGATAGGCCAGCAGCAGGCGCTCGATGGCCGGGACGATCTCGTCGTAGGCGAAGCCGGGACCGGCCCGTTCGCCCACGGCGGCGGTCTCGGTGTGATCTCCGCCGAGGGTGATCTGGTAGTTCTCCACCCCCGCGCGGTCGAGGCCGAGAATGCCGATATGGCCGACATGATGGTGGCCACAGGCGTTGATGCAGCCCGAGATCTTGATCTTCAGGTGGCCCACCTCGTGCTCGATCTTGAGCTCCTCGACCCGGGTGGCGATCTCATGCGCCACCGGGATCGACCGGGCGGTCGCGAGGGCGCAGTAGTCCATCCCCGGGCAGGCGATGATGTCCGAGACCAGCCCGATATTCGCGGTGCCGAGATCGGCGGCGCGCAGCGCGGCGTGGACCGCGGGCAGGTCGCCCTTGTGGACATGGGGCAGGATCACGTTCTGCTCGTGGCTGATCCGCAACTCGCCATAGCCGTAGCGCTCGGCGAGGTCGGCCATCACCCGCATCTGGTCGGCGGTGGCGTCGCCCGGCGTCGCGCCGTGCTTCTTGAGGCTGATGGTTACGATGGCGTGATCCGGGTCGCGGTGGTCGGCGAGGTTGGTGTCGGACCAGCTGCGGTAGACCGGGTCGGCCAGCCGGGCGGCCGCGTGGGCCTCGGTGGACCCCCGGCGCAGGGCCGGCGGCGCGAAGGCGGCCTCGATCTCGGCCAGCAGGTCCTGGTCGACGCCGGTGAAGCCCGGACGGATCTGTTTGAAACGCTCTTCAACGAGCCGGGAAATCCCTTCGATTCCATGCTCGTGCACGGTGATCTTGATGCGTGACTTGTACTTGTTGTCGCGCCGGCCCAGCAGGTTCCAGACGCTGACGATGGCCTCGACGTAAGGCAACAGGTCCGCCTTCGGCAGAAAGTCACGGATCACCTTGCCGATCATCGGGGTGCGGCCGAGACCGCCGCCGACGATCACCTCGAACCCGGCCTCGCCGTCCCGTTCCACCATCCGCAGGCCGATGTCGTGGGCCTTGGTCACCGCGCGGTCGTTGGGCGAGCCGGTGATGGCGATCTTGAACTTGCGGGGCAGGAACTGGAATTCCGGGTGGTCGGTGGACCACTGCCGCAGCAGTTCGGCGACCGGGCGCGGAT
>JBFKOW010000237.1:0-4083 GCA_041628615.1 Paracoccaceae bacterium | reverse complement strand
TCGTCACGCCGGCCTGACCCATCGCGCCCAGCCCGTGCACGAAGGCGCGGCCGATATAGGTGCCCCTGGCCCCCATCGCGAGCGCCTTGAGCACGTCCTGCCCGGACCGGATGCCGCTGTCCATGTGGACCTCCACCCGGTCGCCCACGGCGTCGAGGATCGGTCCCAGCCGGCGGATCGCGCTCAGCGCCCCGTCGAGCTGCCGGCCGCCGTGGTTCGACACCACGATGGCGTCGGCCCCGGTGTCGGCGGCGCGGCGGGCGTCCTCCTCGTCGAGGATGCCCTTCAGGATCACCTTGCCGTCCCACATGTCCATCAGCTGCCGGATCCGTTTCCAGTCGAGCGAGGGGTCGAACGCCTCGGCGATCCACGACGACAGCGACGACGGATCCGCCACCCCCGTCGCATGGCCCACCACGTTGCCGAAGAACCGGTTGCGGGTGCCCAGCATCTCGAGCCCCCAGTTCACCTTGGTCATCATGTCGAGGATCGAGGCCGGGGTCAGCTTCGGCGGCGCCGACAGCCCGTTCTTGATGTCCTTGTGCCGCTGGCCCATCACCTGCAGGTCGACGGTGATGACGAGGGCCGAGCAGTTCGCCGCCTTCGCCCGGCCGATGAGGTTCTCCATGAAGGCGTCGTCGCGCAGGGTGTAGACCTGGAACCAGAACGGTTTCGAGGTCTTGCGCGCCACCTCCTCGATCGAACAGATCGACATCGTGGACAGGGTGAAGGGCACGCCGAACTTCTCGGCGGCGCGGGCGGCGAGGATCTCGCCGTCGGCCCGCTGCATCCCGGTCAGGCCCACCGGCGCCAGCGCCACCGGCATCGCCACCTCCTGCCCGACCATCGTCGAGGCGGTGGACCGGTTCGCCATGTCGACCGCGATCCGCTGCTTCAGCCGGATCAGGTCGAAATCGGTGGTGTTCTCGCGGAAGGTCTGCTCGGTCCAGCTGCCGGACTCGCAGTAGTCGTAGAACATCTTGGGCGTGCGCCGCTTGTGCAGCCGCTTGAGGTCGTCGATGCAGGTGATGACAGGCATGGTCCGGGTCCGGGATGAGGCCGGACCGCGATAGCAATGCGCCCGTGCGGCGGCAATGCCGCCAGTGTCGCAGGGCGGCGGCCGGTCAGGCCGAATGCGCGCCCGCCGCCAGCCCGGCGACGAAGGACAGGACCTCGTCCACAGGCCGGCCCAGTTCCATCTGCTTGACGATGGCCGATCCGACCACCGCGCCGTCGGCGACCCCGGCGATGGCGGCAGCGGTCTCGGGGGTCTTGATCCCGAAGTCGACGATCACCGGCAGGTCGGTCGCCGCCTTGATCCGGGCTACCTCGGGGCCGACCTCGGCGGACTGCGCGTCGGCGGTGCCGGTGATCCCGGTCATCGACACGTAGTAGACGAAGCCGCTGGTATTGCGCAGCACCGTCGGCAGCCGCTTGTCGTCGGTGGTGGGGGTGGCCAGCCGGATGAAGTTCAGCCCGGCCTTCTGCGCCGGGATGCAGAGCTCGTCATCCTCTTCCGGCGGCAGGTCCACCACGATCAGCCCGTCCACCCCGGCCTCGGCCGCCTCGGCAAGGAACCGGTCCACGCCGCGGGAATAGATCGGGTTGTAATAGCCCATCAGCACGATCGGCGTGGTCGCGTCCTCCGCCCGGAAGGCGCGCACCATGCCGAGCGCTTTCGTCAGGGTCATCCCGGCCTCCAGCGCGCGTTGTCCGGCAAGCTGGATCGTCGGCCCGTCGGCCATCGGGTCGGTGAAGGGCACGCCAAGTTCGATCACGTCCACTCCGGCCGCCGGCAGCCCGCGCATCAGCGCCAGCGAGGTGTCGGTGTCCGGGTCGCCGGCCATGATGTAGGCGACGAAGGCTTTGCGTCCGTCGGCGCGCAGGCGGGCGAAGGTGTCGTCGATCCGGGTCATGGGCGGTCCTCTGAATGGCCGCCCCCCTGTGCCGGGATTTTCGCGCGAGTGCAATGGCCGGGCCGGGCCCGCGCCGCGCGCCGAACAGCCGCCGCCAAGCGGGGACAGCACGGCGTCCAGCACGTCGAAGACCAGTCGCACCCGGCGGCTGCGCGCGACGTCCCGGTGCGCCACGAGCCAGAACGGAAAGGTCATCGGCGCGAGGTCGGGCAGGGCGCGGGTCACCGCCGGTTCGCGGTCGCCGACGAGGCTGCTCATCACCCCGATCCCCAGCCCGGCCTTCACCATTTCCCACTGCACCAGCATGTCCGCGCTCAGCACCGGGAAGCTGCCGGGGGTCAGGCGCAGGCCCTGCGCCGCCAGCCCCTCGACCAGGCCCGCGTTGTCGTCGAAGCCGATGAACGCGCCGGCCGACAGGGCCTCGGGGGTTCTCGGGTGACCGAGGGCGGCGAGGTATCCGGGAGTGGCGTAGAGCCGTGCCGCGTGGTCCGGCAGGCGGCGGGCGACAAGATCGTTCTGGGTGGGCCGGACATGGCGCACCGCGATGTCCGCCTCGTGCCGGCGCAGGTCGCGGACCTCGGCGGTGGCGACGATGCGGATCGTCAGGTCGGGCGCCTCGGCCCGCAGCCGCGCCACGACCGGCGGCAGCAGGTGGACGGCATAGACCTCGGAGGCGGTGATCGTGACCTGCCCGGTCAGGGACTCGCTGTGGCCCGAGGCGGCGCGCGCGAAGTCCCGCGCCGCCGCGCCCATCGCCCGCACGTGGTCGAGCAGGTCGAGCCCCGAAGGCGTCAGGGTCAGCCCGCGCCCGGCGCGTTCGAACAGGGCGATCCCCAGCCGGTCCTCGAGCGCCGCGACCTGCCGACCCAGCGTGGGCTGGGTCAGGCCGAGAGCTCTGGCCGCGGCCGACAGCGATCCGGCCTCCGCGGTGGCGAGAAAGGCGCGGATCTGGTTCCAGTCATGCCGGTCGGCCTGAGTATCCATGCGCCAACGCATATCAGATCGCAGGATTTTGGCAATTATCCATGCGTATCTTTCTGGATAGACCGGTGAAGTCCTGCCGGGCTGGTTCCCTCCGGGCCGGTCCCATCCCGCCACAGGAGATCGCCATGAAAGCCGCCATCCATACCCGCTACGGACCGCCCTCCGTCCTGCACATCGCAGACCTGCCCACCCCCGTCCCGGGGCCGGGAGAAGTGCTCGTCCGCGTCGTCGCCAGTTCCGTCACCACCGCGGACTGGCGGTTCCGGGCCTCGGCCTTCCCGCCGTTCCTCTGGCTGCTGGGGCGGTCGATGACCGGCTTCCTGCGGCCGCGCAATCCGGTCCTCGGCATGGAATTCGCGGGGGAGGTCGCCGCAATCGGCGCCGGCGTGACCCGTTTCGCCCTGGGCGATGCGGTCTTCGGCTCCACCCTCGGCGGCAGCAACGCCGAGTTCGTGACCGTGCCGGAGGATGCGGCCATCGCCCCGCTGCCGGCGGGCACCGACTTCGCCGGCGCCGCCGCGCTGCCGTTCGGGGCGATTTCGGCCAATGTCTTTCTCCGCGACGTGGCCCAAGTCGCGCCCGGCGACCACGTCCTCGTCAACGGCGCGTCGGGCGGCGTCGGGGTCTACGCGGTGCAGATCGCCAAGGCGATGGGCGCCCGGGTGACCGCCGTGGCGAGCGCCGGCAATGCCGGGCTCCTGCGCGATCTCGGGGCAGACGCCGTGCTCGACTACCGCGCCGACGACCCGCTTGCCCGGGGACGGCACTACGACGTGATCTTCGACACCGTGGGCAGCCTCGGCTTCCGCCGGGCGCGCCGGGTGCTTGGGCGGAGCGGGCGCTTCGTGCCGCTCAACTTCGCGCTGCGCGAGGTCCTGCAGGCCCTGACCGCGCCGCTGCGGCGGGGGCCCGCGATCCGGCTTGCGATCAGCGCCAATACCCGGGCCGAACTGGATGCCGTCGCCGCGCTCGTGGAGGACGGGGCGGTGCGGCCGGTGATCGACCGGGTCTATCCGCTCGACGAGATCGTCGCCGCCCACCGTCACGTCGATGCGCGGCACCGCAAGGGAGCGGTGATCCTGTCGGTGCAGCAGCCGAAGACGGCGCGGGCCGCCGCCTAGGCCGGCGCGGCCGGTTCCTCGGAGGTGCCGACCATCCAGCGGATGCCGAAGCGGTCGGTCAG
>JBFKOW010000236.1:0-4137 GCA_041628615.1 Paracoccaceae bacterium | reverse complement strand
TGAGGGGGGCGAAATGGTCGTTCTGAACAAGATCTACACCAAGACCGGCGACGACGGGGAAACCGCGCTGGGCAACGGCGCCCGTGTGGCAAAGCATTGCCTCCGGGTGAACGCCTACGGCACCGTCGACGAGACCAATGCCACCGTCGGGCTGGCCCGGCTGCACGCCGACGAGGCGCTGGAGGCCCGTCTGGCGGCGATCCAGAACGACCTGTTCGACCTCGGCGCCGACCTCTGCCGCCCGGACATGGAGAGGGACGCCGAGGCCGAGTATCCGCCGCTGCGGATGACCGCCGGACAGGTGGCCCGTCTCGAGACCGAGATCGACGGCATGAACGAGGCGCTCGAGCCGCTGCGCAGCTTCATCCTGCCCGGCGGCTCGGCGCTCGCCGCGCACCTGCATCTCTGCCGCACGGTGTCGCGCCGGGCGGAGCGGCTGACGGTGGAACTGGCGACGATGGAATCGGTCAACCCGGACGCGGTGAAATATCTCAACCGGCTCTCCGACTGGTTCTTCGTCGCGGCGCGGATCGCCAACGAAGACGGCCGCGCCGACGTCTTGTGGATCCCGGGCGCGAACCGCTGAAGGCGGCGGGCCCGCGGGACGGCGGGTGGGGCGTCGGCGCCGCGCCCGGCGCGGCGGCGCGCGTCACCCGGCGGCCGGAACGCGGCGTCGGAACGCGCCAAACGGGCGATTTTGGCCTGTCGCCGCCCCCGGAGCCGCGCTAACACCGTCCCCGACGACTTGAGACAAGCCAGGAGAGACACGCCCATGAAGGTGCTCGTGCCCGTGAAGCGCGTGATCGACTACAACGTGAAAGTCCGCGTCAAGGCGGATGGCAGCGGCGTCGATCTCGCCAACGTCAAGATGTCGATGAACCCGTTCGACGAGATCGCCGTGGAAGAGGCGATCCGGCTCAAGGAGGCGGGCAAGGCCGACGAGGTGATCGCGGTCTCGATCGGCGTGAAACAGTCCCAGGAAACCCTGCGCACCGCGCTGGCGATGGGCGCGGACCGGGCGATCCTCGTGGTCGCGGCCGACGACGTGCACACCGACATCGAACCGCTGACCGTGGCCAAGATCCTCGCCGCCATCGTGAAGGAGGAAGGTCCGGGCCTCGTGCTCTGCGGCAAGCAGGCGATCGACAACGACCTCGGCGCCACCGGACAGATGCTGTCGGCGCTGCTGGGCTGGTCGCAGGCGATGTACGCCAATGCGATCGACGTCGACGGCGACCACGCCGTGGTCACCCGCGAGGTCGACGGCGGGCTGCAGACGGTCAAGGTGAAGATGCCCACCATCATTTCCACCGACCTGCGTCTCAACGAACCGCGCTACGCGTCGCTGCCCAACATCATGAAGGCCAAGAAGAAGCCGCTGGATGAGAAGACCCCGGCGGATTACGGCGTCGACCCGGCGCCGCGGCTGGCCATCGTCAGGACGGCGGAACCGCCGGCGCGCAAGGCCGGCGAGATCGTCGGGTCGGTCGACGAACTGGTGGCGAAACTCAAGGAAGTGGGGGCCGTGTGATGTCCGTTCTGCTGATTGCCGAAATCACCGACGGCGCGCTGGCCGTCGACGCCACCGCCAAGGCGATGACCGCCGCGGCGCAGCTCGGGGCGGTGACGGTGCTGTGCTGCGGCGCCACCTGCGCCGGCGCCGCCGCCGAGGCGGCCAAGCTGTCGGGCGCGGCCAGGGTGCTCTGCGCGGAGGACCCGATCTACGGCCATCGGCTGGCCGAACCGGTGGCCGACCTGATCGTCAGCCTCGCCGGGGACTACACCCACATCGTCGCCCCGGCGACGACCGACGCCAAGAACATCCTGCCGCGGGTCGCCGCGCTGCTCGACGTGATGGTCCTGACCGACGTGACCGCGGTGATCGATGCCGAGACCTTCGAGCGGCCGATCTATGCCGGCAACGCGATCCAGACGGTGAAGTCGGCCGATGCCAGGAAGGTCATCACCTTCCGGACCTCCACCTTCGACGCCGCCGCGATGGACGGGTCGGCCCCGGTCGAGACGATCGCCGCGGCCGGCGATCCGGGCCTGTCGGCCTGGGTCGAGGACAAGGTGGCCGCCAGTGACCGCCCGGAGCTGACCAGCGCCGGGATCGTCGTCTCGGGCGGCCGCGGCGTCGGGTCGGAAGAGGACTTCAAGCTGATCGAGGGACTGGCCGACAAGCTCGGCGCCGCGGTCGGCGCGTCCCGCGCGGCGGTCGATTCGGGCTACGCGCCGAACGACTGGCAGGTGGGCCAGACCGGCAAGGTCGTCGCGCCCAACCTCTACATCGCGGTGGGCATCTCCGGCGCCATCCAGCACCTCGCCGGGATGAAGGACTCCAAGATCATCGTCGCGATCAACAAGGACGAGGAGGCGCCGATCTTCCAGGTCGCCGATTTCGGGCTGGTCGCCGACCTCTTCACCGCGGTTCCGGAGCTGACCGAAAAGCTCGGCAGCTGAGATCGGTTCGCGGACGCGAGAACGGACGAGGGCCCGGCATGACCGGGCCCTTTCTTCTTGGTGCTGCTCGGGTTCCTGCCGCCTGCGGTCAGACCGGTCCGCGGACGAGGTAGGGCTGCAATGCACCTGTCAGCGCGCCGGCCGCCTCTTCGTGTGCCGCCGCGCCCAGCATCTCGGCCGCCGCGGCGCGGTCGAGCGGGTGGAAGGACAGGCCCGCCTCCGGATCCGCCACCGCCTCGGCCGAGGGCACCACGGTCAGCAGTTCCTCGGCGGTGCAGGCCACGGCGTCGATCATGCCGCGGGTGACGAACAGCGGGTCGGCGTGCATCACGTCCTGCCCTTCCGCGGTCAGCGGCGGCGCCGACCCGGCAAACCACAGCAGGATCTTGGGGCCCGGGATCCGGCGCATCAGCCCGCGCATCCGCACCTCCCAGTTCGCTTGCAACTCGGAGCGGACCACGTTGAAGCGATCGTCCGAACACTGCTCCAGCGCCAGAAGCAGGTGGCGGGTGAAGGCGAAGTCGGCGAAGTCGATGTCCGGGTAGAGGGTCTCCAGCGCGGCCGTCGGACGCAGGAAGCGGTCGTTGCGGCGCGGATGCACGGTGTAGAACCGGTTCGAATGGTTCTGCACCCCCGGGACCTGGATCACCGTGACCACCGCATCGTGGCAGGCCGCCAGGACGGTCTGGTCGCGGGCGAACAGGTCGATACCCGCGTTCACCGCGCCGAAATTCACCGCGGTCACGCCCAGCCGGGATTCGACCTGCTCGGGGAACGGCGTTTCGAGGAACTTGCCGAATGTCTCGGTGCCGCCGAGGAAGGCGATGTAACGCCCGTCCAGCCGCTTGGGCGGCCCGCGAAAGTCGATGCGGGACAACCCGTATCTACAAAAGTCGTAATCGGGGCCGAATTGGCCCATCAGGTCCGGTTTCATGGCTCCCACCACATGTTTCACTCACCAGGGACAGGATTCGCCCACAAGTCTTGCGATTCGGATAAACACGGCTTTCGAGACGAATTCGGAACACTCGGCCCGGCAGTGGCGCGGCATCTTGTGACCCGACCCCGCACCGGCCTATTGTCCGGCCAACGGAACCGAGCACGAGGCACCCGGGACGATGGAGATCAAGACAGTGGGCGTCGTCGGCGCGGGCCAGATGGGCAACGGCATCGCCCATGTCTTCGCGCTGGCGGGATACGACGTGCTGTTGACCGACATCAGCGAGGACGCGCTTGCCGCGGCGCGGGCGACGATCACGAACAATCTCGACCGGCAGGTGAGCCGGGGCAAGATCAGCGCCGCCGACCGCGATGCTGCGCTCGACCGGATCCGCAGCACGCCGAAGCTCACGGACCTCGGGCCCTCGGACCTCATCATCGAGGCCGCGACCGAGCGCGAGACCGTCAAGACCGCGATCTTCGAGGACCTGCTGCCGCATCTCGGGCCGGACACGATCCTGACCTCCAACACCTCGTCGATCTCGATCACCCGGCTGGCGAGCCGCACCGACCGGCCGCACCGGTTCATGGGCTTCCATTTCATGAACCCGGTCCCGGTGATGCAGCTGGTCGAACTGATCCGCGGCATCGCCACCGACAAGCCGACCTTCGACACCTGTCTCGGCGTGGTGGAGCGGCTGGGCAAGACCGCCGCGACGGCCGAGGACTTCCCGG
>JBFKOW010000235.1:0-4232 GCA_041628615.1 Paracoccaceae bacterium | reverse complement strand
GCAGGATCCCCGCGGCCAGCTCGGTCTTGCCGGGGCAGTCGCCGCCGATCGCGTTGATGTGGACGCCGGGGCCGACCATGTTGTCGGTCAGCACCCGCGCGTTGCGCTTGTCGGCGGTGACCGTGGTGAGGATCTGCGCCCCCTCGATCGCCGCTTCCGGGCTGTCGCAGGCGGTCACCTCGAGGCCGTGGCCGGCGAGGTTCCGCGCGCACTTGGCGGTCGCGGCCCGGTCGGTGTCGTGGAGCCGGACCTTGCGGATACCGCAAATCGCCTTGAAGGCGAGGCACTGGAACTCGGACTGGCTGCCGTTGCCCAGCACCGCCATCGTGTCGGCCCCGACCGGGGCGAGGTAGCGGCCGACCAGCGCCGAGGTGGCGGCTGTGCGCAGCGCGGTCAGCACCGTCATCTCGGTCACCAGCACCGGGTAGCCGGTTTCCATGTCCGCCAGCAGCCCGAACCCGGTCACCGTCTGCAGCCCGCGCCGGGTGTTGCTGGGATGGCCGTTGACATACTTGAAGCCGTAGTCGCGGCCGTCGGTGGTGGGCATCAGCTCGATCACGCCCTGCTCGGAATGGGCCGGGATGCGGGCGGTCTTGTCGAAGCTCTCCCAGCGCCGGAACTCCGCCTCGATGGCGGCGGCGAGGTCGCGCAGCATGGTCTCGATCCCGACATGGTGCACCAGCCGCATCATGTTGGCGACAGACACGAAGGGCACCAGGGCCTTGGCGCTCGGCGGGGTCATCAGGACAATCCTCCGGTCCAGCTGCGGGTCGGCCGATCGAAGATGCGGCGGCCGAAGAGCGATGCGGTCAGGTCCACCATCAGCGAGGCGGTGCGGCCGCGCTCGTCGAGGAAGGGGTTGAGTTCCACGAGGTCGAGCGAGGAGACCCGCCCGCTGTCGCAGAGCATCTCCATCACCAGGTGCGCCTCGCGCAGGGTGGCGCCGCCGGGCACCGTGGTACCCACCGCAGGCGCGATCCCGGGATCGAGGAAGTCGACGTCGAGCGAGACGTGCAGCAGCCCGTCCGCCTCGGCGACCCGGTCGAGGAAGGCGGCGAGCGGGGTGGCGATGCCGCCCTCGTCGATGGCGCGCATGTCGGTGAGGCTCATGTCGGTCCGCTCCAGCGCCGCCCGCTCGGCCGGATCGACCGACCGCAGGCCGATCATCGCGATCCGGCCGGTGGGCACCGGGTGCGCCACCTTCGGGAAGCCGGTGAAACCGGGCTGCCCGGTGGCGTAGGCGACCGGCGTGCCGTGCAGGTTGCCGCTGTCGGAGGTCTCGGGCGTGTGGAAATCGGAATGGGCGTCGAGCCAGAGCACGAAGAGCGGGCGGCCGAGATCGGCGGCGTGCGCCGCCATGCCGGTGACGGTGCCGAGCGACAGCGCGTGATCGCCGCCGAGGAACACCGGCACCCCCTGCGCCGCGGCGGACCGGGCGGCCCGCGCCAGCGCGGCGGTCCAGCCGATGGTCTCGCCGAGCGCATGGGCGGTCGGGTGGTCGATGGCCGGCGCGGGATCGGGAACCGCATCGCCCAGATCGGTGACGGTGTGGCCGAGGTCCGAGAGCGCCCCGGCGATGCCGGCGACCCGGTAGGCGTCGGGGCCCATGCGGCAGCCCTGGCGGCGCTTGCCGCTGTCCATCGCCGCCCCGAGAAGGAGAATCGTCTGCTGTGTCATGGCCGCGAGAATGCGCCGGGCCCCGATCTGGCGGAAGCGGTCAAAATGTGCAAAACGGAACCGGATTGATCAAATCGAGCGGTCGAAATGGACGAACTGGACGAGCGCCTTCTGGCCGCCCTGCACCGGGACGGCCGCGCCAGCCTGAGCGAACTGGCCCATGACCTCGGGGTGACGCGCACGACCCTGCGCAACCGCCTGTCGCGCCTGTCGGCCTCGGGCGAGATCGTCGGCTTTACCGTCCTCACGCGGCGCGACGTGGCCGAGCGTCCGGTCCGTGGCCTGATGATGATCGGGGTCGAGGGGCAGGGGGCGGAGCGGATCATGGCCCGGATCGCGGCCCTGCCGCAGGTCCGGGCGGTGCATTCGACGAATGGCAGCTGGGACCTGATCGCCGAGATCGGCACCGGCACGCTGGAAGAACTGGACCGGATCCTGTTCGAGATCCGCCGGATGCCGGGCGTCGCCCGCTCCGAGACCAACCTGCTGCTGTCGACGCGGCGCGGCGCCGGGTTCAGGTCCGCCGCAAGGCGCTGAGCCAGATCGCGGCGAGTCCGAGCGAGGCGAGCGCGTTCCAGTTCGCCATCGTCAGGCCGAACAGGAATGGCTGGAGCACGTCGCACATCGGGACGGAGACGGTTTCGGCCGCGCCGGGGAGCAGCGCGCCGCCGTCCAGCCCGCCCAGCGACGGCCCGGTTCCGGTGCAGGAGGCGGGGCCTTCCCACCAGTCCCGCTCCACGCCGCCGTGGTAGATGCCGATCCCGGCGGTGGTCAGCGCGGCGAGCGCGCCGAGGATCAGCACCGGCGCGGCCCGCCAGCCGAGGCCCAGCGCGAGGGCGCCGATACCGACGGCCGCCCAGTGCGGCCAGCGCTGCCAGAGGCACATCGCGCAGGGCTGCCAGCCGAGCGCCTGGAACAGGTAGGCCCCGGCAAGCAGGGCCGCCGAGCCGCCGGCGGCCAGCAGGATGAGAGTCGGTCTGGTCATAGCAAGCGCAGTGCCATGAAGCCTCCGGCGAGCAGAAGGCAAAAGATCGTGAACATCAGCCCCAGCCGCCGCTCGATGAAGTCGCGGATCGGGGCGCCGAACTTCCACAGCAGCGCCGCGACGATAAAGAAGCGCAGCCCGCGGGCGAGGATCGAGGTGACGACGAAGGTGGCGACCGGCATCGCGGTCCAGCCGGACATGATGGTGATCACCTTGTAGGGAAACGGCGTCAGCCCGGCGATCAGCACCGCCCAGAAGCCGAAATCGTTGAACCGGGTGTTGAAGGCCTCCATCGCGTCGGCCTTGCCCAGCGATTCCAGGATCGGCCGGCCCACCGCGTCGTAGGCGAAGGCGCCAATGGCGTAGCCCAGCATCCCGCCCAGGACCGAGGCCACGAGGCAGACCGCCGCGATCCGCCAGGCCCGGTGCGGCGCGGCGAGGATCATCGGGATCATCAGCACGTCCGGCGGGATCGGGAAGACCGAGCTTTCCACGAAGGCGACGGCCGCCAGCACCCACAGCGCGCGCGGGTGGTCGGCCATCGACATCGTCCAGTCGTACAGGCGGCGGATCATGGGTGGGCTCGGCCTCGGATTTTGCGCCCTTAGGCCACGGGCGGGGATGCCGGGTCAAGCATCGTTGACCGTCCCCCGGCGCAAGGCTAGAGGTCGTTCCGGGCCGGTGTGGCGGAATGGTAGACGCAGCGGATTCAAAATCCGCCGATGGCAACATCGTGAGAGTTCGAGTCTCTCCACCGGCACCAGCCTTCTGCCGTGATACGACCTGACCCCGATCGCCAGCCGGGCCATCGCCACGATCCTGCCCGAATCGTTTCGGGAAAGCGCAGATCGCCGGGGAAATGACCGCCATCGGCGCCCATTGTTGCGCGGGGGCGCACAATCCGCCGGCCCGCCCGCACCTGCCGCCGCCGGGCCTGCCGGGCGCGGGGCGGGTCGGAGCGGGTTGATCTTGGCGCGACAATCGCGGCCGGACCCGGCGCGCGGGATGCGGAGCGGGACGATAGTCACCGGCAATTCGGCGCATTCGATGCAAATCCGACAACAAGTTCCGGGAAATGCGCGGCTGACTGTTTCCGAGGCAGAAACCGTTTCGGGGTCCTGGGGCCGCCCACGGCGGCGCAGCCCCGGCGAATTGTGGTTAATTTGCGGCAAATCCCCTTCCGCACCCCGGGACCCGCCGCCTATCGAGGAGAAGCCGGTTGGGGGCAGGCGGCCAAGGTCTGGTCCGCTGCATGTCCGGGGGGACATGCCCGGCACGGGGGATGCCCGCGGGGTCTGTTCGACCCGGCCGCATCGTTGCGAAGTCGGGCGGGCCCGCGCCCGTGAAGACGCGTCTTCCAGGAGGGAAGGGTGGCGTGTCTGGACCGCGGGTCCGCCCCACTCGGCGGGGACGGTTGCTGGCCGTCCGCCGCGGGGCGTGAATGGGGGATGCTGGGATGACCGCGGGGCATATCGATTGCAAGCTCGATTTCGAGCGTCTTGCGAGTGGCGTGGTCGTCGATGACGAGTATCTCGATATCGGTGTCAGCATCTCCTCTTCCGACCCGTCG
>JBFKOW010000234.1:0-4240 GCA_041628615.1 Paracoccaceae bacterium | reverse complement strand
TCTACGCCCGCGACCCCGATCACTGGGGCGCCGACCATCCGTGGAACATCGGCCAGAACAATTTCGACACCATCCGGGTCGAGTATTTCGGGGACAGCCAGGCCGCCTTCGAGGGCTTCAAGGCCGGGGCCTACACCTTCCGCAACGAGAACTCGTCGAAGGAATGGGGCACCTCCTACGATTTCCCGGCGGTGCAGAACGGCACCGTCATCAAGGCCGAACTTCCTGACGGCAACATCGGGTCGGCCCAGGCCTTCGTCTTCAACCTCGACAAGCCGCGCTGGCAGGATCCCCGGGTCCGCGAGGCGGTGCGGATGATGTTCAACTTCGAATGGTCCAACGAGGCGCTGTTCTACGGGCTCTACGAGCGGGTGAACTCGTTCTGGGAGAACTCGAACCTCGAAGCGACGGGCGTGCCGACCGAGGCCGAGATCGCCCTGCTCAAGCCGCTGGTGGACGAGGGCCTGCTGGACGCGTCGATCCTGACCGACGAGGCGGTGATGGCGCCGACCAACCGCGCCGAGGACAACACCCCGGCCCGGGCCGAACTGCGCCGCGCCGCGGGCCTGCTGGAAGAGGCGGGCTGGATTCCCGGCGACGACGGCATCCGCACCCGCGACGGGCAGCGGCTTACGCTGGAATTCCTGTCCTTCTCGCCGGCCTTCGACCGGATCATCAATCCCTACATCGAGAACCTGCAGCGGATCGGCATCGACGCGACCCTGAACCGGGTCGACAACTCGACCTATGTCGACCTCCGCCGGACCGGGGATTTCGACATCACCACCCACACCTTCTCGATGGATTTCGAGCCCGGCGTCGGCCTGCGCCAGTGGTATGACAGCTCGACCGCCGACGACAGCTCGCGCAACCTGATGCGGCTGCGCAATCCGGCGATCGACCGGCTGGTGACCCATGTCGTCGACGCGACGACGCTGGAGGACCTGACCACCGCGACCCACGCGCTCGACCGCGCCCTGCGGATCGAAGGTTTCTGGGTGCCGCAGTGGTTCAAGGACGTGCACACCGTCGCCTACTACGACATCTTCGGATACCCGGACCCGCTGCCGCCCTATGCGCGGGGCGAACTGTCGTTCTGGTGGTACGACGCGGAGCGCGCGGCCGAACTCGAGGCCGCGGGCGCGTTCCAATAGGGCGGCGAGGGCGTGGGCGCCTACATCATAAGACGGCTGCTGCTGGTGATCCCGACCCTTCTGGGGATCATGATCATCAACTTCGCCCTGATCCAGTTCGTGCCCGGCGGCCCGATCGAGCAGATCATCGCCGAGCTGGAAGGGCAGGGCGACGTGTTCGAGGGGATCGCCGGCGGCGGCTCCGAACTGTCGAACGCGGCGGGCGAAAGCGACTACATCGGCGCCCGCGGCCTGCCGCAGGAATTCCTCGAGGAACTGGAGCGCGAGTTCGGCTTCGACAAGCCGCCGCTGGAGCGGTTCCTCAACATGATGTGGGACTACATCCGTTTCGACTTCGGCGAGAGCTACTTCCGCAACATCACCGTCCTCGACCTCGTGCTCGAGAAGATGCCGGTGTCGATCACCCTCGGTCTCTGGTCCACCCTGATCGCCTATCTCGTGTCGATCCCGCTGGGGATCCGCAAGGCGGTGCGCGACGGCACGCCGTTCGACACCTGGACCTCGGGGGCGATCATCGTCGGCTACGCGATCCCGGGCTTCCTGTTCGCGATCCTGCTGATCGTGGTGTTCGCCGGGGGCAGCTATTTCCAGATGTTCCCGCTGCGCGGCCTGACCTCGGACAACTGGGCGGCGATGGGCTGGTTCGGCCGCGCCGGCACCTACGCGCCCTACGCGGCGCTGGTCCTTGGCGCCGCCCTGCTGGCCGGGCTGGCCGGGCTGCGCCGGGTCTGGGGCCAGAGCCGCCGGACCCAGGGACTCGGCTTCGCGGGCTGGGCGCTGGCCGGGCTGGTGGCCGGCGGTGCCGTCGCCGCGGCACTGGCGGGCGACACGCTGGGCGGCGGCCGGCAGCACCTGTGGCTGATCCTGCTGCCCACCGCGCTGGGCATCCTGACCGCCGCCCGGATGTTGCGCCGGTCCGAACGCGCCGAATTGCCGCCCGCGCCACTGCCGCTGCTCGGCCACCTCGCGCTGGCGGCGTTGCCGGGGATCCTCTGGGCGCTGGCGATCGTGTCGATCCTGTCGGTGGCCGGGGTGGTGCAGGCGGTGCCCGACGGCGCCCCCGCGGCGCCGGGTCCGGTGACCCTGTTCGGCCGGGTCGGGGACTACTTCTGGCACATCGCGCTGCCGGTGCTGGCCTCGACCATCGGCGCCTTCGCCACCCTCACCCTGCTGACCAAGAACTCGTTCCTCGACGAGATCAAGAAGCAGTACGTGATGACCGCCCGCGCCAAGGGCCTGACCGAGCGGCGGGTGATGTATGGCCACGTGTTCCGCAACGGGATGCTGATCGTGATCTCGGGCTTCCCGGCGCTGTTCATCGGCGTGTTCTTCGGCGGGTCGCTGATCATCGAGACGCTGTTCAGCCTCGACGGCCTCGGCCGGCTGGGCTTCGAGGCGGCGGTGGCGCGGGACTACCCGGTTGTGTTCGGCACGCTGTTCGCCTTCTCGCTGATCGGGCTGGTGGTCGGGATCATCACCGACCTGACCTACGTGATGATCGACCCGCGCATCGATTTCGAGAGCCGGGGGTAGGGCGATGGCGCTGGCAAACGATCCCGGTCCCGCGCCCCGGCGCCCGGTGACCGAACCGGCCCCGCCGCCGATGCCGAAGGGCTGGCTGTCCCCGCTGAACCGGCGGCGGCTGTCGAACTTCCGCCGCAACCGCCGCGCCCGCTGGTCGCTGTGGATCTTCGCGGTGCTGTTCGGGCTGAGCCTGTTCGCCGAGTTCATCGCCAACGACAAGCCGGTGCTGGTGAGCTACCGGGGCGAGTGGCGGATGCCGATCTTCAGCTTCTACTCGGAGCAGGACTACGGCGGCGATTTCCGCACCGAAGCGGGATACGGCGATCCCGAGGTCGACTGCCTGATCCTGACCGGCGGGCTGGCCGATCCCTGTTTCGACGATCCCGAACAGACCATCGCCGATCACCATGCCGGGCTGATCGAGGCCGAGGGTTATGATCCCGGCTGGATGCTCTGGCCGCCGGTGCCCTACAGCTACAACACCATCGTCGACCGGCCCGGCGTCGCCCCCGGCGCGCCGAACGTGATCGGCTACTACACCGATACCGGGGGCGAGACCCGTTTCGGCCTGCTGCCCGAGGACCAGCGCGGCGCGAACCTGCTCGGCACCGATGACACCAAGCGCGACGTGCTGGCCCGGGTGATCTACGGCTTCCGGCTGTCGGTGCTGTTCGCGCTGATCGTGACCGCCGCCGCGTCGCTGATCGGCATCGTCGCCGGCGCGGTGCAGGGCTATTTCGGCGGCTGGACCGACCTGCTGTTCCAGCGCTTCATCGAGATCTGGACCGGGATCCCGTCGCTCTACGTCATCATCATCATCTTCGCGATCCTCGGGCGAAGTTTCTGGCTGCTGGTGTTCATCACCGTGCTGTTCGGCTGGCCGGCCCTCGTCGGCGTGGTCCGGGCCGAGTTCCTGCGCGCCCGCAATTTCGAGTATGTCCGCGCGGCGCGGGCCCTGGGGGTGAGCGACCGGACGATCATGTTCCGGCACGTCCTGCCCAACGCGATGGTGGCGACGGTGACGATGCTGCCGTTCCTGATCACCGGTGGCATCGCGACGCTGGCCGGGCTCGACTTCCTCGGCTTCGGGCTGCCCTCCTCGGCGCCGTCGCTGGGCGAGATGACGCTGCAGGCCAAGCAGAACCTGCAGGCGCCGTGGCTGGGCTTCACCGCCTTCTTCGCCTTCGCGATCATGCTGTCGCTGCTGGTGTTCATCTTCGAGGGGGTGCGGGACGCCTTCGACCCGCGCAAGACCTTCTCGGCCGCCCGGGCGGGCCGCCGCGGCGAGAACGAGGACGACACCGCCCGGCCCGGCGCGCCCTCGGGCGACGCGACGTCCGACCATTTCGCGACCCTCGGCCGGGAGATCCGCAAATGAGCCGGCTGCTGCAGGTCCGCAACCTCTCGGTGTCGTTCCGGCAGGACGGCAAGACCACGCCGGCGGTGCGCGGCGTGTCCTTCGAGGTGGGCCGCGGCGAGACCGTGGCGATCGTCGGGGAAAGCGGGTCCGGCAAGTCGGTGACGGCGCTGTCCACGGTCCAGCTTCTGGGCGATTCCGCCCG
>JBFKOW010000233.1:0-4338 GCA_041628615.1 Paracoccaceae bacterium | reverse complement strand
GCGGCGGAGCAGAAGATCCAGGCGGCGCTCGCCGCCCGGCTGGCCGAGATCCGCGCGACCTTCGACGCGCGGATCGAGAAGTCCCGCCAGACCTTCCTCGGCCGCGCCACGGCGTCGCTGCTCGATCACCTCGACACCCACGGCGACCGGGTGGTCTGGAGCTATGACCCGGTGGGGCTGCGCTCGCTGTTGCGCTCGGCCTACCAGATCTATGTCCGCGCCGCCGGCAAGGCCGGGGAGGAGGCGCTCGCCGATGCGGCGGCCGAACTGTCGGCCCTGCTGGCCGCCGCGTCCGGAGACGCCGAGGCGACACGGCTGACGCCGCCGCCGCCGCCCGATGCGCCGCCCCCGGTGGCGCTCGGCCAGACCATCGCGCTTGACCTGCGGGGCTCGTGGTGGACCCGGTTCTGGCGAAAGACCCGGGGCTACGATGCCTTCGCCGAGAGCTTCGCCGGACTGATCGAGGAAGAGACCCGCCCGATCCTCGCGGCGCTTCGGACCGATGCGGCCGATCCCTATGAACTGCAGCTGCGCGCGGCCGTGGGCGAGTTCTTCTCCGGCCAGCGGTCGATCCTCGCGGGCGGGACCGGCGCGGAACGGCCGAACGCCGCCGCGGCCGCACCGGTTCCCCGCCGCCTGCGGGCCCTTGGCGACCCGACAGCCGCCGGCCGCAGCCCCGGCGGGGCCGCCCCCTCTCCCGCCGTCGACCCCGCCCCGAGCGCGCCGCCTCGGGCGCCGGGCCGCTTCGCCCGGCTGGCGGCGCTTGCCCGCCCCGGCCGCCGCCCCCAGCAAGAGGACAGACCCGAATGACCGACACCGCCCCCCCGGCCCGCCGCCCCCGCATCGCCCTGATGGGCGAGTTCAGCGCCGGCAAGAGCACGCTGGCCAACCTGCTGTTCGGCCGGCAGGTCAGCCCGGTGAAGGTGACCGCCACCCAGATGCCGCCGATATGGTATGTGCTAGGCGCCCCCTCGGTCGCCACCATGCTGCCCGACGGCACGCTGCAGCCGGTAGAGGATGCCGACCTGTCCGAGGGCAGCCACCACGGCGCCGCGGCGATCCGGGTCTCGATGCAGGCCGAGGTGCTGGAATTCTGCGACCTGATCGACATGCCCGGGACCTCGGACCCCAATCTGGCCATGACGGTCTGGGAGAACATGCTGGCCCATGTCGATGGCGTCGTCTGGTGCACCCCGGCGGCGCAGGCCTGGCGGCAATCGGAATCGGCCCTGTGGGAGAACATCGCCCATGACTATCAGGACCGCGCGTTGCTGCTCATCACCCGGATGGACAAGATCCCCGCCGAAGTGGATCGCCGCCGCGTGCTGTCCCGGGTCAGCCGTGAGACCGAGGGTCTGTTCCGGGGCGTCTTCCTCGCGTCGCTGATCGGCGGGATCGCCGCCCGCGAGGATCCCGACGCCCTGGCGGCGGCCGGGGTCGGCCCCTTCGTCGATGCCTTCATGGAACTGGTCGATGACATCGGCCGGACGCCGCGCCCGGGCGTCGCGATGGTCGCGGCCGAGTAGGCTCCGCGCGATGCAGCGACCACCGGTCTTGTGCGGTCCGGCGATCCTGCAACCCATGCGCGATTGTGTTTGCCCGGCCGCCCGGTCAGTATCGCCGACATGGACCAACCGGCCAGCGCATCCCTCGCCCGTCTGGACGCCCTGCGCGGCGCGGTCGAGGGCTGCGAGGTGGTGATGGTCGCCGATCTCGGGACCCGGACGGTTCTCGGGGCCAGCGGCGCGGTCCGGCTGCCGCAGGAGGCGCTGGACGCGCTGTGCGCCGAGGCGGCCGACATCCTGCAGCCCGTCGACGGCCAGCCGCGCGCCAGCGCGGTCCTGGCCGGGCCGACCGGGACCCGCGTTTTCCTCCGGTCGACCGAGGAGACCGACCTCGCGATCGCCCTCGTCCTGCCCCCCGGGGCCGCGGTCGGGCAGGCCATGGCCGCCGCCGCCGGCTACCTCGCCGCGCCATGACTCCGGCGGATCGCGATACCCTGCGCGCCCGCCTCGCCGCGGCGGCCGCCGACGGGATCGGACCGGCCCTCGCGATCGACGGGCCGACGCCGGAAACCCGGCTCCGCCGCCTTCTGGACAGGATCGGCGAGATCGTGATGCCCCGGCGGATCCGGATCGCGGGCGCCGGCGGGACGCAGATCGACCTGACGATCTCGAATCGCCGGATCGGGGCGGACGGCCGGGACGCCGACCGGCTGGCGGCGGCCTTGCGGGACCTCTGTCTCCAGGGCGGCCCGCTGACCTTGCGGCTGGCGCCGCTGGACGACGAACCCGATCCCGCCGCAGCCGTCCCGGTCGCCGCGCTGCGCGCCGCCGCCGGGCTGACCGGGGACGCGCCGGCCGACCCGGCGGCGCGACTCTCCGGCTTCGTCGAGGCCCTGACGCGGGCCTACCCGGACGCCGCCCGGCTCGCGCTGCGCGACGGGGATTCGCCGGACGGCGCTCCGGCGCCGTTCCGCGGCGACGGCCTGCTCGCGGCGACGGACGCCCGGGGCTGTCACCTCGAGGCGGCCAGCGGCCCGCTGCGGCTGTCGGGCACGGTGGCAGGCGCGGCGACCGAAGCGGACCTGGCCGGGATCGTGGCTCTGTGGAACGATCACGTTGGCTGAGTACCGCCAGCCGCCAGGACCCAGCCTCAGCCCCGGCAGGCCCGCACCGCCTCCAGCCCCCGTGTCACCCCCATCAGCGACACCGCGAAGGACAGCGGCCGCGAGGTGCGGGTGGGCACGAAGCCGACCCGGATCTCCCGCCCGGCCTCGAGCGCGGCCCGGTCCCCTGCCTCCAGCACCGCCTGCGCGAGGCAGGTCTCGGCGTCACAGGATTGCCAGGTCAGGTCGGTGACCGCCCCGTTGCCGTCGCGGTAGGCGATCGGATCGCGGATCGAGGCGCCCACCGGCACCCGGACCGACAGGACCGCGCCGCCGGCGTCGAGCGGCTGGAGAAACAGGTCGGCCACGAACAGGCCGCCGTCCGGGGTGACGACCCGCTGGGCCAGGGCGCAATCCGCCGTGCCGAGGCCGATGACCGTCCAGTCGCGGAATCGTTGGCCATTCTCCTGCCCCACGGCCGGGACGGCCGGCCCGGCCAGCGCCGCGACGGCCGCCAGCACCGCGCGGAAAGGGCTCATCCGCCGTTGCCGGATCCCGCGCCCGACAGCGCGGCGACGCCCTCGGCGGCGCCGGCGACCGACAGCCGGAACACCAGCGGCTCCTGCCCGAGCCCCGGACGATAGCCGGCGATCAGCCCTTCGGCGCCTTCCAGCACTTCAAGGGCCGCGGCATCGAGTTCGACCAGCGCCTCGCACAATTGCGCGCTGCAGCTCTGCCAGACGAAGCGGGTCTCGTTCGCCTCCGGCTCGCCGTCACCGGTCACCGGACGCAGCGCGAAGCCGCTGGGGAAATAGACGCCGTTCGGCACCCGCGCGGCGATGTAGGCGCCGCCGTCTGCATCCGGCCGTGGCAGCGCGAGCAGTTCGGCGATGAACTGGCCGCCGTCGCGGGTCGACAGGCGCTGGGTCAGGACGCAGGCGGTCTCGTTCACCGCGAGCGCCTCGCAGGTGACCCGCCAGGCGCCGAAGGTCGCGCCGTTGGCGACGCGCTCGGGGGCCGGATCCTGTGCGCTGGCGGAACCGGCAATGGCGAGGGCGGCGAGGGCAAGGGTCGGGCGGTGTCGGATCATGGCTTGCGGGTCTCTTGCATTGGTTCGGCGGGGTCAGAAATCATGGCTCAGGCTGGCGCGGATTTCCCAGTCCTCGCCGGCACCGAGCACCGCGGTCAGCGACCGGGCCAGTTGCAGGTCCACGAAGACGGTCCCGGCCACCGGCCCGGACAGTCCAAGCCCGGCGGCAGCGGCCCGGCCCTGCCCGGTCCAGTCGCCGTCCTCCCGGTCGAACGCCTCGCCGAAGGCGGCGAAGGCATAGGGCCGCAGGTCCGCGCCCGGCACCGGCAGCGGCGCCTGCCCCTCGACCTGCGCCCGGACCCAGTAGCCGCCATCGCCCTGCGACAGCCCCTCCGGGTAGCCCGGCACCGCGAAGGGCGAGGTGACGGTGAAGACGCTGCGCGAAGGCTGGTCATCGGTCAGCGCAAGCTGCGCCGCCGCCGACAGCGACAGGAACCCCCAGCCGCCCAGCACCGTGTCGGCCCGGACATCCGCGCCGATGAGGCCGAAGCGCAGGTCGCTGTCGCCGGTCACCGCGTCGTCATAGCGCCCGGCAGTCAGCGAGGCGGCCCAGGCGATGCCGTCGAACGGCCCCTGTTGCAGAACCTGCCGGCCATTGGCGCCGAGGGTCAGGACAAGTCCCGACTGGTCGGCGCTGGCG
>JBFKOW010000232.1:0-4351 GCA_041628615.1 Paracoccaceae bacterium | reverse complement strand
TCGCGGTCGATCCGGGCCATCGCGCTGGCCGACCGGATCCCCTACTACACCACCCTCGCCGGCTCCCACGCCGCCGCGCTGGCGATGCGGGAAATGGTCGAAGGCGACGTCGCCGTCCGCGCGCTTCAGGGGTGATCGACCGGACCCGGGCACAGCCCGGGCGAAAGGTCCGGCGGACCTTTCGGGTCGATCATGGGCGGAACCCAGGCTGTCCACCTGCATCTGCAAGGCGAACCGGTTCCGGATTGGGTTGCCCCCGTTGGGTTGACGACCGCACCGGAATTTCGCAGCCTCGCCCTCAGTCAGATCGGGGAACCGGGTAATGAGTGCATTGGTACGCGGCGCGGCCGCATTGGGATTGGCTGTCCTTGCAGGATCAGCGACGTCTGCGACACTGGATTTCGAAGTCATTCGCCACGACGTCAGCGTCTCGACAACGACCTACAATCCGTTCGCGCAGGTCAACTCCGGCGTGAACCCGCGGGCCATCGGCTTCGACGCCACGGGCACCCTGCTCGTCGACGACTACGACGCTGGCACGCAGCAATCCCGCCTCGTCACGCTGTCGGGCGGCTCCGAGAGCCCGTTCGCCGAGACCGGTCCGGCCGGGCTGGGCGATGTCCGGTTGTTCACCCGCACCTACACGCAGGGCGGCGACCTGCTGTCGATCGTCTTCGACAACCCCACCGCCACGCGGTCCTTCGCCCGGATCGGAGCGGGCGGAACCGTCCAGACGATCATGTCGAACCTCGAAACCATCGGGACGCAGGAATTTCGCCCGCTTCATACCGGGTACGAGGTGGCAGGGGGCGTCGTTCTCGGCGGAGCGGTCCGGGACGTGGGCGGCAGCGGCAACAACTTCAGCAGCAGCGCCATCGTCGCCAAGACCACCACCGGGACCAGCGTGATCGCCCAGGCCGGTAGCCAGATTTCGGGCGTCTCGAACATCGAGATCGGTTTTCTCGTCGCCAGCGAGTTCTCCGTGAACGGATCGGGCCAGATCGTCTTCGACGCCGGACTGGCCGGGGCCGGGGTGGACACCAGCACCGACCCGTCGTCCGGTTTTCCGACAGGCAACCGCAACGGCCTGATCCTCGCCGATGGCGGCACGCTCAGCCTGATCGTGTCAGGCGGCGATCCGGCCCCGGACGGGCTCGGCACCTTCAGCCAGTTCATCGGCCGGCCGCAGATCAACGACAACGGCGACATCCTGTTCGTCGGGCGCACCTACGACGCGGGAACCGGCACCTTCACCGCCGCGCTGTTCCTCAAGGACGCCACCGGCCTGACGACCATCGCCAAGCCCGGCGATCCGATTCCGGGCAGCACGACGGGCGACACGATCCGCTACGCCAATTTCGACGACATCGTGCTGCTCGACGACGGCACGATCTTCTTCGTCGCCTCCACCGAACAGAACGGCCAAGCGTTGCTGCGCCTAACCGGGGCGGGGATGGAAACCCTGCTGACCTCCGGCGAGACGGTAACCTTCGGCGCCGGCCTCTCCGACACGCTGCAGTCCTTCGACATCGATCCGGCCCTGTTCCGCAGCGCCGACGATTTCGTCGTCAATGCCGGCGGCAGCAGCCTGTTCGAATTCATCACCGATCCGGTGCTCACGGGCGTGACGACGAACAACCGCTTCATCCTGCGCAGCGACCTGTCGCCGCCCGTCGGCACCCCGTCGGTGCCGCTTCCCGCCGGTATGGTCCTCGGGGTCAGCGCGCTCGTGCTGCTGGGCGCGGTCGGCCGCCGACGTCCCCGCTAGCGAACTCCGGGGCCGCGCCGGATGCGGTGGTCCCGGCGCTTTCGGCACCGCCGCGATACCGACGTGATACCGACGTGATGCCGACGGGGGTTTCGGACCCTCCGTCGCTTGCCTTCCCGGTGCCGTTCGGGCCAGATACAGGCCACGCGTGGGGGGACCAGATGCACAGCGCCGCGATCACCGGGTGGGGGGTCTTCACCCCGGAAAACGTCATCACCAACGACGAGCTGGTGGCGGCCTTCAACGCCTATGCCGACCGCGTGAACGCCGCCAATGCCGACGCCATCGCCGCCGGCGAGGCCGAGCCGCTGGCCCGTTCCTCGGCCGAGTTCATCCTTGCCGCCTCGGGCATCGAGAACCGACATGTCATTGACAAGGCCGGGGTTCTCGACCCCGACCGGATGTATCCGCGGATCCCGCCCCGGCCCGACGACGCGCCCTCGCTGATGGCCGAGATGGCAGTGGACGCGGCGCGGCAGGCGCTGGCGCAGGCCGGACTGGAGGGGGCCGACATCGACGCGGTGTTCTGCGCCGCCTCGAACCACGAACGGGCCTACCCGGCGATCGCCGTCGAGATCCAGGACCTGCTGGGAGCGGGCGGGTTCGCCTTCGACATGAACGTCGCCTGCTCCTCCGCCACCTTCGGCATCCAGACCGCCGCCGACATGATCCGCGCCGGCTCGATCCACCGCGCGCTGGTGGTCAATCCCGAGATCTGCTCGGCCCATCTGGAATGGCGCGACCGGGACTGCCACTTCATCTTCGGCGACGTCGCCACCGCTGTGGTGCTGGAACGCGACGCGGGGCTGACACGGCCGCACTGGAAGGTGCGCTCCACGCGGCTGGCCACGAAATTCTCCAACAACATCCGCAACAACAACGGGTTCCTGCGCCGGACCCACGACCAGATGGAGGACCGGCGCGACATGCAGTTCGTGCAGGAGGGGCGCAAGGTCTTCAAGGAAGTGCTGCCGATGGTCAGCCGCCACATCGCCGACCACATGGCGGAGGCGGGCATCGGCCCCGGCGACATCTCGCGGCTCTGGCTGCACCAGGCCAACAAGACCATGAACGACTACATCGGCCGCAAGGTGCTGGGCCGCGACCCCGCCCCGGAAGAGCAGCCGAACATCCTGCAGGACTACGCGAACACTTCCTCCGCGGGGTCGATCATCGCCTTCGCGCAGCATTCGGACGATCTCGGGCCCGGGTCGACGGGGATCATCTGCTCGTTCGGCGCGGGCTACTCGGTCGGTTCCGTGGTGCTGCAGAGGGCCTGACCGGCTCCCGGGACGGCCGTGGGCGGCGCACCGGGGCGGGCGGCGAGACCGACGAGGCTCAGCGGCTGGCGGACGCCGAACGCAAGGAACAGCGCCGGGTTCGTGCTGCTGACCACCTCGACCATCGCGATCCGCGCCCGGCCGTCCGGCCCGGCCTGCAGGTAGAGGCGGCTCAGGGTGTCGAACTGCTCGCGATGGTCGGCATCGAGGCAATGCGAATGCACGAGGATGGTCCTGCCCCGCGCGCTTTCCGCCTCGGATCCGGCCAGGCCGATCTCGACATCCGCGACCCCGAGCCCGGCCAATCGGGCAAGGTAGATGGCGGCGGAGGCGCGGACCGTGTCGCGGTCCGGCAGGACCACGACGCTGCCATGGAAGTAGGCGGCGGCCGGGAAGTCGAAGCAATCCAGCACCCCCTCCACGTCACCGGCGGTTGCGGCACGGGCTGCATCGCGCAGCAGGTCGTCGATTTCGGGGAACATCGTTCGCCACCGCCTTTCGCGGGTCTTCGATCTTGGCGCCGGCGACGGCATTCGTCCGTGCCAATTCGAACTGGCCGGCGGCCGGCCCGGTCGGACCCGGTCACCGGTGCGGCCACGGGAGGGGTCGTGGGAGAAGGTCCGGTCCCGCACAAGGGGAGCCAGGGGGCCCCGGACGATTCCGTTACGTAACTTCGGCGGACGCCGCCCGATCCGGCCGCGGGACCCGGGTCAGCCGGTCTCGCGCTCCAGGTTGAGCTTCATGTCCAGCAGGACCTTCTGGATCGAGATCGTCTCGCGCAGCAGGCGCTTGGCCTCGTTGACCGAGATCACGCCGTCCTCGATCGACTGGTTGTATTCGCCCATCAGCACCGCGAACCGCTGGCTCAGCGCGATCACGTCCGAATTGACCCCGCCGCGCGAATTCTTCGGCGCCTCGTCCTTGGACAGGGTGATGCCCTTGAGTTCGGCCAGCGCCGAGGTGACGTGCGGGTAGGACGCCGCCGCCTCGAGCAGGGCCACCGCGTCGATCGGCATGAACCGGTCGGCATGTTCCGGCGCGTCCGAGTAGTAGCGGCCCAGCGTGGCCTTGGACTTGCCGGTCAGCTCGCAGGCCGCTTCGACCCCGACATCCTTCACCAGCGCCTCCGAGTGCCGCTTGAGATAGTTGCCAATCCCCATGTCCGCCTTTCTCCGACAAAGCCTCTGCGCGTGCCTGGGGGAAACCTCCCGGGGATTTCCCATTAATCGGATCTACAGCTCTTGTCATTAGGGATGCGGGTATACCCGAGGTGACAGGGTATCGAGTATCGGCACCGCCCTTC
>JBFKOW010000231.1:0-4482 GCA_041628615.1 Paracoccaceae bacterium | reverse complement strand
GAGGACGGCATGTCCGAGGACGACTGGGACGGCTGGAAGGCGTTGACCGAGGCACTCGGCGGCAAGGTGCAGCTGGAGGGCGACGACCTCTTCGTGACCTACCCGGCGCGGCTCGCCGACGGGATCGCGCGGGGCTGCGCCAACTCGATGCTGGTGAAGGTGAACCAGATCGGCACCCTGACCGAAACCCTGACCGCCGTCGATATGGCGCACCGGGCGCGCTACACCAACGTGATGTCGCACCGCTCGGGCGAAACCGAGGACGCCACCATCGCCGACCTCGCGGTGGCCACCAATTGCGGGCAGATCAAGACCGGGTCGCTGGCCCGGTCGGACCGGCTGGCGAAGTACAACCAGCTGATCCGGATCGAGGAGCAGCTGGGCGAGACCGCGATCTACGCCGGTCGGTCGATCCTGCGCGGCTGAGGCGGACCCGCCCCGGAACCGGTGGTCCCGGGGCGGCCCGGCCGCGGACGATCAGCGCGCCGGACAGGGTGCGCGATAGTAGGTGCCGTCGCCGCGGGCATAGGCGCACATGCCGGTCGCGGTGTTCTGCGCCACCACGGTGCCGGCCGCCGCCCCGGCAAGCGCGGCGATCAGCCGCCAGTCGTCGTCGGCCTCGAGGATGTCGGCGGCGATCAGGCCCGCCGCGGCGCCCCCGGCGACACCGGCGACGGTGCGCTGTTCGGCGGTCATCGGGGCGCAGGCGCCGAGGGCGGTCAGGGCGGCGAACGCGGGAACCAGAAGTGTTTTCATGTCGGAGCCTTCCATGACGTCGTTGCAAGGGATCGATGCCATGAAAACGCCGGGACGCGGTGCACGGTTCCGTGACCCGGCGGCCGGGCGGCGGGGTTCCGCCGGTTTCCCGGAGCCCCGGGCATGACCGCGGCGGAGATCATCCGCCGGCTCGGGCTCGCCCCCCATCCCGAGGGCGGCTGGTACCGACAGACCTGGGTGGCCGACGCGGCGGCGGGGTCGCGGCCGGCCGGGACCTGCATCTACTTCCTGCTGCAGGCCGGCGAGCGGAGCCACTGGCACCGGGTCGACGCGGCGGAGATCTGGCACTTCTACGCCGGCGCGCCGCTGTTGCTGCGGATGGCCGAGACGGCGGCGGGACCGGCCCGGACCCACCGGCTCTGCCCCGACCTCGGCCCGGCCACCGCGCCGCAGGCGGTGGTGCCGGCGGGCTGGTGGCAGGCTGCCGAATCCACCGGGGACTGGAGCCTCGTCGGCTGCACCGTGTCGCCGGGGTTCCGCTTCGCGGGGTTCGAACTCGCGCCGCCGGGGTTCGACATCGGCTGACCGGGCGGGGGCGCTGCCCCCGTCGCCCTGCCGGGCGACTCCCCCGGGATACTTGGGGTCCAAAGAAAGGCGCGCGCTGAGGGGGCGGCGCGCCGCTGGCCCCCATTCCCACGCCGCGCCTTCTTCGGACCCGAAATATCCCGGGGGAGTCCCGGCTTGCCGGGACGGGGGCAGCGCCCCCTGCCCCGGTCCCGGCCCGCGCCGCGCAAGAAGAAAGGGGGGACCGAAGTCCCCCCTGAGTTTCGCTCTCCAGGCTCACTGTTTGTACCGCCCGGTTTCTGCCTGCGGCCTGGATCGCGCCAGGGCGAGCGCACCCGCCCCGTGTCTGGTTCAGCTGCAGCCGCTCGTCGCGCCGCAGGTGTTGCACTTCATGCAGGTGCCGTTGCGCACCAGCGTGTAGTTGCCGCATTCGCCGCAGGGGTCGCCCTCGTAGCCCTGCATCCGCGCCTTGTCGCGGGCCGACAGGGCGGTGGCCGAGACCGACGCCTTGCCGGTGGCCCTTTCCGCGACCTGCGGCACGAGGGTTTCCAGCGTCGCCACCGGATCGCCCGCCGGGTTGAGCGCGACCGCGCCGGCCTGGCCGCCCTGCAGCACCACGAGGCCCTCGGGCACCCGCTTGCGCATGTAGCCGGTCGAGGCCACCTGCCGCAGCACGTCGAGCGGGCTGGTGCCGGTGCTGTCGGGGACCCGGGTGAAGTTCGGCACGCCCTCCTCCTCGCCGCGGCCGATGTCGTCGAAGGTGACGCCGCCGGGCTTCACGTGGGCCAGGTCGGTCCGGTCGAGGTAGGACACCGCCAGTTCCCGGAAGATGTAGTCGAGGATCGAGGTGGCGTTCTTGATCGAGTCGTTGCCCTGCACCGACCCCGCCGGCTCGAACTTGGTGAAGGTGAAGGCGTCGACGAACTCTTCCAGCGGCACGCCGTATTGCAGGCCCACCGAGACCGCGATGGCGAAGTTGTTCATCATCGCCCGGAACCCGGCACCCTCCTTGTGCATGTCGATGAAGATCTCGCCGAGCGAGCCGTCCTCGTATTCGCCGGTCCGCAGATAGACCTTGTGCCCGCCGACGATCGCCTTCTGGGTGTAGCCCCGGCGCCGGTGCGGCATCTTCTTGCGTTCGGCGTCGCGCATCACCTCCTTCAGGACGATCTTCTCGACCACCTTCTCGGCCAGCACCGCCGCCTTCTGGTGCGGGGTGCCGGTTTCGAGCACCTCGGCCGCCTCGTCGTCGTCCTCGATCAGCGCCGCGGCCAGCGGCTGGCTGAGCTTGGAGCCGTCGCGGTAGAGCGCGTTGGCCTTCACCCCGAGCCGATGCGACAGTTCGTAGGCCGCCTGGCAATCCGCGATCGTCGCGTTGTTGGGCATGTTGATCGTCTTCGAGATCGCCCCGGAGATGAAGCTCTGGGCCGCCGCCATCATGGTGATGTGGCTCTCGACAGACAGGAACCGCTTGCCCTTCTTGCCGCAGGGATTGGCGCAGTCGAAGACCGGGTAGTGCTCGGGCTTCAGGTGCGGCGCGCCTTCCAGCGTCATGGTCCCGCAGACGTGGTCGTTGGCCGCCTCCACGTCCTTGCGCGAGAAGCCCAGGTGCTTGAGCAGGTCGAAGGCCGGGTCGTTGAGCTTGTCGGCCGGGATGCCCAGGGTCTTGGCGCAGAACTCCTCGCCCAGGGTCCACTGGTTGAACACGAAGCGGATGTCGAAAGCCTGCGGCAGCGCCGCCTCGATCTTGTCGATCTCGGCCTGGCCGAAGCCGTGCCCGATCAGCGCGGTGTGGTTGATCCCCGGCGCGTTGCCCAGCGTGCCGTGGCCCACGGCGTAGGACACGATCTCCTCGATCTCGGCCGGGGCGTAGCCCAGCTTGTCGAGCGCGGCGGGCACCGAGCGGTTGATGATCTTGAAGTAGCCGCCGCCGGCCAGCTTCTTGAACTTCACCAGCGCGAAGTCCGGCTCGATCCCGGTGGTGTCGCAGTCCATCACCAGGCCGATGGTGCCGGTCGGCGCGATCACCGTGGCCTGGGCATTGCGGTAGCCGTTCTTCTCGCCCAGCTTCAGCGCCTCGTCCCAGGACCGCCGGGCGATCTCGACCAGCCGGGCGTCGGGGCAGTTGGCGTGATCGAGCGGCAGCGGCTTCACCGCCAGCCCCTCGTAGCCCTCGGTCTTGCCGTAGGCGGCGTTGCGGTGGTTGCGGATCACCCGCAGCATGTGCTCGCGGTTGCGCTCGTAGCCCGAGAAGGCGCCGAGCTCGCCGGCCATCTCGGCCGAGGTCGCGTAGGCCACGCCGGTCATGATCGCGGTCAGCGCGCCGCAGATCGCCCGCCCCTCGTCGCTGTCATAGCCGAGCCCCATGTTCATCAGCAGGCCGCCGATGTTGGCATAGCCGAGCCCGAGGGTGCGGAAATCGTAGCTGAGCTGGGCGATCTCCTTCGACGGGAACTGGGCCATCATCACGCTGATTTCCAGCGTCATGGTCCAGAGCCGGGTGGCGTGCATGTAGTCCTCGACCTGGAACGCGCCGTCCTTGAAGAAGGTCAGCAGGTTCATCGACGCCAGGTTGCAGGCGGTGTCGTCGAGGAACATGTATTCCGAGCACGGGTTCGAGCCACGGATCGCGCCGTCCTCGGGGCAGGTGTGCCAGGCGTTGACGGTGTCGTGGTACTGGATCCCCGGATCGGCGCAGGCCCAGGCGGCGTGGCCGATGGTTTCCCACAGGTCGCGGGCCTTGACGGTGCGGGCGACCGAGCCGTCGACCCGGCTGATCAGGTCCCAGTCGCCGTCCTCCTCGACCGCCTTGAGGAAGGCGTCGGTGACCCGGATCGAGTTGTTCGAGTTCTGCCCCGAGACCGAGTTGTAGGCTTCGCTGTCCCAGTCGGTGTCGTAGGTCGGGAAATGGATCGAGGTGTGGCCCTGCCGGGCGTAGTCCAGCACCCGCTTGATGTAGGTCTCGGGGATGGCGACCTTCTTGGCCTCGCGCACCGCGTCCTTCAGGCCGTCGTTCACCTTCGGGTCGTAGGCGTCGGCCTCGGCCCCGTCCCAGGCCCGGATCGCGGCGAAGATCGCGTTGAGCTTCTGCTCGTGCATCTTCGAGCCGGCGACGATCGAGGCGACCTTCTGTTCCTCGAGCACCTTCCAGTTGATGAAGTCCTCGATATCGGGGTGGTCGGCGTCGACGATCACCATCTT
>JBFKOW010000230.1:0-4519 GCA_041628615.1 Paracoccaceae bacterium | reverse complement strand
GTCCACTCCGTGGCCCCTGGCCGCGTCAGCGACCCGGACAGGCTTTCGGAAAACTGGGCGAGGGCGGCCTTGACCATGCGGGGCCTCCTTTCGTGTCGGGAACGGGTTATGGGATCCGGGCGGTTCTAGCGGACCGGGCGCGCATGGCCAGCGCCCGGGGCGCATGGCCGCCATGACGCTGGGACATGGCCGGGGCGGCGCGGCGGCAACACTTCGCCGCGAAAACCGCCGCGCCGGGCGGCAATCCGGCCGGAACCCGCCGGCGGGCTGCTAGGCTGCGGGCCAGCGGGCGGCGTCAGGACCGCCCGGTCAAGAACCGGACGACAAGAGGATGCAGGCAGCGCTCCCCCTCCCGACCCTGGCCCGGCCGCGCGCCGGGGCCGCAGCCGACCTCGGCCTGGTGTTCGGGCTCTGGGACGGCGCGACGGATCCGGGGACGCCGCTGCCCGCGTCCCTCAACGGCGCGATCCGGCGGGCCGCTGCCGCGGCCGACCGGGTCGGACGGGCGCTCTCGGCCGACCTCGGCGGGCGCGGGCTTGGCGGCTACCGGATGGTCAACCCGATCACCCCGCGCACCCGGATCCGCCGCTGCCCGGACCGCTTCTGGCTCGAACTCGGCGCGGCCGACGACCCGGCGTCCTGGCGGACGCGGGCGGCGGCGTTCTGCGCCCTCGGCGCCGACGGGGCGCTGGTCGGGGTCCGGATGCCGGCGGAAGCCGCGGCGGCGCACCGCCTCGTCGGGACGCACAAGGCCGCGCTGAAGCCCTACCGGCGGCCGGCCGGACACGACCCGGCCGAGTGGCACCTTGCCCGGAGCGCGGCCCCCCGGACCACGGAGCGGCAATCCACCGACCTGAACGACTGGCTGGCCACGCGGGCGCGGCGCAGGGCGGCGGACGCGCTGCCGCTTGCCGCCTGTCGGCGACGCGACCGGGCCGTGGCGGCGGACATCGGGCAGCTCTCCGCGGACCTCGCCGAAGCGGTGGACAGGTTCGGATTCCTGCTGTCCGGCTAGGGGCTTGGCACCCTCGACAACGCCGGCCCGGGGCGCCGGACCTGTTTCCCGGTGACAACACGAAGCCGCCAAATTCCCGCCACGATCGGTTTCTTCCTGCCCCGGCGCACCCGGCTTGGTATCTGTTAACCAATGAGCCCGCTCGCGAAGCGGGCCGTCGAGGCAGGCAGAATGGCGCAGATCGTCGTCACCCAGAGCGGTACGACCGTCGTCGTGAGCAACGGCGACCGGGTCATCATCGACATCCCCGGCGGGGGCGATGTCACCATCGTCGCGGCACCCGGGTCGAACGTCCACCGGTTCCAGCTCGAATTCGTCGACGACACCGAGTCCGACCGGGTCAACATCGACCTGTCCACGTTCAGCCGGGACAACCTGCACATCGACATCCGGGACTACGATCCCACCGACTTCGTCCGGCTCATCGGGGCCTTCAACCGTTTCGTCGATCCCAACGACGTGGACGAATACCAGTTCGACTACATCGGCGCCGACGGCCAGACCTATGGCGGCTACATCCACGCCAGGGACAAGGGCGAGCGGGACTTCACCGCCGATCCGCCGCCGATCATCATCTGCTTCGCCGAGGGCACGCCGATCGACACCGACGCCGGGCCGGTCGCGGTCGAACGGCTGGTGCCGGGGATGCTGGTGGACACCCTCGACCACGGGCCGCAGCCGGTCAAATGGGTGGGACGGACCCGGCTCACCGGGCTCGACCGGCCCGAGATGGCGCACCTGCGGCCGGTGCGGATCCGGGCCGGGGCGCTGGGCCCCGGACAGCCCGCCGCCGACGTGGTGCTGTCGCCCAATCACCGGGTGCTGGTCAGCGGCTGGCGCGCCGAACTGCATTTCGGCGAAGCCGAGGTGCTGGTGCCGGTGAAGTCGCTGATCGACGGCAGCCGGATCATCGAGGAGACCGGGCGCCGGACCGTCACCTACTACCACCTGCTGCTCGACGACCACCAGATCGTGAGCAGCAACGGCCTGCTCTCCGAATCCCTGTTCATCGCCGACCAGTCTCTGCTGGCGGTCTCCGAAACGGCGGAGCGGGACCTGCGGTCGGCTGTGCCGCCGGCGGAACTCGACCGCCTGAGCGCGGCGCCGCTGGCCCGGCCCGAGGTCAAGGTGCGGAACGCCCCATGCCTCGCCGCATGATTCGCGCCCGGCACCGCGGCGGACCGCCGCCCGCCGGATGCTTCGACCGGACCTATCGAAAGGAAGGACCATGACCCCTCCCCTTGCCTGGTGCCGGGCGCCCGTCGCCCTGTTGCTCGCCCTCCCCCTGCTCGCGGGCTGCGTCTCGCAGCGGGCCTACGAGACCGAGCCGGTCCTCGTGGACAGCCCGCAGGGCCCGGTGCTTTGCCAGCTCTACACCGACCGGATCGTGATGTGGGACCGGGCGATCCAGCGGCCCGCGACGATGACCGAAGGGGAGGCGGACGCCGTCTGTCTCGCCGAGGGGCAGCGGCGGGCCAACCCCGCCTGACCCCTGCCGCCGGGCCCCGCCGCCCGGCCGCCGGATCAACGAGCGTCTTTACCTGCCGCCGGCCCGGTCCGGCGGCCGGCCGACGGCGCGCCCGCGGCGGCCCGCCTGGTCCCTCGGCCCTTGATCCCCGGCGCGGCGCGCCCAATTGTCGGACACGCCCTGCCCGCCGGAGACCGAGATGCACAACAACTCGCCCGAAGCGATGCCCGTCCTGCACGCCGCCGCGCCCGACGTCGCCAGCCGCGACAAGCTCGAAGGCGGCCGCCGCTTCGTCATGCACACCGAGTTCAAGGCGGCGGGCGACCAGCCCACCGCCATCGCCGAACTGGCCGCCGGGGTAACGGCGGGCGAACGCGACCAGGTGCTGCTCGGGGCCACCGGCACCGGCAAGACCTTCACCATGGCCAAGATCATCGAGGAGACCCAGCGCCCGGCGATCATCCTCGCCCCGAACAAGACGCTCGCGGCCCAGCTTTACGGCGAATTCAAGGGGTTCTTCCCGGACAACGCGGTCGAATACTTCGTCAGCTACTACGACTACTACCAGCCCGAGGCCTACGTCCCGCGGTCGGACACCTACATCGAGAAGGAAAGCCAGATCAACGAACAGATCGACCGGATGCGCCACTCGGCCACCCGGGCGCTTCTGGAACGCGACGACGTCATCATCGTCGCCTCGGTGTCCTGCATCTACGGCATCGGCAGCGTCGAGACCTACGGCGCGATGACCCAGGACCTGCACGTGGGCCGCGACTACGACCAGCGCGCGGTGATGGCCGACCTCGTGGCGCAGCAATACCGCCGCAACGACCAGGCGTTCCAGCGCGGCGCGTTCCGGGTCCGCGGCGACAGCCTCGAAGTCTGGCCCGCCCACCTCGAGGACCGGGCGTGGAGGCTGTCCTTCTTCGGCGAGGAACTGGAGGCGATCACCGAGTTCGACCCGCTCACCGGCGAGAAGACCGACAGCTTCGACCGCATCCGCATCTACGCCAACAGCCACTACGTCACGCCGCGCCCGACGATGCAGCAGGCGATCATCGGCATCCGCAAGGAACTGCGCCAGCGGCTCGACCAGCTGGTGAACGAGGGCAAGCTGCTGGAGGCGCAGCGGCTCGAACAGCGCACCAACTTCGATCTAGAGATGCTCGAGGCCACCGGGGTCTGCAACGGGATCGAGAACTACTCGCGCTACCTGACGGGGCGCGCCCCGGGCGAACCGCCCCCCACCCTGTTCGAGTTCATCCCCGACAACGCCATCGTCTTCGCCGACGAGAGCCACGTCTCCGTGCCGCAGATCGGCGGCATGTATCGCGGCGACTACCGGCGCAAGTTCACCCTGGCCGAGCACGGCTTCCGGCTGCCCTCGTGCATGGACAACCGGCCGCTGAAGTTCGAGGAATGGGACGCGATGCGCCCGCAATCGGTGTTCGTCTCGGCGACGCCCGCGGCGTGGGAACTGGAACAGACCGGCGGCGTGTTCACCGAACAGGTGATCCGGCCCACCGGCCTTCTGGACCCCGAGGTCGAGATCCGGCCCGTCGACATGCAGGTCGACGACCTGCTCGACGAGATCCGCAAGGTCGCCGCCCGCGGCTTCCGCACCCTCGTCACCACCCTGACCAAGCGGATGGCCGAGGACCTGACCGAATACCTGCACGAACAGGGCATCCGGGTCCGCTACATGCATTCCGACATCGACACGATCGAACGGATCGAGATCCTGCGCGACCTGCGGCTGGGGGCCTTCGACGTGCTGGTCGGGATCAACCTGCTGCGCGAGGGGCTCGACATCCCCGAATGCGGGCTGGTGGCGATCCTCGACGCCGACAAGGAGGGCTTCCTGCGCTCCGAGACCTCGCTGATCCAGACCATCGGACGGGCGGCGCGGAATGCCGAGGGCCGGGTCATCATGTATGCCGACCGGATCACCGGCTCGATGGAACGTGCCCTGCGCGAGACCGACCGCCGGCGGGCCAAGCAGATCGCCTACAACGAGGCCCACGGCATCACCCCCG
>JBFKOW010000229.1:0-4545 GCA_041628615.1 Paracoccaceae bacterium | reverse complement strand
CACGACACCGACCGCCGGACCGGCGACGAGATCGAGGAGACCCGGCACGACGAGACCTACAACTTCCGGTTCCGGCCAAACTACGGGTCGGGCCTCCAGATGCTCCAGCGCGTCGACAACGAGCCGGGGGACGCCTATCACGTGGTCGACGGCTCCACGATCTGCATCGACAAGGGTTATCACCCCTGCGCGGTGCTGCCGGGCTACGAGATGTATTATTTCACCATCCTCGGCGGCCTGAGCCAGCGCAGCCTGAAGCAGTATTTCCAGCCGACCCACGCGGCGCAGCTGCACACCATCCCAGGCATCATGGACATGGTGGCGAAGTTCAAATGACCCTCGCCACGCTCACCGACGTGCTGCGCCAGGCCGATGCCGGGCGGTTCGCGGTCGCGGGGCTCGTCTGTCTCGGCTGGGAGGACATGCGCGCCTATGTCCGCGCCGCCGAGGCCGAGGGCCTGCCGGCGATCCTGCAGGCCGGTCCGTCCTGCCGCGGCCATACCCCGCTGCCGGTGCTGGGGGCGATGATGCGCCATCTCGCCGAGGCGGCCTCGGTCCCCATCGTGGTCCATCTCGACCACGGCTATTCCGCCGAGGAATGCCGCGCCGCAATCGACGCGGGGTTCACCTCGGTGATGTTCGACGGCTCGCGCAAGCCGCTGGACGAGAACATCGCGCAGACCGCCGAGATCGCCGCGATGGCCCATGCCGCCGGGGTGTCCTGCGAGGGCGAGATCGGTTTCGTCGGCTATGCCGCGGGAGACGCCTCGGAAGGCACCGACCCGGCCGAGGCGGCCCGCTTCGCCGCCGAGACCGGGGTGGACGCGATGGCGATCTCGGTCGGCAACGTCCATCTCCAGCAGAACCGCGAGGGCGGGCTGGACGAGGACCGGATCCGCGCCATCGAGGCCGTGACCGACGTGCCGCTGGTGATCCACGGCGGGTCGGGGGTGCCGCTCGACCAGCGCGGGCGGCTGGCCCGGACCTCGCGGATCGGCAAGTTCAACATCGGCACCGAGCTTCGGATGGTGTTCGGGGCGTCGCTGCGGGCGGCGCTGGCCGAGGACCCGGACCGGTTCGACCGGGTGCAGATCCTGAAGCAGGTGGAAGCCCCGATCGAGGCCGCCGCGCGCACCGCGATTCGCGCCATCGGCCCCGCCGCCGCCTGACCGGGCGGGGCAGGGTCAGCCGGGCAAGCCGTCGGCGCCGTAGTGCAGGATCACCGGCACGATCAGGTCTTCCTCGTCGGTGAGGTGACGGTCCAGCATCCTGTCGAACCGCTCCAGCGTCGCCAGAAGCGGCGCCGTCGCCTCGCGGCCCGCGGCGTCGGTGCCGGCCTTCAGCACCGCGTTGGCGCTGTCGGCGAACCCGTTCAGCCAGCCGTCGAGCGCGTGGTGATCGGCGTCGAGCAGCGCGAAGCCGCGGTCCAGCCGGGCGTCCCGCGCAGCGAGGGCGGGGAAGTAGTGGTGATCCTCGATGCCGTGATGCATGTGCAGTTCCTGCAGGAACATGCCGCCCATCCGCGACAGCTTCTTCCGGTGGCTGTCGGGCGCCAGACCGGCGTCGAGCCGGGCGCGGGCGTCCTCGGTCAGCGCGGCCAGCATCCGCCGGAACATCAGGTGCCGTTCGAGCCAGAACCGGACCAGCCCGTCGAAGCCGGGATCCGAGCCCCAGCCCGCGCGCGGGTGGGCCTCGAGCAGGACCTTCAGGGCCTCGGGCAGGCCGGTCCGGCTCTCAAGGGCGAGTGTGTCGGCCAGGTCGTCGGCCATGTCGGTTCCTTCCGTTCTCGTCGCCGCGGCGGCGGCCTGCGCAAGATATAGCGCGCACCGACCAAATGGCGCGGGCTTCCGCTGGGTCAGTCGCCTAGGGCCTTGCACTTTCCGGCACAACCCCGAAGAGTTTCGGGCATTCGGCGCGCCGCGACCCCGCGACAGCGCCGTCCGCCAATCCGCCCGGCGGTTCAACGTCGCGGCACCAACAAGGGAGTTCCAGATCCATGACTTTCAAGACCCGACTTCTGACCGGCACCGCCGTCGCGCTGATCGCGACCGCGGGCGCGGTCTGGGCCGACGGCCACGCCACCCATCCCGAAACCGGCGAAGTGCTCGCCTCCGAGCAGACCTTCACCTACCGCGATCTCGACGAGAGCCCGTCGATCGACCCCGGTCTGGCCGAGGACAGCGCCGGCGGCGATATCCTGCGCGACCTCTTCGAGGGTCTCTACAACCAGGACGCCGCGGGCAACCTCGTTCCCGGCGTCGCGCTGTCCCACACGGTGAGCGATGACGGCCTCGTCTACACCTTCACGCTCCGCGACAACGCCAAGTGGTCGAACGGCGACCCGGTGACCGCCGGCGACTTCGAATACGCCTGGAAGCGGGCCGCCTCGCCGGAACTCGCCTCGCCCTATTCGTGGTTCATGGGCGACGTGATGGGCCTGAAGAACGGCGCCGAAGTCGTTGCCGGCGACATGCCGGTGGACGAACTCGGGGTGAAGGCGATCGACGACCTGACGCTCGAGGTCACGCTGGCCGCGCCAAAGCCCTACTTCCCGCAGATGACCACCCACTTCACCACCTTCCCGGTGCACCAGGCCACCATCGAGGCCCATGGCCAGGACTGGACCCTGCCCGGCAACATGGTGTCGAACGGCGCCTACATGCTGTCCGAGCGGGTGCCGCAGGAAAAGCTCGTCCGGGTCCGGAACGAGAACTACTGGGACAACGAGAACACGATCATCGACACCGTGACCTCTCTCATCATCAACGACGAGAACGTGGCGCTGACCCGCTACCTCGCCGGAGAGCTTGACCGCACCGACATCCCGGCCGGTCAGTATCCGCGGCTGGCGGCGGAATATCCCGACCAGGCGGTGAGCGTGCCGCTGTCCTGCTCCTACTACTACATGTTCAACCTGCGCGAGAACGGCAATCCGGCGCTGCAGGACGCCCGCGTCCGCCAGGCGCTGAGCCTCGCCGTCGACCGCGACATCATCGTCGAGAACGTGCTCGCCGGCGGGCAGGAGCCGGCCTACACCTTCACCCACTGGGCGACCGCCGGGTTCGAGACCCCCGAGGTCGAGGCCGCCGGCATGACCCAGGAAGAGCGCAACGCCAAGGCGCAGGAACTGCTGGCCGAGGCGGGCTTCGGACCGGACAACCCGCTGTCCTTCGAACTGGTCTACAACACCTCGGAAAGCCACAAGTCGGTGGCCATCGCGGTGACCCAGATGTGGAAGCAGACGCTGGGCGTCGAGGCCACGCTGGGCAACCAGGAATGGCAGACCTTCCTCGAGACCCGCTCGAACGGAGATTACGAGGTCGCCCGCGGCGGCTGGTGCGCCGACTACAACGAGGCCTCGACCTTCGTCGACCTGTTCAACTCGGGGTCGGGCTACAACGACTCCAAGTACAACAACCCCGAAGTGGATGCGCTGCTGGCCGAGGCCAAGCTCGCCGACGACCCGCAGCCGCTCTACAGCCAGGTCGAACTGATCGCGTCGCAGGACGTGCCGATCATCCCGATCTACCACTACGCGTCGGTCAAGATGTTCTCCGAGGATCTCAAGGGCTGGCCCTACGAGAACTTCCAGCAGAACTGGTACTCGAAGGATCTCTACAAGGTCGCCGAGTGACCCGGTGATCCGACCCCGACACCGCGCGTCCCCGGCCTTGCCGCCGGGGGCGCGTTTCCATGTTCATCAGAGCCTGAGCCGCCCATGCTGAGCTATATCATCCGCCGGCTTCTGGTGGCGGTGCCGACGCTCCTGATCCTCGTGATCTTCAGCTTCGTCCTGATGTATTCGGCCCCCGGCGGGCCGTTCAACTCGGAACGCCCGCTGCCGCCCGAGGTACTGGCCAACATCGAGGCCAAGTACGGGCTGGATCAGCCGTTCTGGAAGCAGATCACCAACTACGTCGTCTCGGTGGTGACGCAGTTCGATTTCGGCCCGTCGTTCCAGTACAAGGACCGCACCGTCAACGACATCATCGCCCAGGGCTTCCCGATCACGCTCACCTACGGGTTCTGGAGCTTCATCGTCGCCGCCTCGGTCGGGATCACGCTGGGCGTGGTCGCGGCGGTCCGGCACAACTCGGTCATCGACACCATCGCGGTGGGGTTCTCGATGGTGGCGCAGGTGCTGCCCAACTTCATCATGGCGCCGCTGCTCATCATCCTGTTCACGCTCTGGCTGGGCTGGCTGCCCGGCGGCGGCTGGAACGGCGGCGCGGTGCCGAACCTCATCATGCCGGTGATCGCGCTGTCGACCTCCTACATGGCCTCGATCACCCGGATCACCCGGGCCTCGATGATCGAGGTGCTCAACTCGAACTTCGTGCGGACGGCGCGGGCCAAGGGCCTGAAGGACCGGCGGATCATCATGCGGCACGCGCTCAAGCCGGCGATGCTGCCGGTGCTGAGCTACCTCGGCCCCGCCTTCGTCGGGATGATCACCGGGTCGGTGCTCATCGACGTGTTCTTCTCCACCGGCGGGATCGGCCAGTTCTTCGTGAACTCGGCGTTCAGCCGGGACTACGCCGTGAT
>JBFKOW010000228.1:0-4608 GCA_041628615.1 Paracoccaceae bacterium | reverse complement strand
GCGACCTCCTCGCGACTCTCTGATCCTCGGAATCTCAACCTCGTATGGCGGAAATGCCGAGTGCAGACTTCCGGCCATTCCGAGCCTGTTTGCGGGGCCTTTCGCGGTCTGCGATGCCGAGCCTGGCTCGTAACCTGCGGAAGTCGCGGCAGTATTCGAGCCGCACCTCACACCGTCTGCATTCAGGGAATTGTTTGGCTGGGGTGGTAGGATTCGAACCTACGGTACACGGTACCAAAAACCGCTGCCTTACCGCTTGGCTACACCCCAGCAGCGAGCCGGGGTCTAGCGGGTCCTGCGGGGCGGTTCAAGTCCCCAAGACGGCGATTGCGGCGGCCCGGGGCTATTCCTTCAGGGCGTTGTCGCGCAGCAGGTCCTCCTTTCCGTCCGCGACCCTCTCGGCGTCGATCAGGCGGTCGAGGGCCTGTTCGGGCGTCGCCCCGACATCGCCGGCCACGAGGCTTTCCGCCGGCCTTGGCAGCGGCGGCACGGGGGCGTCGGCCGCCGCCCCGGACGGCACCGGGGCCGGGCCTCCGGGCGGCTCCATCCGGAGCCGGTAGGTCGGGTCAGGGAAGCCGTATCCCGCGGCCTCCAGCGCCGCCTTGACCAGCCGCAGCGCCTCTCCGCGGGCCTGCACGATGGAGGTGGCGTGCTGGTCGATCCAGCCGGTGACGACAACCTCCACGCCGCTGTGGGTCATCTCGCCCAGCCAGACCGCTGCCGCCGGCTCGGCCAGCACGAAGGGCAGCGCCTGCACCGTCTCGGCGGCGATCGCGCGGGCGCGGGCGAGGTCGCTGCCGGCCTCCACCGTCAGGGTGAACTGGAACCGGCGCTCGGCGTTCTCCGAGAAATTGATGATCCGGCTCTTGAACACCGTGGCGTTCGGGATCCGGATGTGGTTGCCGTCGAAGCTCAGCAGGATGGTCGCCCGCGAGGTCAGCCGGATCACCTTGCCCTGGTCGCCATTGATCTCGACCACATCGTTGGGCCGGAACGGCTGACGGACCGACAGCAGGACCGAGGCGATGAAGTTCTCCACCGTGTCGCGGACCGCGAACCCGATGGCGAGACCGATCAGCCCGGCGGCGCCGAGGATCGTCGACAGCAGCGCCGTCGCGTTCATGATGTCGAGCGCGACGACCAGGCCCAGCACCCCGAAGGCGAGGCGGACGACCTGCCGGTAGAGGTCGGCGATGAAGGCGTTCGGGGCGATCCGGTCCCACGGGTTGCGGGCGCGGGCGATGCGCAGGCCGACCAGCAGGACCGCGGCAAAGACCGCCGCCGCGATGGCGGCCAGCGGCAGGAAGATCAGCACCTGGTCGACCCGCGCCCGGAACCGCTCCACCGCCGGGTTCAGCCGGCGGACGATGTCGGTGGTCTCGGTCACCCGGTTGCGGACCGACACCACGCCCTCGATGCGGCCGGACAGGTCGGTCAGGGCGGTCGCGTCGGCGGCGCTGGCGGTGGTGCCCCGCAGGGTGACCACGCCCTGGTTCACCTGCACCGTGACATCCTCGTATCCGCCGAGTTCGGCAAGGATGTCGCGCATCCGGACGGCGATGTCGGCGTCGGCCTGGCGGCTGTCCGCGGTCGAGATCGTCGCCGCCGGCGGCGCGGCCGCGTCCTGCGCCGGGACGGCATCCGGCAGCACGGTCAGGGCGGCGGCGACCGCCAGGGCGAACAGGGTTCGAAACATGCGACGGGATCCCGGCTGACACCACCTGACCGGACCCTAGGCGAACCCGGCCGGACGGAAAAGCCGGGCCGCCGCGCCTTCTTCGGACCGGAAATATCCCGGGGTCCGGGGCAGCGCCCCGGTCCGCCGCGGCTCACAGCCGGATCGGGTCGGCCTTGGCGATCCGGTCGAAGGCCATCAGCGTCTCCACCAGCGCCGGCATCCGGTCCAGCGGGATCATGTTCGGCCCGTCAGACGGCGCGCGGTCCGGGTCCTCGTGGGTCTCGATGAACACCGCCGCGATGCCCAGCGATACCGCCGCCCGCGCCATCACCGGGGCGAATTCGCGCTGCCCGCCCGAGGCGTCGCCCTTGCCGCCGGGCTGCTGCACCGAATGGGTCGCGTCCATCACCACCGGGTAGCCGGTGCGGGCCATCTCCGGCAGCGACCGCATGTCGGCGACCAGCGTGTTGTAACCGAAGGACACGCCGCGCTCGGTCAGCAGGATCCGGTCGTTGCCGGTGGAGGCGACCTTGGCGGCGACGTTGGCCATGTCCCACGGCGCGAGGAACTGGCCCTTCTTGACGTTGATCGCCGCCCCGGTGGCCCCGGCGGCCAGCAGCAGGTCGGTCTGGCGGCACAGGAAGGCCGGGATCTGCAGCACGTCGGCCGCCTGTGCCGCGGGGGCGCAGTGATCGGCGCCGTGCACGTCGGTGAGCACCGGCACCCCGGCCCGGCGGCGGACCTCGTCGAGCACCCTGAGCCCCTCGTCCATGCCCGGCCCGCGCTTGCCCGTCAGCGAGGTCCGGTTCGCCTTGTCGTAGGACGCCTTGAAGATGTAGCCGGCGCCGGCGGCGGCGCAGGCGGCCGCCATCGTCTCGGCGATCATCAGTGCGTGGTCGAGGCTCTCGAGCTGGCACGGGCCCGCGATCACCGTCAGCGGCGCGGCGTTGGAAACCGTGAGATCGGCGATCTTGACGGTATGCATGTCGGTCCTTCCGGTCTGGCGGCGCCGCGGCGCGGGCGGGTCAGGAGGAGACCTGCTCGCGCAGGATCGAGGCGGTGAGCGAGACCATCAGGTATATCCCCGCGAAGACGAGGAAGGCCAGCGCGGTGTTCTCGAACACCCGCGGGTAGGTCGGCATGTCCGGCGCGAGCGGGGCGACCCCGGTCTCGAGATAGCGGACCTGCCGGTTGGCCTCGATCCGGGCGGTTTCCATCTGCTGCAGCGCCTGCTGCACCATGATCGTCTGGAAGCCGTAATTCTCTTCCGCCAGCCGCAGTTCGGTGTTCTTGCTGGCGAGGCTGCTGCCGTCGGCGGTGGCCTCGGTCAGGTCGCTGCGCAATTCGGCGATGAGCCCGTCGATCCCCGAGATCTGGCTGCGCAGGGCATCGACCTGGGCCTGGTTCGGGCGCTGGACGTTCAGCCGGGTCTGCAGTTCGAGTTGCAGCTGCTGGCGCTGGCTTTCGAGCTGGGCGATCTGGCTGGTCTTGACGCTGGTCTCGCCGATCGGGTCGACGACCTCCAGCTCCTGCTGCAGGTCGAGCCAGGTCTGCAGCGCCTCGGCCCGGCGCGCCTCGGCCTCCTCGTAACTGGCGCGGGCGCCCTGCATCGCGTCCTCGCGGACCCGCTGGGTCAAGGCGTCGATCCGCTCTTCGGCGTAGCCGATCAGGGCCTCCGAGAAGCGCTGCGACACCGCGGGGTCGGCGGCCACGACCTCCATCTTCAGCAGGCCCTCGGTCGGGTCGTAGGAGACCCGGACCATCTTCTGGTAGAGCCGGTAGGCGTCCTCGCCGCTCGCATCGGGTTCGAGCCGGCGCAGCGGATCGATCCGGTCGGCGCTGAAATGGGCGGCGAATCCCTCCTCGGCGTCGAGCTTCCGGAACGCCTCGCGCGACAGCAGGAAGGACTGCACCGAGATCGAATCCTGCTGGGTCGCCATCGAGGTGCCCGAAAACAGCCCGCCGAGACCGGCGGCGCCCTGCGATTCGGCCTGCTGGATCACGAATTCCGACTTGGTGGCGTACATCGGCGTGGCGAGCACGGCGAAATACCAGCCGACGAGCAGCGTCGGCAGGCCGACGAAGACCGACAGCCGGACGAAGAGCATCGACAGCTTGCGCCGCCGGCGCCAGGCGATGTCCGCCTGGATCGCGCGGATCTCGGCCGCGCGGGCGGCGGCCGGGTCCGGGGCGGTCCCGGTTTCGCGCGACGGCAGGTCGGGGGTCCGCCGCACGGTCTGGGGCAGCTGGATCCTGTCGCCGCCGCCCCCGGCGATCGGCAGTCCGGCGCGCGGCGGGCCGACATCGCCGCCCTGGCCGCCGCCACCGCCCGATTGCTGCGCGCTCGCCCCGGCGGCGGCGCCCTGCGGCACCACCAGTTCGAGGATGTTGGCCCGCCGGAACGGGTCGATGCCCTTCAGGCGCAATTGCCGCACGGCGTCGAAATCCGAGGTGACGGCGAGGCCCTGCTTCTGCGCGATTCGGCGGGCCATCCGCAGCTGCCGGCCGGTCAGGCCCTCGCGGCGGATCGCGTCGAGATCGGGGGGCGGCGCGGCCTCCGCGCCGGGGCCCGGCGCCGCGGCCGCGGCGGGACCGGCCGCATCGGGCGTCGGCGCAGGGCCCCCCGGACGGGCGGCGGCATCCCGCGCCCGGCCAGCGGCCGTCTCCGTCTCCGGGGCCGTGGCCGGCAGGCCGGCCCCGGTGTCGGCCGCCGCGTCGGCGCGGGCCCGGTCGGTGCCGGCGCCCGGCAGCGCCAGCGGCTCGCTCCGCCGGATGCGGTATTTCAGCGCCTTAGGTTTCGTAGTCATACATCTGCTTCGCTTCTTCGAGGGTGTCGAACATGTGCAGCTGTCCGTGCTTCAGAACCGCCGCCGACCGCGCGAACCGTTCGAGCATCTGGGCCTGGTGCGACACGATGATCACCGTTGTCT
>JBFKOW010000227.1:0-4611 GCA_041628615.1 Paracoccaceae bacterium | reverse complement strand
TCTACGTGACCCACGACCAGATCGAGGCGATGACGCTGGCCGACCGGGTGGTGGTGATGAACCACGGCGTGGTGCAGCAGGTCGGCACGCCGACCGAGATCTACGACAACCCGGCCAACACCTTCGTCGCCAGCTTCATCGGCAACCCGGCGATGAACCTCGTCGATGGCGAACTGCGGGGCGGGACGTTCACCGCCCCCAACACCGAGATCGGCGGCCTGCGGGGCCCGGACGGCCCGGTGACGCTCGGGTTCCGGGCCGAGGACGCCTCGGTCACCGGCGACGGCGGCCAGATCCGGGGTCCGATCTACACGCTCGAACTCCTGGGTGACGCCACCATGGTGTCGCTGAAGATCGGCGGCGCGCTGGTCAGCGCGAAGACCGACAAGACCTTTCGCGCGGAAATCGACGACCAGGTTTCGATCGGCGTCCCCGCGGAGCACTGCCACCTGTTCGATGCAAGGACGGGGGCACGGATCGGGGGGTAGCACCCCGGACGCAATGCCCGGCGCCGGACGGCCGGGACACCAGAAGGGTGCAGGCTTGCAAGGTGCACCCGCCATCACCAAGGGGAGGATCTCCATGTATCTCAAGACACTCGCAACCGCAGGCGCCCTCGCAGCCCTGACGGCGACCACGGCGCTTTCCTGCGAGATCGGCGCCCGGGTCTCCATCGTCGGCAACGAGTTCCCGGCGATCCAGACGGTCGGAGCGGGCGCGCAGGAATGCTCGGGCGCCGAGGTTTCGACCAACCTGACCGCCGATCACCAGCAGATCAACGTCGCCGGCATGTCCGGCAATCCGGCGGAATACACCTCCGCGATCATCGCCAACTCGTCGATCGTCGCGCTGATGAACGCCGACGTGATCCGCCCGCTCGACGACCTCGTGGCGAAATACGGCGAGGCGCTGGCGCCGAACCAGCTGATCACCATCAACGGGCAGGTCATGGCCGTGGCCTTCATGGCCAACGCCCAGCACCTCGTCTACCGCGCCGACGTGCTCGAACAGGTCGGGCTCGAACCTCCGACCACCTACGAGGAGATGCTCGCCGCCGCCGAGGCGATCCGCGCCGCGGGGATCATGCAATATCCGCTGGGCGGGGCCTATGCCGCGGGCTGGAACCTCGCGCAGGAGTTCAACAACATGTTCATCGGCTACGGCGGCCAGTTCTTCAAGCCGGGCACGGCCGAGCCGAGCGTGAACTCCGAGGCGGGCGTCAGGGCGCTGGAAATGATGAAGGCGCTGTCGGAGTACATGAACCCCGACTTCCTGACCCATGACTCCAACGCGACCAATGCCGAGTTCCGCGCCGGCAATGTCGCCCTGATGAACATGTGGGGCAGCCGTGCGGCGACCCTGACCACCGTGGACGGCGTGCCGCAGGAGGTCGTCGACGGCTTCGCGATCGCCGGACCGATGACCGTGGGCGGCGGCGGCATCCCGGCCTCGACCCTGTGGTGGGACGGCTGGACCGTGGCCAAGAACATCTCGGACGCCGAGGCCGAGGCCACCTTCATCGCGATGATGAACGGCATCAGCCCGGAGCGCATCGCCGACGAGGAGGTCCGCACCCAGGCGGTCTGGCTCGTCGACGGCTACGAGCCGACCCCGGCCGCCATCGGTGTCTTCGCCGCTGCCGAGATGGGCACCGAACCCTACCCGATGCTGCCCTACATGGGCCTGATGCACACCGCGCTGGGGGCCGAGCTGTCCGACTTCATGCAGGGCAACGAAACCGCGGAACAGGCGCTTGCCGACGTGGAGGCCGCCTACACCGCGGCCGCCCGCGAACAGGGCTACCTGCAGTAGGCCCATCGCCGGGGAGCGGGGCCACCCCGCTCCTCACCGACCTTCGCCCGTCCTGGCAGACCCTGACCGAGCGCGACCCGCCCCATGAAACATCGCACCTTCTTCTGGTTCTTCCTGCCCACCGGGCTGGCGATGCTGCTGTTCATCGCGGCGCCCATCGTCTCGGTGGTCACCCAGTCGGTCTTTGCCCCCCACGAGCCGGTGCTGATCACGGTGGAGAACTGCACTCCGTTCCGCTGCACCGAGGAGGTCACCATCGACCAGGAGGCGACCCGGGCGCTGCGCGAGGCGCAGCCGCTGGGCCGGTTCGTCGGGCTGTCGATCTATCTCGACCGCGGTCACCTCGCGGTCGCCGAGGTCGCCGAGGCCTGGCGCAGCACCGACAGCCTCGGGGCCTTCGTCTCGGAGCTTGGCGACCTGCCTTTCTACCGGGCCATCGGCTTCACCCTGACCTATACCTTCACCGTCACACCGCTGCTGATCGTGCTCGGCATGGCCATCGCCCTGGCGGTGAACACGCTGGCCAGCTGGCTCAAGGGACTGGTGATCTTCTTCTCGCTGCTGCCGTTCACGGTGACGCCGCTGGTCGGCTCGCTGATCCTGTTCTGGATGATCGACAGCCGGGGGGTCCTCGGGAACCTCCTGTCCTGGATGGCGAGTGATCCTGACCTGTCGGTGAAGGCGTCCACGCCGCTGATGTGGATCGCGATCATTGTCTACGGGGTCTGGCATTCCGCGCCCTTCGCCTTCGTGGTCTTCTATGCCGGGCTGCAGACCCTGCCCGAGGACCAGATCGAGGCCGCCCAGATCGACGGCGCGACCCGCTGGCAGCAGGTCCGCTACATCGTAGTCCCGCATCTCATGCCGCTGGTCACGTTCGTGGCCCTGATCCAGCTGATGGACAATTTCCGGGTTTTCGAGCCGATCGTCGGCTTCAACGCCTCGGCGCATGCGACCAGCCTGAGCTGGATCATCTTCAACGACCTCGGCGGCGAGACCCGGCAGCTGTCGGCGGCGGCCGCGACCTCGGTGCTGACGATCATCGGCGTGGCGATCCTGCTGTCGCCGGTGCTGGTGCGCACCTGGCGCGATTTCAAGGGGAAGGTGTAATGGCGTCCAAGGCAATGCGCACCCCGCCAGCGCTTCGCGTGCTGACCAACGGGTTCATCGTCGTCTGGCTGATCCTCGCCGCCTTCCCGTTCATCTGGACGCTCTGGGGCTCGTTCAAGGTCGAACTCGACTTCTTCTCGATCGCCGACTGGACCAATGCCCTGACCGGGGCCAACACCGAGCGGACCCACGGCACGCCCTTCACCGGGGCCGGCTATCACGGGGCCTGGGTGCAGGAGGAGTTCTGGCGCGCGGCGATCAACACCGCCATCGTCTGCTTCTTCGTGGTCTGCACCTCGCTGACGATCGGCACGCTGGGTGGCTACGCGCTGTCGCGGTCGGCCTTCCGCTACACGTTCTGGCTGCTGATCACCGCGTTGATCTTCCGCGCCATGCCGCCGATCACGCTTGTCTCGGGGTACCTGCTGCCGTTCTTCGAGTGGAACCTCTGGGGCATCCTGCCGACCACGATCATCGTGCTGGTGGCGATCAACCAGCCCTTCACCCTCTGGATGCTGCACAGCTTCTTCCAGAACATCCCGAAGGAACTGGACGAGAGCGCCAAGGTGGACGGCTGCACCCAGTTCCAGGCCTTCCGGCTGGTCATCGTGCCGGTGATGTGGCCGGGGGTCATCACCACGGGCCTGTTCAGCTTCCTGCTCGCCTACAACGATTTCGCCGTCACCTCGATGCTGCTGTCGGAGTCGAACCGGACCATGGTCCCCGAGATCGCCGCGTTCCTCGGAACAACCTACACCGAGGGCAACGTGATGTTCGCCGTCGCCGCCGTGGTGTCGGCCACCGCGCCGCTGTTCATCCTCGTGATGTTCTTCCAGCGCCAGATCGTCAGCGGCCTGACCGCGGGGGCGGTGAAGGGATGACCGGCGCGCGTCCAGAGCAGGCGGTGCTGAGCCGCGACACGGACATGAGCAAGACCGCCGAGACCCGCGCGGTAATCGAGCGCATGGTGGACGGCCTCAACGACCACCGCATCGACGACATCGGCCAGTTCTTCGCCACGGGTTTCCGCTGGATGGGCAACGCCGGATGCGGCACCAAGCACGGGTTGCAGGAATTCCAGGACAACTGGCAGCGCCCCTTCCAGGCGGCCTTTTCGGACAAGGTCTGCGTCGACGAGGCCCGGCTCTTCATGGGCGAATGGGCTGCCGCCTTCGGCCGGCAGGAGGCGGTCCATACGGGACCCTTCATGGGCGTCGCCCCGACCGGCAAGCGGGTCGAGATCCGCTACATGGATTTCTGGAAGGTCGAGAACGGCAAGATCACGGACAACTGGGTGATGGTCGATTTTCCGCACGTGCTGGCGCAACTGGGCGTCGACGTGTTCCGGGGCGAGGGCTGGGAGGCTTTCGACCGCGGTGAGAGGACGCCGCCCCGTCCCGACAACAGAGGAACACAGTGATGACGATCGAGTATCTCAAGCGCGGCAAGCCCGCCGCCGAGCGGGCCGAGGACGACGCCAGGACCCGGACCGCGGTCGAGGCGACGCTGGCCGATATCGAGGCGCGCGGCGATGCGGCGGTGCGCGAGCTGTCCGAGAAGTTCGATCGCTACACGCCGGAGTCGTTCCGCTTGTCGCAACAGGAGATCGACACGCTGATCGCCGAGCTTTCGGACCGGGAACTGGCCGATATCCGCTTCGCGCAGGAACAGGTGGTCAATTTCGCCCGG
>JBFKOW010000226.1:0-4655 GCA_041628615.1 Paracoccaceae bacterium | reverse complement strand
GCGATCGGGCCGGCGGTGCTCGACCTCGTGTCGGCGGCAGCGGCGGCGGCGGACGGCTAGGCGATGCCCGGGCGGCTTTTCCTCGCGCGTCCCGACGCCGAGATCGCCGCCTTCCTGCGGGTCGCCGCGATCCCGCCGCAGCAGCCGCGCCGCAACATCGCTCCGGGCCAGGACCTGCTGTGCCTGACGGCGGCGGGGCCGGCGACGATGCGCTGGGGGATGATCCCGGTGGGCCGGACCAACGCCCGCGGCCGGCCGGTGCTGGACACCATCGTGAACGCACAGTCCGAAACGGTCTTCGCCAAGTCCGCCTTCGCCGGAACCGGACGGGGGATCGTCGCGGCCGAGGGCTGGTACGAATGGACCGGCGAGCGGCGGAAGAAGACCGCCTGGGCGATCCGGCCCGCCGGCGGCGGCCTTCTCGCCTTCGCCGCGATCACCGATACCTGGGTCGCGCCCGGCGGCCGGCGGCTGGAACAGCTCGCCACCGTGACCTGCGAACCCAATGCCGAGGTCGGCGCGATCCACCACCGGATGGGGGTGCTGCTCGACCCCGCCGACTTCGACACCTGGCTGACCGGGCCCGAGGACGCCGCCGCGGCGCTGATGAAGCCGCCACCCGACGGCACGCTGACGGTCGGCCCGGCGGGCGCGGTGAACTGGGAGGGGCCCTGACGCGGCGGCGCCTTCTTCGGACCCGAAATATCCCGGGGAGGCCGCGCCGCCGCGGGCGGCGCGGGCGGGGCAGAGCCCCTGCCCGGCCGGTCAGTCGCGCTCGCGCTTGAGGATCTGGGCGAAGGAATAGACCTCGCGGATGGAGCCCCGCGCCGCCGCCCGGAACCCGGGATCCTGGTAAAGGCAGCCGATGCCGCAGATCTGACCGGTCGTCATCGTGTCGCTGTCGATGAACCACAGCCGGCCGCCGGGCGTGGCCACGTAGCCGTCGATCCCCGAGGCCTCGTCCGAGCGCATGTCGATCGAGGACGGGACTTCCGAATCGTAGTCGGGGCTATAGGTCGAATGGGTGTGGTAGCTGGCGATCACGACCATCTTGCGGGGCCAGTTCGGCAGGTCGCAACTGGCCTCCTGGCCCTCGCGGTGGCGGGTATGGACCAGCTCGCCCAGCCGGTTGTAGCCGATGTAGCCGCAGATCTCGCGGTTGATCGCGATGGACCGCGGCTGGATCTCGGCGAAGATCGCCTTGACGAAGTCGAGCTCCGCCCCGGTGCCGGTGGCCTCGGCCGTCTCCCCGAGCTGCCCGGCCGGCGGCGGCCGGTCCTGCGCGGCGGCCGGCAGCGGCATCAGGGCGCCCAGGAGCAGCAGGATCGTCGTTGCGGGTTTCATCCTCCCCAGTATCGCGGCGGCGGCCGCCGCCGGACAAGCCCCAATCGCCACCGCTCGCCGATCGCCGGGAAATCACGCGAATACCGGGACATGGGCGGTTTGTGCTATCGTCGGACCAGAGGAGTCGAACCACGGGAGGCAGCGATGCGTTATGTGACGATCACCACCTGGGAAGTGACGAGCGGGGCCGATTTCGACCTGACCCTCGAAACCGTCCAGGCCAAGCGCTTGCCGGCGCTGAAGGAACTGGGCGCGGAACGGGTGCAGGTCGTGCGCACGTCCGACCGGACCTTCGCGGCGATCTCGGAATGGCCCGACAAGGACAGCCGGGACGCCGCGCATCACCTGATCGAGGCGGTGCGCCGGAAGGTCAGGTCCGAGGACAAGACCAAGATGACCGGGGAAATGCTCGGGGAGGTCGTGGCGGAGGTCTGAGACCCCGCAATCGCGCGGACCGGCCGGGGTGCTCGCACGCCGGGCCGGGCGCGGGCGGGTGGCGCACCACCCGCCCGATTCTGGCTCAGGCCAGCTGAAGCTTGGTGGCCGAGGAGCGGCCGTCGCGGCCGGCTTCGATCTCGTAGGTCACCTTCTGGTTGTCGGCGAGGCCGGTCAGGCCGGCGCGCTCGACAGCGGAGATGTGGACGAACACGTCCTTGCCGCCGCCATCGGGCTGGATGAAGCCGAAGCCTTTGGTGGTGTTGAACCATTTCACGGTGCCAGTGGCCATACCGTGGTCTCCTTCAGTTGTTTGCTGCCCGCGGAATGCGGCAGCCCGGCTTTGTCGTCTAGGATCGAGAGACTGACAGCCGGTAGTCGGAGACAGTGGTCGATAGGTAGAACGGTAGCGCCCGATATATGGGGCCCGCGCCGCGAAAACGCAAGGGAATTGACGAAGGCAGGCCGAAAGGCGCTGATCGGCGGCCCCGGATCGCGGCAAGCGTGCGGTCAGGCGGGCCGCCGCCGGAGCGCCGCCAGGGCGCCGAAGCCCGCCACCAGAAGCCAGCCGGCGGCCGGCAGAGGCACCGCGCTCGGCGCCGTGTAGCTGTAGCGGACGAACAACGGAGACGTGATCGACGCCGGCACGTTCGGGGTGCCGGCGTAGAACGGGCTGAAAGCTATGCTGCGGCCCAGCGAGGCTCGGTGCACCACGAATTGCGCGCCAGAGGCGAAATCGAAGGTCAGGGTGTCCTGCAGGAACGCTTGCCCGGAAAAGCAGAAACATCCGGACCCGCCGTTCTGGTCGATCTTCGAGGTGTATCTTTCGGTCACCTGACCCGACCGGCTGATCGACTCGATGCCGTCACTGACGGTGAAGAGAACGGTCGATATGCCGGTCTGCGTGGTGTTGGCATTCACCGCCGTGGCGGTGATCGTCGCGCTGTCCGACATCGCGAGGACCTGCGCGTCGCCATCCTCGGCGGCAACGGTCACCGACAACGGGTCCCAGCTCATCAATGTGCCGATGTTGCCGCCGGTCGACGAAGTGACGGTCAGCGTCGCCGCAGGGGCCATTCCCGCCAGACAGGTGAGGACAAGCGCAAGAATCCCGGCTAGTCGCATCATCGTTCCACCGCTCCGCAAGAAATCCTGACACTTGTAGTCACGCTGCCATAAGGCGGTCAAATTCGGGCGCCCATTGTCCAGGCGCCCGAAACAAAAGAACTTGCCTGGCCGGATTGGGAGTGGACGAGGCCGGGCCCGACAGCCCGGCCCATGGCGCTCAGCGGGCGAACTTCTTGTACTTCACCCGCGTCGGTTCGACGGAGTCGGGGCCGAGCCGGCGGATCTTGTCCTCCTCGTAGGCCTCGAAGTTGCCTTCGAACCACTCCACGTGGGCCTCGCCCTCGAAGGCGAGGATGTGGGTGCAGAGCCGGTCCAGGAAGAACCGGTCGTGGCTGATGATCACCGCGCAGCCGGCGAAGTTCTCCAGCGCGTCCTCCAGCGCCCGCAGGGTCTCGACGTCGAGATCGTTGGTCGGTTCGTCGAGCAGCAGGACGTTGCCGCCGGATTTCAGCAGCTTGGCCATGTGGACCCGGTTGCGTTCGCCGCCCGACAACAGGCCCACCTTCTTCTGCTGGTCCGAGCCCTTGAAGTTGAAGGCCGAGCAGTAGGCGCGCGAGTTCATCTGCGCGTCGCCCAGTTCGATCACCTCGCCGCCGCCCGAGATCTCCTCCCAGACCGTGGCGTCGGGCCTGAGCGCGTCGCGGGACTGGTCGACATAGGCCAGCTTCACGGTGTCGCCGAAGGTGACGCTGCCGGCGTCGGGCTGTTCCTGCCCGGTGAGCATCCGGAACAGGGTGGTCTTGCCGGCGCCGTTGGGACCGATCACGCCGACGATGCCGCCGGGGGGCAGCGAAAAGCTCAGCCCCTCGATCAGCTGCTTGTCGCCCATGTGCTTGGCCAGCCCCTCGACCTCGATCACCTTGCCGCCGAGGCGCGGACCGTTCGGGATGATGATCTGGGCGCGGCCCACCTTCTCGCGCTCGGACTGGCCCGCCAGTTCCTCGTAGGCGGCGATCCGGGCCTTGGACTTGGCCTGCCGGGCCTTCGCGCCCTGCCGGATCCATTCCAGTTCGCGCTCCAGCGTCTTCTGCTTGGCCTTGTCCTCGCGGGCCTCCTGCGCCAGCCGCTTGGCCTTCTGTTCCAGCCACGAGGAATAGTTGCCCTCGTAGGGAATGCCCCGGCCGCGGTCGAGTTCGAGGATCCAGCCGGTGATGTCGTCGAGGAAATAGCGGTCGTGGGTGACCACGAGGATCGTGCCCTTGTAGTCGATCAGGTGGTTCTGCAGCCAGGCCACGGTCTCGGCGTCGAGGTGGTTGGTCGGTTCGTCGAGCAGCAGCATGTCGGGGGCGTCGAGCAGAAGCTGGCACAGCGCCACGCGGCGCTTCTCGCCGCCCGACAGGGTGTCCACCGCGGCGTCGTCCGGCGGGCAGCGCAGGGCCTCCATCGCCACGTCGATCTGGGCGTCGAGGTCCCACAGGTTCTGGCTGTCGATCTCGTCCTGCAGGCGGGCCATCTCGTCCGCCGTCTCGTCCGAGTAGTTCATCGCGAGGTCGTTGTAGCGGTCGAGGATGTCCTTCTTGGCCTTCACCCCCAGCATGACGTTCTCGCGGACCGTCAGGCTCTCGTCGAGTTGCGGCTCCTGCGGCAGGTAGCCGACGCGGGCGCCCTCGGCGGCCCAGGCCTCGCCGGTGAACTCCTTGTCCATGCCGGCCAGGATCCGCAGCAGGGTGGACTTGCCCGCGCCGTTGACCCCGACGACCCCGATCTTCACCCCGGGGAGAAAGTTCAGGCGGATGTTCTCAAAGCAT
>JBFKOW010000225.1:0-4698 GCA_041628615.1 Paracoccaceae bacterium | reverse complement strand
GTTGCACCAGCGCCGTCCCCGGCGTAATGGAGCGTTCCAGACCCCCGCGGAGAGGTGCCGGAGTGGTCGAACGGGGCGGTCTCGAAAACCGTTGTGGGGGCAACCCCACCCAGGGTTCGAATCCCTGTCTCTCCGCCACTTTTCCCATATGTCGTTGCTAAAGTTACATAGTAATAGGTATCAGGACACGACATGGCGTCCCACCTGCCAAAAGACGACAGCGTTATCCACTGGCTAATGACGAACGATTTAGTTCCGTGGATTGGACAGGTGCTGAACTCTAACTTTGCCTCTTCGATAATTGGTGCGCTTGCGGGCGCCTTCTTCGGCGCTCTTGCAGCGACAAGATTTGCAGCACGGCAAGAAACGCACAGACTAAAGCTGACGGAACTGCGTCGGAATAACGCTGCCGTGGTTCTTTCGACCTCAATCGCAAACCACAGCCTGTCCTTCAAGAAACAGTTGGTGAAACCCCTTGTCGACAACTTTCTTGCTGACAGGAAGCGATACGAGGAGTTCCTCGGCGCTGCCGCTGCTGGCCGCGCCACTGGCCCCTTCGAACTTCAGTACGACTATCGCAGCCTGACCTTCTTCAAGCACGAAGCCGACGAACTTCGTTCTTTGTTGGTCAACGATATCACCGCTGACCCTAAGGTCATTATGGCAGCCATGCAGCTTTGGCAGTCCTTACACTCCTTGGAAAAGGTAGTTGAGCAAAGGGCGAAGGAGATGGAGCGGCTTCAGAGCATGAAGGGCTCTGCATCCGAGGACGAGATCGCGCATGCATACTTTGGCCTTCCAACAAAGGCAGGTCATGTCGACGAGCGCTATTCTGATACCGTGGTCGCGATGGGTGAGCTGCTCGACAGCGCGATCTTTTTCTCGACCCATATCGCTGAAAAGCTGAGCGGGCGCGGGCGCGAAATTGCCGGTGAGCTTGGGAAGAAAGCAGAAAAGCCGGTCACCTGGACTTTCAGAAAATTGGAAGATCCGACCTTGCTGCCCGACGCTAAGGAATTCGAAGACTGGGTATGAGCGCCCCGGAGACTTCCTTGTGGGCGAATAGTCGATCCTCGATTGCCCCCTCTCCTGCGACGGCAGAAAGTGGTCTCTCTGAACTGCATCTTCAATCGAAGAGGTGCAGCAATGCCCGGCGACGATATTGCGCTGAGTCCGCGATCGCGACCTCCAAGGGCCGATCGCCCTGACAGCTGGCGCGACCCGCTGGCTCGACGCCGTGGAGGCGCGCGAGCGGAGCGTCCTCGACGCGCTGTCGCGGGTGGTGGGATATGTCCGCTACGGCGCCGGGCTGGTCATGACGGACGCCGCGGGCGGCGCGGTGCTGCATTTCGTCGAACGGCCCGAGTAGACGCCACCGGAGCGACACCGGGCGCCCGGCGTCAGCGCAGGTCGTTCGAACAACCGTTCTGGAAGCCGTTGTCGCAATGCGCCTGCAGCCGCGCGGTATCCGCGGGGCCCCAGTCGCGGGGGGCCGTCACCTCGGCCCAGGGCCCGATGTAGTCGCGCGCGTAGTAGGCGTGGCCGTGGCCGGGCGGCGAACCGAAGGACAGCGCCATGTCGAGCGCCAGCTGGAACTGCGTGACCACGGGCATGAACATGAAATGCGCCGACATGTCCTCGGCGGGCGGGTCGCGCATCCACGGCGGCGCGCGCCAGAGCGAGGCCGGGTCGTAGAACACCACCGGGTCGCTGGAATACTGCAGGAACGCGATCCGCATCTCGCCCCACTCGGCGGCGGCCTGCGAGGCGTCGGCGGTGTGCGAGGCGTAGCGGACGAGTGAGCCGTCGCCGATTTCCCGCAGCACCCACGGGCTGCCGGGATTCCTGTGGTTCTGCACGTAGTTCCAGAACGCCGAGGGGAACGGCGGGCCGGCCCAGAAGGCCCCGTCGATCGGGTCGTCCATCAGCCGGAACAGGTTCGTCGCGTACATCGACGACCATGCCCCGAGGCTGAGCCCGTGCACGTAGAGCCGGGGGCGCGCGTCCTCGGGCAGGGTCTTCCAGTATCCGTGCACGACCTCCTGCAATGCGCTGGCCTGTTCGAGGCCGGTGCTGGTCTCGAGGATGAGCGCCAGCGGCGACTGGAGATAGGAATACTGCGCCGCCACCGTCGCGATGTCGCCGCCATGCATGTACTCGACCGGATCGGCCGAACCCGGATCCATCCAGCCGGTGCCGGTCGGGCTGGCGACGATCAGCACCTCGCGCTCGAACGCCCCGAGCCGCTTCAGTTCGGCCAGCGCCAGTTCCGCCCGCGCCTGCGGGGTGTCGCCGTTGGCGCGGCCGACATAGACCCGGATCGGATCGAGCGCCGGGCGCCCGGTGAAGGCCGCGATCGCGGCGGCGTCCGGACCGGAGGTTATGAAATCGCGCCCCGGCTTGCCGATCCCGGCCCAGTCGATCAGCGACGCCGCGCTGCCGACCTTCGACGGCTCCGCGGGCGGCGGCGGCGCGTTCTCGAACAGGCCCTGCGCCGCCTCATAGCTGGCGTCGAGCGAGGTGACCACGGTGTCGAGAAGCCCGTCCCGCGTCACCACGAAGAGCAGGATCACGACGGTGACGAACCCCAGCACGTTTGCCCGGCGCGGCGGCATCACGCGGTAGAACCGCGCCCGGATCAGGCGGAACAGCGAGGCCACGAGGCGGCCGAGGAAATAGGCGGCAACGAAGGTGACGAAGGCGAGGCCCACGATCCGGGTGAGATGGAGCGCGTCCGCGAGTTCCATCCCCATCTTCTGCCGCAGGTCGTTCTGCCAGGTCAGGCTCGCCGTCAGCACGAGCATGAAACAGACCACGACCACGGCGGCCGCGAGCCAGCGCAGGACCCGGGCCGGGCGGCCGGTCGGGCGTGGCATTTCCATCGCGCGCCAGAGCAGCCCGAACACCTGGCCGATCAGGTAGCCGAGCGCCGTGACGAGACCCCCGAGGATGCCCTGCACCTCGGGTCCGCGCGGGATCAGCGAGGGCGTCAGGGACGCTGCGAAGAACAGCAGCCCGAACATCAGGGACGGCACCGACACCCTGCCGATGATCCGCGATGCGGTCGTGTGGTTCATCTTGCCTCCGGTTTCCGGTCGGGGACGGCGGGTATCGCGATCCGTCCGCAAGCTCCGCGCACTTCATATCCGGATAGGCCATCGGGAACGCCGACGGTATCCCGTTTCAGGCTCACGGCTGGCATTCGCCCGGCCCGGTGTCGCGGAGGCACATCACCGGTCCCCTGTCACCCGCCGCCCGGCCTCGGGCTGAATCCCGCTGTCCGGGCGCGCCGGCTGGTGTATCTGTGCGGAATGAAACCGCAATCGACCCACATCGCCCGCCTCGTCCTCGTCGTGATCCTCGCGCTGTGCTGCCGGGCGCTCGCCGTGCCGGCGCCGGCCTCGGCGCAGACGGAACTCGGGACCGCCGAGATCCCCTTCGTCACCCTGCGCAACAGCACCGGCCTGCGGGATCCGGGGCGGTATTTCGGCGGCGAGCGAAGCGACCTGAGGGCTGGCACCTGCCGGGTCGGGGAACTCGACCTCGGGGTGCTGTCGCCGCTGGCCGACGCGGCCCCCGGCTTCCTGCGCGAGGAATTGCTGCGGGTTCAGGGCCTGCGGCTCACCGACCCCGCCGCGGTTCTCGACGAGCTTCAGCGGTCGGCGGGGGACCGCGGCCCGGCGCTCTACGTGCACGGCTACTACATCGGGTTCGAGAAAGGCTGCCGCCGCGCCGCGCTGCTGCAGCAGAATGCCGGGCTCGCGGGGCGGTTCCTGTGGTTCAGCTGGCCCTCGGACGGTGCCGCCGCCTACTACACCCATGACGAGGCCGACCTCTACTGGAGCGTGCCGGACCTCGCCGACACCATCATCGAACTGGAACGCCGCTTCGGGACCGGTGCTGTCGACGTGATCGGACACAGTCTCGGCGCCCGCGGGGTCGTGCTGGCGCTCTACGACGTGGCCAACCGGCGGCCGGACATCCGGCTCGGGCACGTCGTCCTGCTGGCCCCCGACATGGATTTCGAGATCTTCGAACGGATCCTGCCGCGCATCGACTCGGTCGCGCAGAGCATGACCGTCTATGTCACGACCGGCGACAAGCCGCTCGCGCTCTCGGCGCAGTTGCACGGCTATCCGCGGCTGGGCGAGGCCGGCAACGACGTGTCGCGGCTGACGGGGGTCGAGGTCATAGACCTCAGCGACCTGCCGAGCGACAGCCCGACCGGCCACCTCTATCACATCTACAGTCCGGACGTGGGCCGGGACCTGCAGCGGCTGCTCGTGGCCGGGGACCGCGCCGGTGCCCGCCCTGCGCTTCGCGCCGACGGCGGCAACCGCTGGCGGCTGCAGCCCGCGCCGGCGGAGTAGCGCGGCGACGGGGTCAGTGGATCGCGTGCTTGACAACCGACAGCGCGATCCCGACGCCGCCGACGAACAGCGCCCCGAGGATCGCCGGGGCGACGCGCCGCTCCAGAACCCAACCCGCCCGCGCGCCAAGCACCGCCAGCAGGACGACGCAGAACACCTGCGCGCCGAGCAGCGCCGTCTCGGCCGAGATCCAGCCGCGCCAGGCGGCGAGGAACAGCAGGGTCGGCAGGTTCGCCACCGCCAGCGTCGGCGTGCTGTGGTGCCAGGCATCGCGCCAGCTGTGCCGGGTCATCCGCTCCCCGGTCTCGAGGGCGTGCCCGAGGAACTC
>JBFKOW010000224.1:0-4736 GCA_041628615.1 Paracoccaceae bacterium | reverse complement strand
TCACCGACCTTGGCGTGCTGCCCGGCACCGTCGGGGAAACCGTTGCCTATGACATCAATGACGCCGGTCAGGTGGTGGGCCACAGCCGGGTCGAGTCCGGACCCCGCGCCTTTCTGTGGGACAACGGCGCCGGCATGACCGACCTCGGCGTCTTGCCAGGCGGACTGAACTTCAGTTTCGCCCACGGAATCAACAATTCCGGTCAGGTCGTCGGCTACAGCAACGGCCCGTTCGGCGACCGTGCGTTTCTGTGGGACAGCGTCACCGGGATGACCGATCGTGGCAGCATGCCGCGCACCTATTTCGAATCCGCCGCCTTCGCGATCAACGATGCTGGGCAGGTGGCAGGCACAGCCTTCAGGCTGCCCTCCGCAAGCACATTTCGCTACGACAGCGGGACCGGCATGGCCGACATCAGCGGCGGGCCCGGCGGATTCAGTTTCAGCCGCGGCTTCGACATCAACGAGTCCGGACAGGTCGTCGGCTACGCGCTGACGCCCGATGGCGACCAAGCCTTCTTGTGGGACAGCGCGGTCGGCATGACGATGCTGGGCGATCTGCCGGGCGGCTTCGGGGCAAGCTACGGCCACGGCATCAACGCAAACGGGCAGGTCGTCGGCACGAGTCGGGCCGGGACCGGTTATCGGGCCTTCCTCTGGGAAAGCGGTTCGGACATGGCCGACCTCGGCGACCTGCCGGGCGGCATCGACTACAGCGCCGCCCGCGACATCAACGACGCCGGCCTGGTCGTGGGCACCAGCAAGGGCGAGGCCGGAGACCGCGCCTTCCTGTGGCAGAGCGGAACCGGCATGCTGGACCTGAACGACCTGATCGACCCGTCGCTCGGCTGGACGCTCGTGGAGGCGCGCGCGATCAACACTTCGGGGCAGATCGTCGGCTATGGCCACGTGGGCGGAACCACCCGCCGGGCCTTCCTGCTCACCCCGACCGCGGCGGGACAACTGCCCGCCGTGGTGCCGCTTCCGGCCGGGTGGGGGCTGCTGGTCGCGGGGCTCGGGGTCCTGGCGCTGTTCCGACGGCGCGCGCCGCTCTGACCGGCGCGGTCAAACCGGATCCCGGGACCAGACGCCCCGGGGCGATCGCGCCCGGGCGCCTGTCTCAGGCGCAGTGGTCGAAGGCAGGCCGGGCACGAGCGGCGAGCGAGGCATAGGCCCGCCGCGCAGCATCGCGGCGCTGCATCAGCGCCGCCGGATCGGCCGCCGAGGCGGCCCTGGCGCGGCGAGCGGCCTCGGCCCGGCGCTCCGCCGCTTCCTTCCGGTCGGCCTCCGCCTTCCGCGCGGCCTCCGCCGCCCGCTCGGTTTCGGCGCGGCGCTCTTCCTCCGCCCGGCGCGCGGCCCCCGCGCGCCGCCACGCCTCGGCCTGGCGTTCGGCCTCGGCCCGGCGCCGCGACTCGGCGCCGGCGCCGCCCTTCGGGTCACGACCGGCGGCGCGCAGCAGGTCGTAGGCAGCATTGATCTCTGCCAGCCGGACCGCCGCCTGTTTCCGGTTTCCCGCCGCCACGTCGGGGTGGTAGATCCGCACCAGCCGCCGCCACGCGGCCCGGACCGTCGCCGGGTCGTCCTGCGCCGAAACCCCCAGGATGAGCAGGGCGGCGTGGATCGCGGGACTTTCCTTACGGTTCACGGGTCAGCATCCTGTTGCAGCGCGACCGGCCGGGACACCCCCGGGCCGGGACCGCCGCCGCCGCCGCCGGACCCCGCTTGGGACCCGGGCCGGCGGACCGGTCGGTCGAATTGAAGATAACTTTTCGACGAATGCGGTTCCAGACGGAACCTTAACAAAGGGTTAACGCCCGGCGGCGCAAACCCTTGGGATCATTCGTCTCCCGCCGCGGGTCCCGCGCCCGGGGCGGCGCCGCGCGCCGCGATTGCGCGGCCCGCCCAAAGCGGCTAGAGAGCGCCCGACAGCCCGGAAGCCCGATGCAGACCTGCCGCACCATTCCCGCCCTCCGAGAGGCCGTCGCCCGCTTCCGCGCCGCCGGCGAGACCGTCGGGCTGGTCACCACCATGGGGGCGCTTCATGCCGGGCACATGGCGCTCGTCGCCGCCGCGCGCGCCGATCACGACCGGGTGGTGACCACGATCTTCGTCAACCCGACCCAGTTCGGCGACCCGAAGGATCTCGAGACCTACCCGCGCACCGAGGCCGCCGATCTCGCGATGTTCGCCGAGGCCGGGGTGGACGCGGTGCTGATCCCCGAGGCCTCCGAGATCTACCCGGCGGGCGAGGAGACCATCGTCGAGACCACCCGGCTGGCCGGTCTGTTCCACGGCGCGGTCCGGCCCGGCCATTTCCGCGGCGTGGCCACCGTGGTCGCGAAGCTGTTCAACATCGTGCAGCCCGACGCCGCCTATTTCGGCGAGAAGGACTACCAGCAGCTCGCGGTGATCCGGCGGATGGCCCGCGACCTGCACATGCCGCTGCGGATCGTCGGCGTGCCCACGGTGCGCGAGCCGGACGGGCTGGCGATGTCGTCGCGCAACGTCCGGCTGACCCCGGAGGACCGCGCCGCGGCCCCGGTCCTCTACCGCGCCTTGCGGGCCGGTGCCGCCGCGGCCGCCGGCGGCGCCGAAGTGGCGGCGGTGGCCGAGGCGATCCGCGCCGCCGTCGCGGCCGAGCCCCGCGCCACGCTGCGCGGCCTCGACATCGTCGACGCCCTGACCTTCGCCCCCGCCGCCGGCCCGGTCACCGCGCCGGTCGGCGTGATGCTGTCCGCCGAATTCGGCGGCATCCTGTTGATCGACCAGATGGAAATCGGCCCCCGAGGAACCCAGACATGAGCAAGCAGTCCGCCGAGCCCGTGCGCCGCATCACCGTGCCCCAGATCCGTGCCCGCAAGGGCGGCGCACCGATCGTGTCGCTGACCTCCTACCACGCCCATACCGCCGCCATCGTCGACAGGTATGCCGACTTCATCCTCGTCGGCGACAGCCTCGGGATGGTGATGCACGGGATGGAATCCACCGTCGGCGTGCCGCTCGACCTGATGATCATGCATGGCCGCGCCGTCGTCCGCGGCACGAAGCGCGCCCTGATCGTCGTCGACATGCCCTTCGGCAGCTACGAGGAAAGCCCCAACATGGCCTTCCGCAACGCCGCGAAGATCATGAAGGAGACCCAGTGCCAGGCGGTGAAGCTGGAGGGTGGCGCCCGGATGGCCGAGACCATCCGCTTTCTCGTCGAGCGCGGCATCCCGGTGATGGCCCATGTCGGGCTGACCCCGCAATCGACCAACGTGATGGGCGGCTTCAAGACCCAGGGCCGGGACGCGGCAACCTGGGACCATCACCTGAACGACATCCGCGCGGTGGCCGAGGCCGGCGCCTTCGCGGTGGTGATCGAGGGCGTGGTGGAGCCGCTGGCGGTGGAGATGACCAGGGCGGTGGACATTCCCACCATCGGCATCGGCGCCAGCGCCGAATGCGACGGCCAGATCCTCGTGCTCGAGGACATGCTGGGCCTGTCGCCGTGGACCCCGAAGTTCGTCAAGGTCTACGGCCGGCTGGGCCCGATGATCGAGGAAGCGGTCAGGACCTATGCCGAGGAGGTCGCCGACCGCAGCTTCCCGGGCGAGGACCAGGTCTACCGCTAGGCCGCGCGGCCAGCGCCACACCCGCGCCGCCTTTGCGCCCAGCTTGTGCCATTTCCATCACGGGCCGCCCGCGGCCTCCGGCGCCCCGCTTCATCGCCGGGCCGGGCCGCGGTATCCTATGCCCAACGAGCCGGAATGCGGCCGCAGACGAGAGCAGTTCCATGTCCCGCCTCATGATCGCCGCGCTGTGCGGCGCCCTTGCCCTGTCAGCCTGCACCACGTCCACGGAGACGGTGGTGTCGAGCCGCAACTACTACGAACCGGTCTTCGTCCCGGAATTCGCCGGGCCGTTCTGACGGGGACGGGCCGTCGCCCCGCCCGGCGGCGAGGAAGGGATTCCCGACTCGACAGCCGCCTCCTCCCGGCGCGATCCTGACCCTGGACGGACAACCGGAGGGGGTCGGATCATGGGGATCATGAAACTGTCGGACGCCGCGCTGCTCGCGCAGGCCGCCTACAAGCCGCATCTCGTCAAGTCGCCGCGGATCATCGACAGCCTGGACCACGGCGAGGTTCAGGCGCACCTGACCGAGGACGGGATCCTGCTGCTGTCGGGGTCGAACTCGCTGCTCGACTACGCGCATTTCAACCTGCGGGTCTTCAACGTCGGCGGCCGCAAGTTCCGGCTGGCGGCGAAGGACACCGAGCGGGGAGCCTCGGGGACGCTCTGGCACCAGGGGTTCCTGATCTATGCCCGGGCGGTGTTCGACTGGGTGGGCGACCGGCGGCCGCGGATCCTGATCGGCCATTCGCTGGGCGCGGCGGCGGCGCAGATCCTGTCCAAGAGCTGGGACCGGCCGGCGATCGGCTTCGCCCCGCCGCGGCCGAAGAAGGGCGGCGGTGCGGTGGCGCACGACGACAAGTGCCTGCTGATCTGCCGGGTGGACGACGTCGTTTGCTCACTGACCCCGGGGTTCCACCACATGGGCGATGCGCGCTTCCTCGAACCCGAGGCGATCAACTGGGGCGGCGACCACTCGATGAAGAACTACATCCGCATCCTGCAGAAGAACGTCGGCCCGGACCCGGTGCCCGACAGCTGGGGTTAGGCCGGCGGGACGGTGGGTCGAGACCCACCTCACTCTGCCGCGCCGCCCTGCGGACCTGGCGTGAGGTGGGTCTC
>JBFKOW010000223.1:0-4758 GCA_041628615.1 Paracoccaceae bacterium | reverse complement strand
CTCGACCAGCGCCAGACCGTATTCGCCGTCGCCGATCCCGCGGCCGAAGATCGGCTGGAAGCAGGCCCCGGCGGCGCGCGGTTCGGACAGGTGGCGGCGCAGCCGGTCGAGCGCGCCGACATGGTTGTCTGCCAGTTGCGCCATCCGCGCGGGAAGCCCGGTATAGGGCAGCTTGTGGCCCGGCAGCACGAGGTGGCTGTCGGTGGCATGTGGGGCCAGCCGGGCGCAGGCGTCGAACCAGTCGGCAAGCGGGTCGGCCTCGGGCTCGGTCGGGTAGACGCCGATGTTGGGGCTGATCGTCGGCAGCAACTGGTCGCCGCCGATCACCACCTCGTCGGTCCACAGCGTTGCGTGTTCCGGCGCGTGCCCGGCCCCCATCCGCACCGTCCAGTCCCGCCCGCCGGCGCGCAGCCGCTGGCCGTCGACGATCCGGGTGAAGCCAAGCGGCAACGGCGCCACGCAATCGGCGAAGTTGAACGGCCGCTCGGCGCGCCGGGTCTCGAACAGGTCGGGGCGCATCCCGGCGGCCCGGTAGAAGGCGAGCGAGGTCTCGGGCCAGGTCTCCTGCACGTCGAGGGTCAGCATCCGGGCGAGAAGCCAGCCGGTGCGCGGCATCAGCAGCGCCGCGCCGCGGTCCATGAACCAGCCGGCCAGTCCGACATGATCGGGGTGATGGTGGGTGACGAGGACCCGGCGCACCGGCTTGCCCGCCAGCGGCCCGGCCAGCAGCGCGTCCCAGGCGGCCCGGCATTTGCGGGTGTCGATCCCGGTGTCGATCAGGGTCCAGCCGTCGCCGTCGTCCAGCGCGTAGACGTTCACGTGATCGAGCGCCATCGGCAACGGGAGCTGGGCCCAGAGGATGCCCTCGGCGATCTCGCGCGCCGTTCCGGGGGCCGGCGGCTCGGTCAGCGGAAACCGGATCGGTGCGGCGCCGTCCAGTCCCACGGTCAGGCGGCCAGGTCGTCGGGGGTGAGGTCGGTCACCGCCGCGCCGTGCCGGACCGCGGCCAGCAGGGCGTCGTGTTCCGGCAGCAGGGTGCGGATGTAGAACGCCGCCAGCCGGGCCCGCGCCGCGCCGCCGGAGACCGCGGCTTTGAGGTGGGCGTGGCCGCCGATCACCAGCGCGCAGGCGCGCAGGAACGGCGCAGCGCCGGGCAGGCGGGCGTCGAGCGGCTGGCCGGCCAGCCATTCCGCTGCCTCGCGCAGCGATTCGGCGGCGTCGTAGACCGCGTCGGCCAGGTCCGGGGCCGCGCCCCGCGCCGCTTCGGCCCCCTCGCAGATCTCGTCGATCAGCCGGGCCAGCGCTTCGCCGCCATCGGCCATCTTGCGGCCCACGAGGTCGATCGCCTGGATCCCGTTGGTGCCCTCGTAGATCGTCGTCACCCGCACGTCGCGCAGGAACTGGGCGGCGCCGGTCTCCTCGACGAACCCCATGCCGCCGTGAACCTGGATGCCGAGAGAGGCGACCTCGACCCCGGTATCGGTGCCGAACGCCTTGGCGATCGGGGTCAGCAGCGCGGCGCGGGCGGCCCAGGCCGGGTCGCCGGTGGCGGTCTGCATGTCGATCGCCACCGCGCACATCAGCGCGATGGACCGGGCGGCCATGGTCTGGGCCCGCATCGTCGCGAGCATCCGGCGCACGTCGGCGTGCTCGACGATGGTGCCGGTGCCGCCGGCCCGGCCCTGCTTGCGGTCTGTCGCGTAGGCCAGCGCGGCCTGGGTCGCGGCCTCGGCCACGCCGACGCCCTGGGTGGCGACGCCCAGCCGGGCGTTGTTCATCATCGTGAACATCGCCGCCATGCCGCCGTTGGGTTCGCCCACCAGCCAGCCGGTTGCGCCGTCGTATTCCATCACCGCCGTGGGAGAGCCGTGCAGGCCCAGCTTGTGTTCGAGGCTGACCACCCGCAGGCTGTTGCGGGCGCCGGGGGTGCCGTCGGCCTCGGGCAGCAGCTTGGGCACCATGAACAGGCTGATCCCCTTGGTGCCGGGGGCGGCGTCCGGCAGCCGGGCCAGCACGAGATGGCAGACGTTCTCGGTGAAGTCGTTGTCGCCCCAGGAGATATAGATCTTCTGGCCGGTGATCGCGTAGGTGCCGTCGCCGTTCGGCTCGGCCCGCGTGCGCAGGGCGCCGACATCGCTGCCGGCCTGCGGTTCGGTCAGGTTCATCGTCCCGGCCCATTCGCCCGAGGTCAGCCTGGGCAGGTAGAGCGCCTTGATCGCGTCGCTGGCGTGATGCTCCAGCGCCTCGATCTGGCCCTGGGTCATCAGCGGGCTGAGTTGCAGCGACAGGCAGGCCCCGGAGAGCATGTCGTTGACGCAGGTGGTGAGCGCCATCGGCAGGCCCATGCCGCCATGGGCCGGGTCCGCGGCCATGCCGATCCAGCCGCCCTCGGCGATCGCCCGGTAGCCTTCCGCGAATCCCGGCGAGGTCCGCACCACGCCGTTCTCAAGCCGGGCCGGATGCAGGTCGCCCGCCCGCTGCAGCGGGCTGATCGCGTCGTCGCACAGCCGGCCGGCCTCGGTCAGGATCGCGTCGGCGGTGTCGCCGGTCGCCTCGGCGAAACGCTCGGTGGCGCTGACCCGGGACAGACCGGCCACGGTGTCGAGCAGGAAGCGGAGTTCGGATACGGGCGCGTGGTAGGGCATCGGTGCCTCCGGTCTCGGGTGTCGTGCGGGACCGGCCGGCAGCGATGCTGGCCCTTCGTCCCGCGGCCAGCTATACCGCGCCACCGCGCCGCATAAACCGAAACGCCACGTCATGACCGACGCCGCCCGTCCGAGCCCGCCCGAGATCCTGTCCGCCGCGCCGGCGGACATCGCCCGCGCGGCGGACCTGCTGCGGGCCGGCGAACTGGTCGCCTTCCCGACCGAGACGGTCTACGGCCTCGGCGTGCGGGCCGACGACGACGCGGCGGTGGCCCGGCTCTATGCCGCCAAGGGGCGGCCCGCCTTCAATCCGCTGATCGTCCACCTGCCCGACGCCGCGGCGGCCGAGCGGCTGGTGGTGTTCGATGCCGCCGCGCGGCGGCTGGCATCGGCGTTCTGGCCCGGTGCGCTGACCCTCGTGCTGCCGTTGCGGGACGGCGCGCCGGTGTCGCCGCTGGTCACTGCCGGGCTGGACACGCTGGCGGTGCGGGTGCCCGATCACCCGGTGGCGCAGGGGCTGCTGCGGGTCTTCGGCGGGCCGGTGGCGGCGCCCTCGGCCAACCCCTCCGGACAGGTCAGCCCGACCGAGGCGGCCCATGTGATCCAGGGGCTGGGGGACAGGGTCGCCGCCGTGGTCGACGGCGGCGCCTGCTCCGTCGGGGTCGAATCCACCATCGTCGCCTGCGGCGCGGAGCCCGTGCTGCTTCGGCCCGGCGGGCTCCCGGCCGAGGCGCTGCAGGACTGCCTCGGCGGTCCGCTGGCCACCGCCACGGACAGCGCGACGCCCAGCGCGCCGGGTCAGTTGGCTTCGCATTACGCGCCGCGGGGCACGGTGCGGCTGAACGTGACCGACCTGGAGCCGGACGAGGTCCTGCTGGGGTTCGGTCCGGTGGACGCACCGCTCAACCTGTCGCGATCCGGCGACCTGACCGAGGCCGCCGCGCGGCTCTTCGGGGCGCTGCACGCGCTGAACCGGATGGGGGCGGCGCGGATCGCCGTGTCTCCGATCCCGGACCACGGGCTCGGCCGCGCGATCAACGACCGGCTGCGCCGCGCCGCCGCGCCGCGGGGCGATGACCCCGGGACCAGGGTGGCGGCAGGCCGGTTTCATTGAAACGACACGGACTTGCTGCTATGTTAAACACATCCTTGCGCCGCGGGTGATGGACGGCGCGTAGCAGGAGGACGATGACCTGTCTTTTCCGACACCGGCGGAGGTTTCCGCCACACGAACGGGAACGCCGGCAGTGACCGGTGACGCCCAGCCGACAAGCGATACGCTGCTTGCCGCGATCCTTGCTTCCCTCGATGATGACAAAGCCGAAGACGTCGTGCAGATCGACCTGCGCGGCCGGTCCGAAATGGGCGACTGGATGGTCGTCGCCTCGGGCCGTTCGACCCGGCAGGTCGTCGCCATCGCCGAGAAGCTGACCGACCGGCTCAAGCAGCGGTTCGGCGTGGTCAGCAAGGTCGAGGGCAAGGAGACCGGCGACTGGGTGCTGATCGACACCGGGGACGTGATCGTTCACGTGTTCCGGCCCGAGGTGCGCGCCTTCTACGATCTCGAGAAGTTGTGGCTCCCGGTGGGCGAGGCCCGCAGCGCCGGCCGGTAGGCCGGTGAAGATCCGGATCTGCGCCGTGGGCCGGCTGCGCGCCGGCCCGGAGAAGACGCTCGTTGACGACTACCTCGCCCGTTTCGGCAAGACCGCCCGCGCGCTCGGCTGGTCCGGCGCCGAGGTGACAGAGATCGACGACCGCAAGGGCGGCGGCAAGACCGGCGAGGCAGCGCTGCTGCGCAAGGCGATCCCGGCGGGCGCCGTCCTCATCTGCCTCGACGAGCGGGGCGACACCCTCGCATCCACCGATTTCGCCGACCGGCTGCGGCGCTGGGCCGATCAGGGCCGGTCGGACGCCGCCGTGGTGATCGGCGGCGCGGACGGGATCGATCCGGGCCTGGTCGCCGAGGCCGATCTGGTGCTGTCCTTCGGGGCGATGGTCTGGCCGCACATGCTGGCCCGCGCGATGCTGGCCGAACAGCTCTACCGCGCCGCCACGATCCTGACCGGCGGGCCCTACCACCGCGCCTGAGCGCATCGCCGCCGCGCGGCCCCTG
>JBFKOW010000222.1:0-4813 GCA_041628615.1 Paracoccaceae bacterium | reverse complement strand
CGTTCGGCGGCCAGCGTGGCGACCGAGGTGCCGGTGGCGGAATAGCCGGTGAAGGTGGTCACCCGGCCGCTGTCGAGCAGCGCCCCGGTGGCGGTGGCGATCAGCCGGTAGTCGGCGGCACCGCGCAGGGTGTAGCGGGTGATGTCCTGCCCGGTGGAGACCCCGACCGGCTGTTCGGCCAGCGACAGGCCGATGGTCAGGGCGTAGGCCGGCGCGGTGGGCGGTCCGAGCCGGTCCTCGATCCGCGCCCTCAGGCGGAACGCCTCGCGGCTGTCGGGCGAGTTGACCAGCACCCCGCCGGCCAGCGGGCTGTCCGGCCCGTAGACCGGCCGCAGACCGCAGCCCGCCAGCGCGGCGGCGGCTCCGAGGCCGAGGAAGGCGCGGCGGTCAGAGCACCACATTGACGATCCGGCCCGGCACCACGATCAGCTTCTTCGGCTGGCCGCCGTCCAGCGCCTTGACCACCGCCGCGTCGGCCAGCGCGATCCTTTCGACCTCGGCCTTGGGCAGGTCCTTGGGCACCACGATCTCGGACCGCCGCTTGCCGTTGATCTGGATCGGCAGGGTCACGGTGTCCTCGACAAGGTAGGCCGGGTCGGCCACCGGCCATGCGGCCTCGGCCACCAGCCCGGCGCCGCCGGCCAGCGCCCAGACTTCTTCGGACAGGTGCGGGGTCATCGGCGACATCAGTTGCGCCAGGGTCCGGATCGCGGCGCGCCGCGTCTCGGCCCCGGCCTGCGACCGGGCCAGCGTGTTGGTGAAGGCGTAGAGCCGGGCGATGGCGGCGTTGAAGCCGAAGCTCTCGATCCCTTTCGTCACCTCGTCGATGGTCTTGTGCATCTCGCGCAGCAGCGCTTCGTCGGCCTCGGCGCCGCCGGCGGTCTCTCCGAACTCGGCGGCCAGACGCCAGACCCGGGCGAGGTGCTTGCTGGCGGCTTCGGCGCCCGAGGCCGTCCACTCCACGTCCCGTTCGGGCGGGCTATCCGACAGCACGAACCAGCGCGCGGTATCGGCGCCGTAATTGGCGATGATGTCCTCGGGATCGACCACGTTGTTCTTGGACTTCGACATCTTGGCCGAGGGGATGATCTCGACCTCGGTGCCGTCCTTGAGAAAGCCCTTGCCGTCGCGCAGGGTCACGTCCTCGGGGTAGTGAAACACCGGCCGGCCGTCGGCGTCGCGGGTCTGGTAGATCGCGTGGGTGACCATTCCCTGGGTGAACAGCGCGTCGAAGGGTTCGCGGCACTTCTCGGGCAGGTGGCCGGTGAGGTGCATCGCCCGGGCGAAGAACCGGGAATAGAGCAGGTGCAGGATCGCGTGCTCGATGCCGCCGATATACTGGTCGACGTTCATCCAGTAGTCGGCCTCGGCCATGTCGGTGGGGGTGCCGGCGCGGGGCGCGGTGAACCGGGCGAAATACCACGACGAATCGACGAAGGTGTCCATCGTGTCGGTTTCGCGCCGCGCCGGCCTGCCGCAGGCCGGGCAGGGCGCGTCGCGCCATGTCGGGTGCCGGTCGAGCGGGTTGCCGGGGATCTCGAAGGACACGTCATCGGGCAGGGTGACCGGCAGGTTTTCCTTCTTCTCGGGCACCACGCCGCAGGCGTCGCAATGCACCACCGGGATCGGGCAGCCCCAGTAGCGCTGCCGCGACAGGCCCCAGTCCCGCAGCCGGTAGCGGGTGACCCCGGTGCCCAGCCCCTTCGCCTCCATGAAGTCGATGGTGGCGTCGATCGCCTCCTGCCCGGTCGCCACGTCGAGTCCGGCGAAGTGGTTCAGCCACTTCACCTTCTCGGTCTTGGGCGGCACGAAGGCGTCGCGGTCGACCGGCGCCGGGTCGTCCAGCGCGACGAAGGTGTCGATCACCGGAAGGCCGTACTTGCGGCAGAAGTCGAGGTCGCGCTGGTCGTGCGCCGGGCAGGCGAAGACCGCGCCGGTGCCGTAGTCCATCAGGATGAAGTTGGCGACCCAGACCGGGATTTCCCAGGACGGATCGAGCGGATGACGGACCTTCAGCCCGGTGTCGAAGCCCAGCTTCGGCGCCTTCTCCAGCGCCTCCTCGGTGGTGCCGCCCTTGCGCATCTCGGCGACCGCGCGGGCCAGCGCCGGGTTGTCCGCCTCCAGCGCCTTGGTCAGCGGATGATCCGGCGACAGGCCGAGGAAAGACGCGCCCATCAGCGTGTCGGGCCGGGTGGTGTAGACCTCGATCCGGTCGTGGCCGTGGGCCGGTTCGGTCAGGTCCCACGAGAATTGCAGCCCGCGCGACCGGCCGATCCAGTTCTCCTGCATCAGCCGCACCTTGGCGGGCCAGTAATCGAGCCGGCCGAGCGCGTCGAGCAAATCCTCGGAGAAGTCGGAGATCTTGAAGAACCACTGGGTCAGCTCGCGCCGCTCGACCTCGGCCCCGGACCGCCAGCCCTTGCCGTCGATGACCTGTTCGTTGGCCAGCACGGTCATGTCGACCGGGTCCCAGTTCACCACCGCGTTCTTGCGGTAGACCAGACCGGCGGCGAGGAAGTCGAGGAACAGCGCCTGCTGCTGGCCGTAGTATTCGGGGTCGCAGGTGGCGAACATCCGCGACCAGTCGATCGAGAAGCCCAGCGGCTTCATCTGCGCGACCATCGTGTCGATGTTGGCGTAGGTCCATGTCCTGGGGTGGCCGCCGGACTTCATCGCCGCGTTCTCGGCCGGCATCCCGAAGGCGTCGAAGCCCATCGGGTGCAGGACGTTGTGCCCGGTGGCCCGCTTGTAGCGGGCGATCACGTCGCCCATCGTGTAGTTGCGGACATGGCCGATATGGATCCGCCCCGAGGGATAAGGAAACATCTCGAGGACGTAGTATTTCGGCTTGTCGCCGTCGCGCCGGGCGGCGAAGCAGCCGGCCCTGTCCCAGGCCTCCTGCCATTTCGGTTCGATCTCGGCGGGGGTGTAGCGGGTCATGGGTCTGGTCTCGGGTCAGGCCGGGGCTGTCTGTCGGACAGGGCTTAGCGGGCCGGGGCCGAGGGGTCCAGAGGCAGGGCGGGTGCGGACCCGCGGGCGGGCGGGCCTAGAGCGCGCCGTCCGCCATCCGCAATTGCCGCGCCCGCGACAGGATCGCGTCCTCGACCGCGCGCTGGGTCTCGAAGGCGACGGGGCCGGAGCGGGTGGCGAGCGCCACGTTCAGCGCCCGCGCGTCCAGCGCCGGGTCGGAGACGAAGACCGTGGCCCGGTAGGCCCGGCCGCCGCCCGGCGGGGTGCCGTAGCCGAACACGATCACCCCGGTGAAGGGATCGACGGATTCGACCGGCAGGAAGCTGAGCGTGTCGAGCGAGGCGGCCCACAGGTAGCGGTTGACCGCCACCGTCTCGGCGCCGCGGGTCCGGGTGGCCTGCCGCGTCGCCGGTGCATCGCTGCCGCCGCCGAGCGAGCCGATCGAGCCCAGCGATCCGAACGATCCGGAGGACCCGCAGGCGGTCAGGGACATCACGGACAGCACCACGGCCGCGCGGCGGATTTGGGTCGCGATGCTGCTGGTCACGTGCCTGTCCCCTGGCCCCTCTGAGGTCGTTGCCGATCTGTCTAGCCGAGCCCCGTGGCCCCGACAAGTCCGGCGCGCCCGGAACCGGCGTCCGAAACGGAAAGAGCGGGCCCCGAGGGACCCGCTCAAACCTAAGCAACCTTGCTCGAGTTCTGGAGATCAGAACTTGAAGGAGGCTTCGATGGTGGTGCCGCGCTGGTACTCGGGGCCACCGATTTCGTCGCCCTGGTCGCCATCGGCGTCTTCGGCGAAGGACACGAGCAGCGAAGCGCCGTTGCCGAGGTCCATTTCACCGGCGAGGTAGTAGTCCTCGTCGTCGCCGTCGTCATCTTCGTTGTTCATGATGCCGGCGTAGACCACGATGCCGTTGCCGACGTCGTAGGAGCCTTCGAGCGCCCACTTGGAGTCACCCTGGTCGTCCTGCAGGTCGAGGGCGACCGAGATCGGGCCGTCTTCGTAGGCCACGTTCAGGCCCATGTTGGCTTCGCCGTTACCCGAGGTCTCGTCGACGTAGTAGACCGTTGCGGTGACCGGGCCGAAGGGATAAGCCACCTTGATGCCGAGCGAGTCGTTGTCCTCGGTCTGGTTCGAGGCGTAGGCGACGGTCACGTCGGCGCCGGCGAACGAGGTCGAGCCGAAGATGCCGAAGACTTCATCGGGATCGAAGTCGTCGTCACAGGTGGCGCCCCAGCAGGGAGCCAGCGACTCTTCCTGGTAGGCCATGCCGACGGTGAAGTTGCCGAAGGTGCCCACGGCGCCGATCGACAGCTGGTCGACGTTGTCGGTGCCGCCGGTCGCGTCGGTGACCGACATGCCGTCCTTGTCGGCGATCAGGTACGAGATCGAGGCCTCGATGCCGCCGTACGACAGGTCGCCGCGCAGGGCGACTTCGCTGTCCTGCTCGGAGAAGTCGTCGGCTTCCATGTCGCCGGCCGAAGTCCAGCGGGTTTCAGCCGCGAAGGCGGTGTCGCCGAAGAACAGCGACGCCATGTCCGACTCGAGGAACAGGACGAAGTCTTTCGAGACGAGGTCCTGGCCCAGGTCGCCGCCGGTGTCGTCGACAGCTTCGAAGCCGAAGGTCGCGCCGGCGGTCAGGCCGTTGTCCAGGGTCTGGGACAGGGTGACGTCGATTTCCAGGTCCCAGTAGAACCCGTAGTTGTCGCCCGAGGTGTCGTCGTTGTGGCCGAGCGTGGCAACGCCCGCCCATTCGACTTCCGCGGCAGCGGCGCCGGCAAGGACCAGCACCGAGGCAGAAGCGAGGAGGATGCTTTTCATGGTATTCCCTCGTGTTTGCAT
>JBFKOW010000221.1:0-4849 GCA_041628615.1 Paracoccaceae bacterium | reverse complement strand
GATGCTGCCGGTGCTGAGCTACCTCGGCCCCGCCTTCGTCGGGATGATCACCGGGTCGGTGCTCATCGACGTGTTCTTCTCCACCGGCGGGATCGGCCAGTTCTTCGTGAACTCGGCGTTCAGCCGGGACTACGCCGTGATAATGGGGATCACCATCCTCGTCGGGGCGCTGACCATCCTGTTCAACCTCGTGGTCGATCTGCTCTACGCCTGGATCGACCCGAAGATCCGGTATTGAGGGGGCCCGCGATGCAGCAAGACACCACCACCCCGCTCACCGGCTTCGACCTGTCCCGCGCGCCCAAGGGCCGGTCGCTCTGGGCCGATGCCCGAGCGCGCTTCCTGCGCAACAAGGCCGCCGTGGCGTCGCTTGTCATGCTGGCGCTGCTGGCGCTCTTCGCACTGTTCGGCCACCTCGTGTCGCCCTACGACAACGAGACGGTGGACTTCTCGCTGATGGGGGCGAACGCCTTCCGCGGCGTGCCGTCGATCGAGACCGGGCACTACTTCGGCGTCGACAATTCCGGCCGCGACCTCTACGCGCGGGTGGTTCAGGGCACCGGCATCTCGATCATGGTCGGGATCGTGGGATCGATCGTCGCGGTCATCGTCGGCACCCTCTACGGCGCCGTCGCGGGCTATTTCGGGGGCAGGCTCGACAACGTGATGATGCGGATCGTCGACGTGCTGATGTCGATCCCCTTCACCTTCGTCCTGATCCTGCTGCTGATCGTCTTCGGCCGGTCCATCATCATGATCTTCATCGGCATCGGGCTGATCTCGTGGCTCGACATGGCGCGGATCGTGCGGGGCCAGACCCTGTCGATCAAGAACAAGGAGTTCATCGAGGCGGCGAACGCCATCGGGGTGAGCCCGATGCGGATCATCCTGCGGCATGTCGTGCCGAACCTGCTGGGCGTGGTGGTGGTCTATGCCTCGCTGCTGATCCCGGTGCTGATCATCTTCGAAAGCTTCATCAGCTTCCTCGGCCTCGGGGTGCAGGAGCCATCGACCTCGCTCGGGGCGCTGATCAACGAGGGCGCGACCTCGCTCGGCAACGGCACGCCCTGGCAGCTCTGGTTCCCGCTCGGCTTCTTCGTCGTCACCGTGTTCTCGTTCTTCTTCGTCGGCGACGGGCTGCGCGACGCGCTCGATCCCAAGGACCGCTGAACGCGGCTTCTGGCGGGCTTCCCCGCGGCCGGGAAAGGCATAGGATCGGGCCATGCTCGCGATCCTCGCCCGCCCGGTCTTTGCCCGCCTGTTCGCCGCGCAGGTCATCGCGCTCGTCGGCTCGGGGCTGCTGACCGTCGCGCTCGGGCTTCTGGCCTGGGACCTGTCGGGCGCGCGGGCCGGGGTCGTCCTCGGGCTGGTCTTCACGGTCAAGATGGTGGCCTATGTCGGGCTCGCCCCGGTGATGGCGGCGCTGACCGCCCGGCTGCCCCGGCGCGCGGTGCTGGTCTCGGCCGACGTGGTGCGGGCGGCCGTGGCGCTCTGCCTGCCCTTCGTCGACGCGGTCTGGCAGGTCTATGTCCTGATCTTCGTGCTGCAGGCGGCCTCGGCCACCTTCACCCCGGCGTTCCAGGCGGTGATCCCCGACGTCCTGACCGACGAGGCCGACTACACCCGGGCGCTGTCGCTGTCGCGGCTGGCCTACGACCTCGAGTCGCTGGTCAGCCCGGCCATCGCCGGGGCGCTGCTGCTGGTCGCGGGCTACCAGACGCTGTTCTTCGGCACCGTCGCGGGGTTCGCCGCCTCGGCCCTGCTGATCCTCGGCACCCCGCTGCCGCCCCGCGCCGGGGGCCGGGACCGGCCGTTCCGCGAGCGGCTGACCCGCGGCATCCGGATCTACGTCGCCACGCCGCGGCTGCGCGGGCTCTGGGCGCTGGGCGTCGCGGCGGCGGCGGTGGGGGCCTTTGTGCTGGTGAACACCGTGGTGCTGGTCCGCGACCTGTTCGGCGGCGGCGAGGAGGCGGTGGCGCTGGCGCTGGCGGCCTTCGGCGCCGGGTCGATGGCCGCCGCGCTGGCCCTGCCGCCGCTGCTCGACCGGCTGCCCGACCGGCCGGTGATGATCGCCGCGGCGGGACTGGCGGCGGCGGCGGCGCTGGGCACCGCGGCGCTGGCGCCGGGCTGGACCGGGGTGCTGGTGGCCTGGGCGCTGATCGGGGCCGGCTACGCGGCGATCCTGACCCCCGGCGGGCGGCTGCTGCGGCGTTCGGCCCATCCCGAGGACCGGCCGGCCGTGTTCACCGCGCAATTCGCGCTGTCCCATGCCGGGTGGCTGGTGACCTATCCGCTGATGGGCTGGGCCGGGGCGGCGCTCGGGCTGTGGTGGGGGCTGGCGCTGGCCGGCGGGCTGGCCGCCGCGGCGGCCTTCGCCGCAACCTGGCTCTGGCCGCGGGACGAGGAGGTTCTCGTCCATTCGCATCCCGATCTGCCGGCGGACCATCCGCACCTCTCCGGCGCGACGGGCAAGGCCCATGCCCATCCCTTCGTCATCGACGACGAGCACCGGGTCTGGCCCAGCCACGGCTAGGCCGGTCGGCGTCAGTAATCGCGTTCGAAGAACACCCCGAGCGAGGTCTCGCCATCGGCGCCGACGCTGCCCCGCGCGGTCAGGCTGTCGGTCAGGTCGATGTTGAGGTCGATCGAGGTCTCGCCCTCGCTGTCTACCGTCACCTCGGTATAGATGTTCTCCGAGATGTACTTGCCGGCGCTCAGCGCGGTGTTGCCGGTATCGTCGGTCGCGAAATCGAGCGTGTCTAGGTCGAGATTGCGGCGGAAGCGGTTGATCGCCCCGCCATCGCCCCGGCCCGCCAGGGTCGCCGCTGCCCCGGCGAGCTGGACCGCCTGCAGCGGGGTGATCTGCGACACCGACCGGCCGAACAGAAGCTGCGCCAGAACCTCGTCCTGCGGCAGTTCCGGCGTGGACGAGAAGCGGACTTCCGGCGCCGTCGCCGGGCCCTCGACGACGATCTCGACGACGGTGCCGCTTTCGGCCTCGGTGCGGGCGACGAGCCGGATCGCGGGGACGAATTCCCCCTGCAGCCGGGCGAAGCCCTCGTCGAGGTCGAAGCGCTGCTGCAGGATGTCGAGCCGGCCGCGGATCAGGCCGAACTGGCCGGCGGGGATGATCGCCGCGGTGGTTCCGCTAAGCCGCAGGCTGCCGCCGAGTTCGGCCTCGAGCCCGCGCCCCCGCACGAAGATCCGCGACGGCGCCGAAACCGTGATGTCGAGCGGGAAAGGCCGCCCGCCGCCGCCGGACCCGGCCTGCGGCTGCGCGTCGATGCCCGCCCTGTCGAGCGTGCGGCGCACCTCCGGCCCGGCGCCGATGTGCCGGACGTCGGGCAGTTCGCCCAGCGCGCCGACGGTCGACGAGGGCACCCGGATCTCGGTCCTGCCAAGCTCGATGTCCCCCGCGATCCGGGCCCCGCCGGCCAGCGGCCCGCGGATCGACAGGTCCCCCGAGACCCGCGTGTCGTAGAGACTGGGATTGCGCAGCCGCAGCCGCCGCAGCGCGATGTCGAGCCCGGCCTCGAACGGACCCGACAGGGCGACCGGACCGGAGACCGTCACCGTCCCGCCGGCCGGGAGATTGCCTTCGAAGCCGATATCGGCCCGCCCGCCCGACAGCCGGATCTGGCCGCCGAGGTTTTCCAGCGCTTCGCCGAGGGTGGGCGCCGCCAGCCGCGCGTCCGACACCGACACCGTGCCTGACAGCGCGGACAGCGCCGGCGGCCCCTCGGCCCGCAGGTCAAGCCGGGCGGTGCCGGAAAGCCGGCGCGGCTCGATCACCGCGTTCAGAAGGCCGAGCGGCAGGCTGCCGCCGATATCCAGGCCGAGGCCCGGGGCGACCTTGCCGTCGACCGTCAGCGCCGCTCCGCCGGGACCGTCGATCCGGGTGTCGACCCGCCACTCGCCCGCCGCCTGCCGCGCGCTGCCGGTGGCGCTGATCGGGCCGGACAGAGCATCGGTGAAAAGCCCGATGTCCCGCAGCCGCGCGGTGTAGGTCGCGGTCCCGGTGGCGCCGTCGCTCTCGGCGTCGGCGGCGATCTGGAGGTTCGGAAAGCTGACCTGCCCGCCGGTCAGCCGGAAGGCCCCGGCGCCGTCGCCGGCAACCTGCGCGCCGATCCGGCCGGCCCCGGCGATCAGCCGGTCCACGGTCCGGTTGCCGATCCCGATGTCCGCGGTCTCGACCGCGACGTCCGCGCCGAAGGCGCCGGTCCGAGGGGTGTAGCTGCCGTCGGCACTCAGGGTGGCGCTGCCCGACAGGGTCTGTCCCGCCGCCCGGCCGATCAGGTCCAGCCGGCGCAGCGCGGCCTCGACCTGCCCGGCCAGCGCCGCGCCGTCGCGCGCGAGGTCGGCGGTCACCGTCCCGGCGGCGATGGACAGCGACAGGTTCGCGCGGTCGATGTCCTCGGGGCCCGGGGTGTCGTCGAGCCGCCCGGCGGCGTCCAGCCGGATCTCGCCCCGGCCGGCGAGCATCGGGTCGATCTCGGGGCGGCCGACGCCGAGGTCGGTGGTGGTGGCGGTGAGGACGCCGTCGAAGGCGCAGCTGTCCTCGTCGAAGCTTCCGTCAGCGGCGAGGGTAACGCTGCCCGACAGGGGCTGTCCTGCCGCCCGGCCGATCAGGTCCAGGCGGCGCAGCGCGGCCTCGACCTGCCCTGCCAGCGCGGTTCCGTCGCGCGCGAGGTCAGCCGTCACCGTCCCGGCGGCGATGGACAGCGACAGGTTCGCGCGGTCGATGTCTTCGGCGTTTGGGCTGTCATCCACGCGCCCGGCGGCGTCCAGCCGGATCTCGCCCCGGCCGGCGAGCATCGGGTCGATCTCGGGGCGGCCGACGCCAAGGTCG
>JBFKOW010000220.1:0-5008 GCA_041628615.1 Paracoccaceae bacterium | reverse complement strand
GGCGCGGCTGTCGGGCTACCGGCGGGTGTGGCGGCACTCGACCCTGCGCAGCGTGGCGTTCCTGTCGGTGGAGCAGGACCCGGACGGCCGGATCGACGGCCTGCTGGCCAGCGTTCCGGCGGCGGACTGGGCCGCGCTCGACCACCGGGAACGGGCCTACGAGCGGCGCGACGTGGCCCACCTGACCGACCATGACGGGCCGCCGGGGCCGGTGGTCGTCTACGAGGTCGCCGCCGGGCATCTCGCCCCGCCGGACACCGCGCACCCGATCCTGCTGAGCTACATCGACGTGGTCATGGAAGGGTATCTCGACCATTTCGGCCGGCCCGGGCTCGACCGTTTCGTGGCCAGCACCGCCGGCTGGCAGGCGCCGGTCCTCGATGACCGGGCCGCGCCGGTCTACACCCGGCACACCGCGCCGGGCGCGGCGTTGACGGAGGTGGTGGATTCGATCCTCGCCGGTCTCGGCACCCGGATCGAACCGGGCACGCCGGAACGGCTCGATCCGCTGCGCAGCAACCCCAACATCTGACCGGAACGGCCGGTCAGTCCCGCCGCCACCACGGACCGTGCGGGTCGTCGCGCCCGTCGACCCGGACAAAGCCGTGCCGGCCGAAGAAGTCGCGCTGGGCCTGGATCAGGGCGGCGGTGCCGCGGCTGCGGGTCATCGTGTCGTACCAGGCCAGCGCGCCGGACAGCGCCGGCACCGGCTGTCCGGCCTGCACGGCGGCGGCGACGGCGGCGCGCAGGGCCGGCACCGTGTCGGCCAGCTTTGCCGCCATTTCGGGGGCGAGCGCGAGATGCGAGCGGGGCGGTCGGGTCCGGAACGCGGCGGCGAAGGCATCGAGCTGGGCCGACCGGATGATGCAGCCGGCGCGCCAGATCTCGGCGATCCGGGCGAGGTCGAGCTGCCATCCATAGGCGTCGGACGCGGCCTTCAGGATCGCGAAGCCCTGCGCGTGGTCGATGATCCGGCCCGCGATCAGCGCGGCTTCCAGCGTTGCCTCGGACAGGTCGACCGCCGCGTCGGTCCGGGCAAGGATCCCTGCGGCGGCCTCGCGGACCGGATCCGAGGACCAGCCGCGGCCGCCCACCGCGGCCTCGATCACGCTGGCGGACTGGCCGAGCTTCAGCGCCTCGATCACGGTCCAGCGCCCGGTGCCCTTCTGGCCCGCCCGGTCGAGGATCGCCTCCACCGCCGGTTCGCCGGTGTGGTGATCGCTGGCGGCGAGAATCTCGGCGGTAATCTCGACGAGGTAGGATTGCAGCGGCCCGGCGTTCCAGCGGCCGAACATCGCGCCGATCGCGGCATGGGCGGTGCCGGCCGAGCGGCACAGGCCGAAGACCTCGGCGATCATCTGCATTTCGGCGTATTCGATGCCGTTGTGCACCGTCTTGACGAAATGGCCGGCGCCGTCGGGACCGAGATGGGCGGCGCAGGGAGTGTCGTCATGGCGCGCGGCGATCGCCTCGGCCACGGCGCGGAGCCGGGTCCAGGAGGCCGGCGTGCCGCCGATCATCAGCGAGGGGCCGTGCCGGGCCCCCTCCTCGCCGCCCGACACCCCCATGCCGACGAAGGCGAGCCCATCGGCCTCCAGCGCGGCGGCCCGGCGGCGGGTGTCGTTGAAATCGGCGTTGCCGGCATCGATGATCGTGTCCCCCGGCGCGAGATGGTGGCGGATCTCGTCGATGGTGGCGTCAACGGCGTTGCCCGCGGGCACCATGAGGATCACGGCCCGGGGCGAATCCATCGCGTCGATCATCGCCACCAGCCCGTCATGGCCGGTCAACCGCTCCGCCAGCCGACCGGCCTCGTCGAGAAAGGCGGGCACCCGCTCGGCGGAGCGGTTCGCCACGTGCAGCATGAACCCTTTCTCGGCGATGTTGAGCGCCAGCGCGCTGCCCATCGTGCCAAGGCCGTAGAGACCGAGAGTGACGTCCGTCATGTCGTTTGCCTCCCTTTTCCCCGAACCTAGAACGGCGCGGGCGAAACGCCAAACGGATGCCGGTCAGGTCCGCAGGAAGGTCAGGTAATGGGGTCTCCGCCCCTCGCGCAGCGCCTTGCGTTCGTAGCGGGTCGAGGGCCAGTCGGCCCAGGGGGTCCGCCAGTCGTCCGGCCCCGCCGCGGTCCAGGAGAACCCGGCGCGGGGCACTTCCAGCAGGGTCTGGCGGACGTAATCGGGGATGTCGGTGGCCACCCGCAGTTCCGCCCCGGGCCGCATCGCCCGGGCCAGCGGGCCGAGGTGCTCGGGGGTGACGAAGCGGCGGCGGTGGTGGCGCGCCTTGGGCCAGGGATCGGGGTAGAGCAGGAAGGCGCGGTCGACGCTCGCCTCGGGCAGCACGTCGAGCAGGTCGCGGGCATCGCCGGGATGGATCCGGACGCTGCCGCCCACCCCGCCCCGCCGGATCTTGCCCAGCGCGGCGGCGACGCCGTTCACGTAGGGCTCGCAACCGAAGATGCAGGTGCCGGGATGGGTCCGGGCCTGGTGCACCATGTGTTCCCCGGCGCCGAAGCCGATCTCGAGCCAGAGCGGCCGCCCGCCGGTGAACGCGGGCAGGTCCAGCGGCGTCCGGCCCGGGTTGCTGTCCCAGTCGACGCCGGGCAGCGCCAGCCGGGGCAGGTCCTCGGCGAGGTATCGCTCCTGCGCGGGTTTGAGCGCCTTGCCGCGGATCCGCCCGTAGAAATTGCGCCAGGGGGCGGCAGGGTGCTTGCCGGATGTTGTCATGGACGCCCCTTAGCGCGGCGCGCGGGCCGGGTTCAAGGCGGGGCGTCAGGCCCAGAAATCGGCGACGCGGCGGCCGTCCGGGGGCCGGTCCTCCCAGGTGTCGAGCCCATCGAAGCGGCGGATCGGGATCGCGGCGACCGGGCCCGGCTCGGCCAGCCGCAGGTTGACGGCGATGCGGTGCCGGCCGCCCTCGTGCGGCTCGATCCCGCGCCAGCAGACCACGCAGCCGCAGATCGGGCAGAACCGGAAGGCAATGTCGCGGTCGCCCCAGACATAGTCATGCAGGTCGCCCGCGACGTGCACGTCCGATCCGTCCCAGCCATAGGCCCAGATCACGCCGTAGCGGCGGCAGATGGTGCAGGAACAGACCGTCGCGGTCTCCGGCAGCCCGTCGAACCGCCAGGTCGCCGCGCCGCAATGGCAGGCTCCTTCCAGCATCGCTTTCTCCGCGTCGGGCCGGTCGTCGTGCCGACCGCAGAGCAGCCTAGCACGGGACGGGGGGCGGCCCTACCGAAACCGGGTTGGCCGGGGCCTGGTCAGGCGGACTTCAGCGCCTCGGCGAGGTCGGTGCGCTCCCACGAGAAGCCGCCATCGGCATCCGGCTTGCGGCCGAAATGGCCGTAGGCGGCAGTGCGCTGGTAGATCGGCCGGTTGAGCCCGAGATGCTCGCGGATGCCGCGCGGGGTCAGGTCCATCGCCTTCGCGATCGCCTTCTCGATCTGCTTCGAGGGCAGTTCGCCGGTGCCGTGGGTGTCGGCATAGATCGACAGCGGCCGGGCGACGCCGATGGCGTAGGAAAGCTGGATCGTGCAGCGGGTGGCCATGCCCGCGGCGACCACGTTCTTGGCGAGGTAGCGCGCGGCATAGGCGGCCGAACGGTCCACCTTGGTCGGGTCCTTGCCCGAGAAGGCGCCGCCGCCATGGGGGGCCGCGCCGCCGTAGGTGTCGACGATGATCTTGCGGCCGGTCAGGCCGGCATCGCCGTCCGGGCCGCCGATCACGAACTTTCCGGTCGGGTTGACGTGCCAGACGGTGTCCTTCGTCAGCCAGCCCTCGGGCAGCACCTCCTCGATGTAGGGGGCGACGATGGCGCGGATGTCCGCGGAGGTCAGGCTTTCGTCGAGGTGCTGGGTCGAGAGCACCAGCGAGGACACGCCGACCGGGCGGCCGCCGCGGTAGACCACCGACAGCTGGGATTTCGCGTCGGGACCGAGCACCGGCTCGGTGCCGTTCTTGCGGACCTCGGCCAGCCGGCGCAGGATCGCGTGGGCATACTGGATCGGGGCGGGCATCAGGTCGGGGGTCTCGTCCACCGCGTAGCCGAACATGATGCCCTGGTCGCCGGCGCCCTCGTCCTTGTTCTCGGCGGCGTTCACCCCCATCGCGATATGGGCCGACTGCTCGTGCAGCAGGTTGGTGATTTCGCAGGTGCGCCAGTGGAACTTGTCCTGCTCGTAGCCGATGTCGCGGATGCAGTCGCGGGTGATGCCGTCGATGCGGCCCATGTAGTCGCGCAGCCGGTCGCGGTCCGACAGCCCGATCTCGCCACCGATCACCACCCGGCCGGTCGTGGCGAAGGTCTCGCAGGCGACGCGGGCCTCGGGCTCCTCGGTCAGCAGGGCATCGAGGACGGCATCGGAGATCCGGTCGCAGACCTTGTCGGGGTGACCCTCGGATACCGATTCCGAGGTGAAGGTGTAATTGGCACGGGCCATGGAAAGCGCTCCATTGAAAAGCTCGCCGTCACGCCAGGAAGCCGTTGTGACGGTGGGGATTGTCGCAACCGCGCATACGCGCGGACCCCGGTGCCGTCAATGCGATCCGCGTGTCCGGCTGCGGGGATAGGTCGCGAAGCCCGCCAGCAGGGCCGCCAGCAGCCCGATCATCGGCCAGTCGCCCCAGCCGGCATAGAGCGTCGGCGGCAGTGCCGGGGGCAGCGCGGCGTCCTGCCAGCCCGCCTCGCCCAGCGGGATGGTCCCGGACAGGTGGCCGCGCGGGTCGATCATCGCCGAGATGCCGGTATTGGCGACCCGCACCATCGGCAGGCCCTGTTCGATCGCCCGCAGCCGGGCCTGGGCGAGGTGCTGGTAGGGCATCAGCGCCTCGCCGAACCAGGCGTCGTTGGTGACGAGCAGCATCAGCCGCGGCCGCCGGTCGTAGCGGCCGATCAGGTGCGGAAAGATCCCCTCGTAGCAGATCATCGGCAGCGCCGGGCCGATCCCGGGAAGGTCGATGACCTGCACCCCCGGTCCGGCGCTGAAACCGCCGCCCTCGGTCGCCGC
>JBFKOW010000219.1:0-5020 GCA_041628615.1 Paracoccaceae bacterium | reverse complement strand
GGAACCGCCGGGCGATGGTGACGGCGCAGAATACCTCGGTGATCTCGTCCAGCCGGGCGAATTCCACCAGCCGCCCCGTGGCGAGTTCGTCCTGCACCACGATCGGCGGGATCACCGCGATGCCCGCGTCCGCGCGCGCCAGCAGCCGCAGCATCGCCATGTCGTCGGCTTCGGCGGCGATCCGGGGCACGAGGTCGAGCCGCTCGAACATCGCGTCGACCCCGGCGCGGATCGCGGTTTCCGGCGTCGGCAGGATCACCGGGTGGGCGCGGAGCAGGTCGGCCACGCCGGCCGGGCCGGGCAGGGCGCGCTCGGGCGTGCCGATCAGGCTGACCGGCTGTTCGTCCAGCCGCTGCACGAGGTAGGGGCTCGCGGCGTCCCGCGCCGGGACGAGGTTGGTCAGCACCACGTCGAGCGACAGCGACTCGAGCCCGCGCAGCAGGGTTTCCTGCGACCCCGAGCGCAGCACGACCTCGACATCGTCGCGCCCGATGATCGGGGCGAGGAACGCGATCTGGAAGTTGCGGGACAGGGTGGCCAGCGCGCCGATCCGCAGCGCCTGCCGGGGCCGCCCGGCGGCCCGCAGGGTGGCGGAGAGGTCCTCGGCGGCGCGGAAGATCTCCTCGGCGTGGTCGAGCGCGATCCGCCCGGCCTCGGTCAGCACGAGGTTTCGCCCGACCCGCTCGAAGAGGTCGTGCCCGAGCGACGCCTCCAGCGCCCTGATCTGCGTCGAGACCGCCGATTGCGAGATGTTCAGCCCCCGCGCGGCCCCGGTCAGCGTGCCGTCCCGGGCGACGGCCCGGAACAGCCGCAGGTGATGCAGGTTGATCGTCGACATTGTTCCACCAGACAGAACGTTTTCGGAATGAATATGAAGTTCTCTTGATGTTGGCCAGAGGCCAGGTCCGCCGGAAACCGACCCGCGCCGGAGTATGCCCCGATGTCCGCCTTGCCGCTGTCCTTCCTCGCCCCGCTGATCCTCCTCGCCGCGGCGCTGCCCGCCGTCGTCCATCCCGGCCGCAGCGCCGGACCGCTGCCGCTGTGGTCCGGGCGCGCCGCGCTGATGGCGCTGGTGCTGACGGGGCTCGGCCTCGTGCAGGCGGTGGCGGAGGGCGCGCCGGAGGCCGTCGCCGGGCCCTTCGGCCTGCGGGCCGACCCGCTGAGCCTGACCCTCGCGGTGCTGGTGGCGTTCATCGGCTGGGTGGTGATGCGCTACAGCCGGACCTACCTCGATGGAGAGGCGCGGGAGGGCGCCTTCCACGGCCTGATGCTGGCCACGCTGGCGGCGGTGCTGGTGTTCGTGCAGGCCGCCGGCCTCTGGCAGATGGCCGCCGCCGCGATCGCCGTGGGCATGGGCCTGCGGCGGCTGCTGCTGTTCTATCCAGACCGGCCCGAGGCGCGGCGCGCCGCCGCCAAGTTCGGCCTCGTCTGGCATGCCGGCGGCGCCGCGCTGCGGCTGGCGGCGGGGCTGTTCGCCGCGGCCTTCGGAACCGCCGATCTCGGGGCGCTGGCCGCCGCCGCGGTGGGCGCGGGGCTGGGGCCCGCCGGGCACGCCGCCGTCGCGCTGGTCGTGGCCGCCGCCCTGCTCAAGTCGGCGGCCTTCCCGCTGCACGGCTGGCTGACCGAGGTGATGGAAGCCCCGACGCCGGTCTCCGCGCTGCTCCATGCCGGGATCATCAACGCCGGCGGCGTGCTGCTGATCGCCGCCGCCGCCGTGGTGCAGCTCAGCCCCGGCGCGATGGCGGCGCTGGTGATGATCGGAGGCTTCACCGCCCTGTTCGGGGCGGCGGTGATGCTGACCCAGAGCGCGGTCAAGACGGCGCTGGCCTGGTCCACGGTGTCGCAGATGGGGACCGTCGTTTCCCGCGATGGAACACCGATCGCCTTCGAAAGAACCGGAGTCGCGGCCGACCTCAGCCGGGTCCGCGGCTGGCTGCGCCGGGCCGGGCGGATCGCGCGGGCCGAGCGCGCCGGGACGCTGCCCGGCGCGACCGCCGCGACGGTGGCGGCGCGGGCGCTGGACTGGGCCCAGGTCCGGCCCGAATGGGGCCTCGCGGGCTGCGCCGCCTTCATCGCCGCGCCGCGCCGGGTCACCGCGGGCCGGGACCTCGGCGGCCGCGCCTTCCTGCACAGCTACGACTGGCGGGCCGATGACGGTTTCGGGACCCTCGAACTCATCCTCACCGCCCCGGTGGTCGTCGCCAGCTGGATCAGCCTGCAATACTACGGGTCGTCCGTCGCGCCCGGCCTGTTCGGCGGCGGCAACAAGCTGATCCGCAACGTGGTCGGCGGGATCGGGGTGGTCGAGGGCAACGGCGGCCGCCTGCGTCCGGGCCTGCCGTGGCAGGCGGTGCATGACGGCGAGGCGCTGGCGCACGAGCCGCTGCGGCTGTCGGTCATGATCGAGGCCCCGCGCGCCGAGATCGCCGCGGTGCTGGAGCGGCACCCGGAGGTGCGGGCGCTGTTCGACAACGGCTGGCTGCATCTGTTCGCGCTCGAGGATGGCCGGGTCGCGGCGCGGTACCGGCCCGGCCTTGCCTGGGAAACCCCGGCGGCGGCGCCGGCGGCGTGACGCCCGGTCCCGGCGCTCAGGCCCCGGCGGCGAGGAACGGCAGCACGGCGCCGAGGAACATCTCCGGCGCCGTCGTGATCGCCGCGTGGCCCTGTCCCGGCAGCATGGCGATCCGGCTGTCGGGCAGGGCGGCGGCGAGGGCGCGGGAGGGCGCGGTCAGTTCGGGCGGGCTCGCCCCGCCGACCACCAGCAGCGTCGGGACCGCCAGCGCGGCGAACCGGTCGGGCGCGAAGACGTAGTCGCCGTCGGCGGCCTCGCGCAGCGCGGTGTGGGCACCGGCAAGCCGCGCCGGCCAGGAGGGATCGGCCCGCAGCGTGTCGATCTGCGCGTCGGACAGGCCCGCGCCGTCGCGGAAGAAGGCGGCGAGGAACCCGTCCCGGTCCCCGGCGTCGAGCAGCGCCCGGAGCCGGTCGAGCAGCCCCGGCGGGTAGAGCGCCGCGCCGTCCACCGGGAAGCCCGGTTCGTAGAGCACGAGGCGGCGAAGGCCGGGAACCCGCAGCGCCGCCTCCATCGCGCAGAGCGCGCCGAAGGAGTGGCCGAGCAGGCTGGCCCCCGGGCCCGCCGCCCGCAGGACGGCGGCGACATCCTCGTATTCCCGCTCCAGCGCATAGTCCGGCGCGTCGCCGCTCGCGCCGCGGCCCCGGCGGTCCATCGCCAGCACAGTGAATCGTTCGGTCAGCCGCGGCAGGAGAACGGCCCAGCGGCGGTGATCGGCGGTCGACCCGTGGACCAGCACCAGCGGCGGCCCGGCGCCGGTTCTTTCGAAGGCGATCGGTGTTCCATCGCGGGAAACGACGGTCTCCATCTGGCGGCACCTCCCGGACGCCGCAATGATACCACGGCCCGGCCGCCCGGTCAGCGTCGCGCATCGGTCCGGCGCCCACCATGTCGTGATCGGCGCCGCGGCGCCGAGGCCGTTTATTTCCCCCTGCCGATGCGCTAGGTTCCGTGGTAATGGGCGCGCGAAGCGCGACGAAGACGCCGGCAAACCGGCGCGGCACGGGCAGTGAATCAAAGAGGGTCCGTCAACCGGACCGGCAGGATACAGGCGGCAGATGGAAGTAGCGGCGGAATACACGATGTGGGCACTGTTCGCCCGCGCCACGATCACGGTGAAACTGGTGATGATCCTGCTGATCGTCGCCTCGGTCTGGTGCTGGGCGGTGATCGTCGACAAGTGGCTGCAATACCGGCGGGCCCGGTCCGAGGCGGCGGTCTTCGACCGGGCCTTCTGGTCGGGCGCGCCGCTGGACGGCCTGTTCGAGGAGATCGGGCCGACCCCGCCGGGCCGGTCGCAGCGCATCTTCGCCGCCGGCATGACCGAGTGGCGCCGGTCGCACCGCGACGACGGCGGCCTGATCGCCGGCGCCCATGCCCGGATCGACCGGTCGATGGACGTGGCCATCGCCAAGGAGGCGGGCGAGCTGCAGAAGGGCCTGCCGATCCTCGCCACCGTCGGCTCGACAGCGCCCTTCGTCGGGCTGTTCGGCACCGTCTGGGGTATCATGAACGCCTTCATCGAGATCGCCGAGCAGCAGAACACCAACCTCGCCGTCGTCGCCCCCGGCATCGCCGAGGCGCTGCTTGCCACCGGGCTCGGCCTGCTGGCGGCGATCCCGGCGGTGATCTTCTACAACAAGCTGAGCGCCGACAGCGACCGGATCGTGGCCGGCTACGAGGCCTTCGCCGACGAGTTCTCCACCATCCTCAGCCGCCAGCTGGATTCCTGAGATGGGCGCCGGCGTGATGAAGTCGGACGCGGGCGGCGGCGGATCGCGCCGGCGGCGCCACCGCCGCGCGCAGCCGATGTCCGAGATCAACGTGACGCCCTTCGTGGACGTGATGCTGGTGCTGCTGATCATCTTCATGGTCGCCGCGCCGCTGCTGACCGTGGGGGTCCCGGTCAACCTGCCCGAGACCGCCGCCAACGCGCTGCCCACCGACGAGGAGGAGCCGCTGACCGTCACCCTGACCGCGGAGGGCGCGATCCTGATCCAGGAGACCGAGACCGCCGAGGCGGAACTGGTGGCGAAGCTGACCGCGATCGCGGCGGAGCGCCGCAGCGACCGGATCTACCTGCGCGCCGACGGCGCCAATCCCTGGGACCGGGTGGCGCAGGTGATGGGGGCGCTGAACGCCGCCGGGTTCGACAATATCGGCCTCGTCACCGATATCGGCGGCCCGCGGTTCGACGGGTCGGACGGCTAGGGCATCCGCGGTGACCCCCGGCACCTATATCTCGAGCGCGGGCCACGCGATCCTGATCGCGTTCATGCTGCTGGGCTGGGGTTTCGGCGCGGACCCGCTCGATTTCGAGATCACCGAGGTGTCGATCGTCACCGGGGCCGAGTTCGACGCCCTGACGTCGCGCCCCGAGCCGGTGGCTCCGCCCGAGGCCCCGACCGCACCGGCCGCCCCCGAGGCTGCGGAGGCCGCCGAAGCCCCGGC
>JBFKOW010000218.1:0-5026 GCA_041628615.1 Paracoccaceae bacterium | reverse complement strand
TCGTCGTGCCCGTGATCGTCGTCGTGCCCGTGATCGTCGTCGTGCCCGTGATCGCCATCGTGGCCGTCGTCGTGCCCGTGCCCGTCATCGTCCATCGCGGGGCCGAAATCCTCGACCTTGCGGGCGGGCAGCGGGGTCCAGCCCCCGGTCGCCAGCAGTTCGAGCAGCACCGGGTCGCCCGACAGGCCGTCCAGCGGTTCCGACAGCCAGGGCGTCAGCCCGTCGCCCACCCAGACCACGATCCCGGCCCCGGCCAGCGCGGCGGCGTCCGAGGGCCGCAGGGCGAAATCGTGCGGCGAGGCGGCGGCAGGCAGCAGGAGGTGAGGTTCCGCCCCGGTCCCCGCCATCAGCCGCGCCGTCAGGCTGTGGACCGGGGCGATGTCGGTGACCACGCGGGGCGGTTCGGCGGCGGCGGGCAGGGCGGCGAGTCCCGCCACCGTCGCGGCGGAGGCAAGGATGCCGGCGGGGCGCGGCGCGAGGGTCACGGGATTGGGTGCGGTCATCGGCGGCTTGTCTCCGGGTCTGGGATGCGGTAGGCTTGTTATGTTATAACATAACAGGATGTCAACGACCGGCATCCGCTGCGAAAGGTTCGTTCTTCGATGTCCGTACCGGACCGTCCCGCCGAAGCGCCGCACGGGTTCGACCGGCATGACCACCGGGCCTGCATCGCAACCGCCCTGGCGGCGGCGGAAAGGGTGTGCGCGGAAAAGGGCTTGCGGTTCACCCCGGTGCGCCGGCAGGTGCTGTCGATCCTGCTCGAGGCGCACGAGGCGGTTGGCGCCTACGAGGTGCTGGAGCGGCTCGACGGGGCCGCGCCGCCAGTGGCCTATCGGGCGCTGGCCTTCCTGACCGAGAACGGCTTTGCCCACCGGATCGAGCGGCTGAACGCCTTCGTCGCCTGCGCCCATCCCGGCGCCGTCCACGACCCGGCGTTCATGATCTGCCGGTCCTGCCACAAGGTCGCCGAGACCGCGGCCCGCGCGCCGATGGCCGGGGCGGCGGCGGCGGCGGGATTCGCCATCGAGCAGACCGTGATCGAGGCCGAGGGCCTGTGCCCCGCCTGCCAGGGCCGGGCATGACCGCGCCGCTGGTCGAAGCCACCGGCCTGAGCGTCCGGCACGGCACGCTGGCCGCCCTCACCGGCGTCGATTTCCGCATAGACCGGGGCGAGATCGTCACCCTCGTCGGCCCCAACGGCTCGGGCAAGACGACGCTGGTGCGGGCGCTGCTGGGCGCGGTCCCGGTCTCGGCCGGGCGGATCGTCCGGGCGCCGGGGCTGAAGGTCGGCTACGTGCCGCAGAAGCTCGCCATCGACGCGACGCTGCCGATGACCCTGCGCCGGTTCCTCGACCTGCCGCGCCGGGTGAGCGATGCCGCGGCCGCCGCTGCGCTGGAGGAGGCCGGGGCGGCCGAGCTTGCCGACCGGCCCGTCGCCGGGCTGTCGGGCGGCCAGTTCCAGCGCGCGATGCTGGCCCGCGCCCTGCTGGGCGACCCGGACTTGCTGATCCTCGACGAACCGACCCAGGGTCTCGACCAGCCCGGCGCGGCCGCCTTCTACCGCCAGCTCGAACACCTGCGCGACGTGCATGGCTGCGCCGTCCTGCTGGTCAGCCACGACCTGCACGTGGTGATGAGCGCGTCGAACCGGGTGGTTTGCCTCAACGGCCATGTCTGCTGCGAGGGCAGCCCGGCGGTGGTCAGCGCCGCCCCGGCCTACCGCGAGCTGTTCGGGTCCGGGACCGGCGGGGCGCTGGCGCTCTATCGCCACCGGCACGACCATGCCCATGACCGGCCGGGGGCCGCGCCGCACGATCCCCACGGGCACGGACACGGGCACGCGCACGGGCACGGGCACCACGGCCACGAAAACCGCGGGCATCGCCACGACCACCCCCACGATCCCCACAGCCACGGCTAGACCCTTGGACATCGATCCCTTCCTGATCCGGGCGGGCCTCGCTGCCCTCGGCACCGCGCTGGCGGCGAGCTTGCTGGGCTGTTTCGTGGTCTGGCGGCGGATGGCCTATTTTGGCGACGCCACCGCCCACGCGGCGATCCTCGGGGTGGCGCTGTCGCTGGTCCTGTCTGTGTCGATCGTCGCCGGGGTGCTGGCCGCTGCGGCGGCGATGGCGCTGGCGCTGCACTGGCTCGAAGGCCAGGGCCGCGAGATCAACCTCAGCCTCGGGGTGCTGTCCCACGGCGCGCTGGCGGCGGGGCTGGTGGGGGTGGCGCTGGCCCCGGGCGGGGCCCGGCTGGACCTCGAGGGGTTCCTGTTCGGCGACGTGCTGTTCGTCACCTGGGCAGAGGTCGGGCTGATCTGGGCCGGGGCGGCGACCGTCGCCGGGCTGCTGTGGTGGAACTGGTCGGCGCTGCTCGCCGCGACGCTGAGCCCCGACCTGTCGATCGCCGCCGGGATCCGGCCAGGACGGCAGCGGCTGTTGCTGGCGCTGCTGATGGCGGTGGTGGTGGCGGTGGCGATCCGGGTGGTCGGGGCGCTGCTGATCACCGCGCTGCTGATCGTGCCGGCGGCCACGGCGCGGGGACTGGCGCGCAGCCCCGAGGGCATGGCGGCGCTGTCGGCGCTGGCCGGCACGGCGGCGGCGCTGGGCGGGCTGGGCGCGGCGGTGGCGGCGGACACTCCGGTCGGCCCGACCATCGTCTGCACCGCTGTGGCGCTGTTCGCGGTCTCGCTGCTGCGCGGCGCGCTGCGCTAGGGTCTCAGACCTCGAGCCAGATCGTCACCGGCCCGTCGTTGGTCAGGCTGACCTTCATGTCGGCGCCGAAGCGGCCGGTCTCGACCGCCGGTCCGAGGGCGGCGAGCGCGGTGGCGAAGGCTTCGCAGGCGGCCTCGCCCGCCTCGGGCGGGGCGGCGGTGGAGAAGCCGGGGCGGTTCCCGCGCGAGGTGTCGGCGGCCAGCGTGAACTGCGACACCACCAGCGCGCCGCCACCGGTGTCGAGCAGGGACCGGTTCATCCGGCCCTCGGCGTCGCGGAAGATGCGCAGCCTGGCGATCTTCGCCGCCATCCGTTCGGGCGCGTCCGGCGGATCGCCCGCCATCGCGCAGACGAGGATCATCAGCCCCGGCCCGGTGCGCCCGATCACCGCGCCGTCGACCGAGACGCTGGCCTCGGCGACGCGCTGGACCAGCGCCCTCACAATTCGTGCGCCCAGGGCGGGTTGGCCCCGGCGCGGCCGACGACGATGCCGGCGCATCTCGCCCCGAGCCCCAGCGCGGCGGCGATCTGTTCCTCGGTCAGCCCGGCGATGGCGGCCTTGGTCAGCAGGCCCGCGCCGTGCAGCTGCGCCAGCAGCCCGGCGTTGAAGGTGTCGCCCGCGCCCACGGTGTCGACCACCTCGACCTTGGTGGCGGGCACGAAGACCGCGCCCCCGGCGTGGTAACCGGTGACCCCCTTCGAGCCTTCGGTGATGCACACCAGCGACGGCCCCTTGTCGAGGATCGCGCGGGCGAGGACGCCGGTGTCGCCCGGCCCGGACAGCCAGTGCAGGTCCTCGTCGGACAGCTTCACGATGTCGGCCAGCGCGATCATCCGGTCGAGCCGGGCGCGGTAGGGGGCCTCGTCGCGGATGAACCCGGCGCGGATGTTCGGGTCGAGCAGGATCACGCTGTCCGGGGCGGCTCGGGTGGCCAGCGCCTCGTAGGTGTCGCCGCAGCCCGACCCGATCAGCGAGATGCAGCCGAACACGTAGGCTTCGGCGCGGGCCCCGGCGACATGGTCCGGGGTCAGGCCGCGCAGCGCGGTGTTCTCGTCGAAGAAGGCATAGCGCGCCTGCCCGTCGGTGAGGGTGACGAAGGCCAGCGTGGTCGGCAGGTCGAGCCGGGGCGCGAAGCCCAGGTCGACCCCGGCCTCGACCAGCTTCGCGGTCAGCATGTCGCCGAACATGTCGGTGGACAGGCCGCAGACGAACCCGGTGGGCACGCCCAGCCGGCCCAGCGCCACGGCGGTGTTGAACACCGCGCCGCCGGCATGGGGGGCGAAGGCGGCTTCGCCGCGGGTGCTTTCCCGCGGCAGCATGTCGATCAGGGCTTCTCCGCAGGCGAGGATCATCGGCCGTCCTTTCTGGCCCGCCTTCGGGGGCGGGGCCGTCCGTCGTTAGCGCCAACAGCGCGGCGTCTCCTTGGTTGAACCGGCGATCTTGACCCCCGTCAAGGCCAATGGCCGTCCGATCGGGTATCATGCGCGCGGAACGCGGGACCCGAACACTGGAGGATCATGATGGTTGAAACGTCTCAGTCGCACGGCCTCTGGCCGTCGCTTTACGAGCCGTTCCGCAGCTTCGGCAGCCGTCTGGCGAACTGGGTGTCGCCGGCGTCGGATGCCTCGACAGACGACAGCGCCTACCGGATCTCGATGGAACTGCCCGGCGTGGCCGAGACCGATATCGAGCTGACGGTGGACGAGGGCGTCGTCACCGTGACCGGCGAGAAGCGGACCGAGCGCGAGGAGAAGGGCGAGACCTGGTATTTCAGCGAGCGCCAGTATGGCAGTTTCCGGCGGTCGTTCCGGCTGCCCGGCGATGCCGATGTCGACAAGGTCGGCGCGGCCCTCAAGGACGGTGTGCTGACGATCACCGTGCCCAAGCGGAGCGAGCCCGAGCGGGCGGCCCGCAAGGTGACGGTGCGGCGCGGCTAGGCCGCGGTGCGGCTCCGGGGCCGGTCTTGCGGCCCCGGATGGCATGTCGCGCGCTGTGCCGCGTCAGGCGGCGCGGCGGCGGGGCCGCGACGCGCCGGACCGGCGCGGCGGCCGGGCGCGGCCGGGCTTGCCGGTGCCGGCCTGCGCGCCGGACCCGCCGACCGCCGAAATCGGCCCGGACCCCGAGCCGCTGCCGCCCTTCTTTCCGCGCCGCCGGCCGCTGCCCTTGCGCTGCGGCTTCGGGGCGGTCTCGGGCATCGCGGGCCGGCGGCCGCTGGCCACCGGGATCTCGATCCGCATGGTCTTTTCGATGGCGGCGAGCAGGTCGGCCTCGTCCGGCGCGCAGAACGCGATCGCCTCGCCCTCGCGCC
>JBFKOW010000217.1:0-5029 GCA_041628615.1 Paracoccaceae bacterium | reverse complement strand
TCCTTGACGTGCACCGAGAAGAACTCGGCGATGTCCTCGTAGGCCGACCAGTTGACCGGCACGCCGAGGTCGTAGCCGTAGATCTCCTTGAACTGCGCCTGCAGGTCCTCGCGGTCGAACCAGTCCTTGCGGAACCAGTAGAGGTTGGCGAACTGCTGGTCGGGCAGCTGGTAGAGCTTGCCGTCGGGCCCGGTGGTGAAGCTGGCGCCGATGAAGTCGGCGAGGTCGAGCCCCGGGTTGGTGACGCCGGCCCAGTCGCCCGCCATCATGTCGCTGAGGTTGTAGGCCAGCTGCAGACGGGCATGGGTGCCGATCAGGTCGCTGTCGTTGACGTAGCCGTCATACAGGTTGCGCTGGGTCTGCATCTGGGTCTGCACCGCCTGGACGACTTCGCCCTCGCCCAGAAGCTGGTGGTTCACCTTGATGCCGGTGATCTCCTCGAAGGCCTTGGTCAGGACTTCGGATTCGTAGGTATGGGTCGGGATCGTCTCCGAAAGGACGTTGATCTCCATGCCCCGGAACGGCTCGGCGGCCTGGATGAACCACTCCATCTCGGCCAGCTGTTCGTCGCGCGACAGCGCCGAGGGCTGGAACTCCTCGTCGATCCATTTCTCCGCTGCGGCCATGTCGGCATGGGCCGGCAGACCCGCCGCCACCATAGCAGACATCGCCACCGCGGATAGCAGATAGCTCCGCATGTCTTCCTCCCTGGTTTCATTTTTGCGGGGTTTCCCCCGGGAAAAACTTGGTAAACGAACGAATGTGAAAGTCAAACGAAAACATTTCGCTTTACAGGACCGGCGGTGCGGCTACGGTTCAGCCGGGGAGAAGGCGGTGGCGCATGAACGTTCACACGCGGCATGAGGAGATCCTTGTCCTGTTGCGAAGGCAAGGGGCTGTCGAGGTCGAGGACCTCGCCACGCGCTTCGGCGTCTCCACCCAGACCATCCGGCAGGACCTGCGCGACCTCGGCCGGCAGGGCCTGCTGAAACGGACCCACGGCGGCGCGCGGCGGCTGGCCAGCGTCAATACCCGCGACTACCGCGAGCGGCGGCTGCACCGGGGCCCGGAAAAGGCCGCGATCGGCAGTCTCGCGGCCTCGCTGATCCCGAACGACTGCTCGCTCGCCCTCAACATCGGCACCACGACGGAACAGGTGGCGCTGGCGCTGGCCGAACACGAAGGGCTGATGGTGATGTCCAACAACATCAACATCATCACCCAGCTTTCGGGCCGCGCCGGGATGGACCTCGTGCTCGTCGGCGGGCGCGTGAGGCAAAGCGACGGCGCGGTGGTCGGCGACGACGCGGTGGAGTTCATCTCGCGCTACAAGGTCGATTACGCGGTGATCGGCGCCTCGAGCCTCGACGACGACGGCGCGGTGCTGGACTTCGACGCCCGCGAGGTGTCGGTGGCGCGCGCGATCCTCAAGAACGCCCGCACCCGGATCCTCGTCGCCGATGCCAGCAAGTTCGAGGTCAACGCCCCGGTGCGGATCTGCAGCGTCGGAGAGGTGGACTTCTTCGTCACCGATTCCGCCCCGCCGGAACGTTTCGTCGCCGCCGCCCGGCGCTCCGGGACCCGCATCCTGATGGCCGAAACGGGTCACTGAATGCGCGACGACACGGCCGCCGCATCCGTCCCGAACTACGACATCTTCGTCATCGGCGGCGGCGTGAACGGCTGCGGCATCGCGCGGGACGCCGCCGGCCGCGGGCTCAAGGTCGGACTGGCCGAGATGGACGACCTCGCCTCGGCCACCTCCTCCTCCTCGACCAAGCTGTTCCACGGCGGGCTGCGCTACCTCGAGTTCTTCGAGTTCCGGCTGGTGCGCGAAGCGCTGATCGAACGCGAGGTGCTGCTCCGGGCGATGCCGCACATCGCCTGGCCGATGCGCTTCGTGCTGCCGATCCATCCCGACATGCGGTTCGAGGGCGGCACCCCCACGTCGCGGCTGCTGACCGCGGTGATGCCGTGGATGAAGGGCCGCCGCCCGGCCTGGCTGATCCGGCTGGGCCTGTTCATCTACGACCACCTCGGCGGCCGGCGGATCCTGCCCGGCACCGCCGCCCTCGATCTTGCGCGCGACCCGGCCGGGGCGCCGCTCAAGAAGACCTTCCGCCGCGCCTACGAATACTCGGACTGCTGGGTCGAGGATTCGCGGCTGGTGGTGCTCAACGCCCGCGACGCCGCGGCGCGCGGCGCCGACATCCTGCCCCGGACCCGCGTCGTCGCGGCGGTGCGGGACGGCGACGGCTGGGCGATCCGGCTGGCCGGCGGCGACGGCGACGGCGAGCGCGAGGTCCGCGCCCGCACCCTCGTCAACGCCGCCGGGCCCTGGGTCGGCGACGTGATCCGCAGCGCCCTGCGCCAGAACAGGTCCGAGAAGGTCCGGCTGGTCCGCGGCAGCCACATCGTCACCCGGCGTCTGTTCGACCACGGCAAGTGCTACTTCTTCCAGGGCACCGACGGGCGGATCATCTTCGCGATTCCCTACGAGCGGGACTTCACCCTGATCGGCACCACCGACCGGGACCACGCCGACCCGGCGCAGAAACCGGTCTGCACCGACGGCGAGCGCGACTACCTGCTGGCCTTCGCGTCGCAGTATTTCGACCGCCCGGTCACGCCCGCGGACGTGGTCTGGACCTACAGCGGGGTGCGCCCGCTCTACGACGACGGGGCCAGTTCGGCGACCGCGGCGACGCGGGACTACGTGCTGTCGCTGGACGAAGGCCGGGACGAGAACGGCGCCGCGGCGCTGCACGTCTTCGGCGGCAAGATCACCACCTACCGGCGGCTGGCCGAGGCGGCGCTGGACAGGCTCGCGCCCCACCTGCCCCGGCACGGCGCGGCCTGGACCGCAGGCGCGCCGCTGCCCGGCGGCGACTTCGCGGTGGACGGCTTCGACGCCCTGGTGGACCGGCTGCGCCGCGACCACCCGTTCCTCGACGCCGACTGGGCGCGGCGGCTGGCGCGGGCCTATGGCACCGAGGCCGCCGCCCTGCTGTCCGGCGCCCGGACCGCGGCGGACCTCGGCACCGATTTCGGGGCCACCGTCACCGCCGCCGAACTGGACTGGGCGATCGACCGGGAATGGGTCCGCACGGCCGAGGATTTCCTCTGGCGGCGGACCAAGCTGGGCCTCGTGACCGATGCCGGCCAGACGGCCCGGATCGACGCCCACATCCGCGCCAGATGCCAGCGGCCGGTGCCGGCCTGACGGGACCGGCCGCCGCCCTGCCCCGCCTCAGACCGACACGCCGGCCAGCAGCGCGTCGCGGTCCAGATCGGCCTTGCGCCCGCTCAGCTTGACCGCACCGCGCTCGACCACGTGGAACACGTCGCCAAGATCGTAGGCGAAGCTGAAATACTGCTCGACCAGCACGATCGCCATGTCGGCGGTCTGCCGCAGGTGGGCGATGACCCGGCCGATCTGCTGGATGATGTTGGGCTGGATGCCCTCGGTCGGCTCGTCCAGCAGCAACAGCTTCGGCCGGGCGATCAGGGCGCGGGCGATGGCAAGCTGCTGCTGCTGCCCGCCCGACAGGTCGCCGCCCCGGCGGCCCAGGAAGTCCTTCAGGATCGGGAACAGCTCGAAGATCTCGTCCGGGATCCGGTGCTCGGACCTCGGCAGGCAGGCGAAGCCGGTCTCGAGGTTCTCGCGCACGGTCAGGAGCGGGAAGATGTCCCGGCCCTGCGGGACATAGCCCACCCCCTTGCGGGCGAGGACATGGGCCGGGGCGCGGCGGATCTCCTCGCCGTCGAGCGTGTAGCGGCCGCCGGAATGCGGATGGGTCCCCGAAATCGCCTTGAGCAGGCTGGTCTTGCCCACCCCGTTGGTGCCCATCACGCAGGTCACCTCGCCGACCCGCGCGGTCAGGTCGATGCCGTTGAGGATCCGGCTGCCGCCGTAATGCAGCGTCAGCCCCTCCAGCCTCAGAAGTTCAGCGCCCAAGATAGACCTCGATCACCCTTTGGTCCGCCGTCACGTGGTCGATCGAGCCCTCGGCGAGAACCGATCCCTCGTGCAGCACCGTGACCTTGCAGCCCAGCCGGCGGACGAATTCCATGTCGTGTTCGACCACCACCACGGCGCGGGTCTTCGCCGCCTCGCGCAGCAGGTCGGTGGTGTGCTCGCGTTCCGAGGGCGTCATCCCGGCGGCGGGCTCGTCGACCAGCAGCAGGCGCGGCTCCTGCGCCAGCAGCATGCCGATCTCCAGCCACTGCTTCTGGCCGTGGCTCAGCACCCCCGCCTTGCGGTCGAGCGCGCCCTCCAGCCCGATCTCGGCGGCCAGTTCCGCGACCCGCGCCCGGTCCCCGGCCGAGGGCCGGAACAGCAGCACGGCGAGCGGCCCGCGCTCCTTGCGCAGCGCCATCATCAGGTTGTCGGCGACGCTCTGGTCCTCGAACACGGTGGGGCGCTGGAACTTGCGGCCCACCCCCATCTGGGCGATCCGGCTTTCCGACATCGACAACAGCGACACCGCCCTTTCGCCATAGACCACCCGGCCGCTGTCGGGGCGGGTCTTGCCGGTGATGATGTCCATGAAGGTGGTCTTGCCGGCGCCGTTCGGGCCGATGACGGCGCGCAACTCGCGCTCGGCGATCTGGAACGACAGGTTGTTGATCGCCTTGAACCCGTCGAAGGACACCGACACGCCGGACACTTCGAGCAGCGTGGTCATTCGCTGGCCTCCTTCTCGCGCAGCGCGCCCGGATCGGGGCCGAGATCGGCGCCGTGCCGGTCGGGCTGGCGGCGGTCGGCGATCAGGTCGAACAGGCCGCCGATCCCCTTCGGCGCGAACAGCGTGACCGCGACGAAGCTGAGGCCCAGCAGCACCGTCCACCAGTCCACCCACTGGATGGTGTAGAAGCCGAGGTTGATGTCCGGGGCCTGCCCGCCGGTGAACCAGGTCGACAGCAAGGACACGAAGGCCGCGCCGATCACCGCGCCATAAAGCCGGCCCCGCCCGCCGATCGCCACCCAGACCGCGAGGTAGATCGAGGCGATGGGCGCGATCTCGGC
>JBFKOW010000216.1:0-5036 GCA_041628615.1 Paracoccaceae bacterium | reverse complement strand
GCACGTTCCCACGCGTTACTCACCCGTTCGCCGCTCACCCGAAGGTGCGCTCGACTTGCATGTGTTAGGCCTGCCGCCAGCGTTCGTTCTGAGCCAGGATCAAACTCTCAAGTTGAAAGGCTGTTGCCAGCCTAACCTTGACGTTCGAACCTCTGCACATCGTACCCGACCGGCTAGGATCGGGTCCGTCTCTGTTTGCAGATCGTCCATGAAGGACGGATCCGACAAACAGTGAAGCTGACACTCCATCATCGACCCGAAGGTCTAGGAGCCAGATATGTGCGTCGGTTGATCCATCGAATGGACCAGCGCCGCCCACATATCTCTTCAGTTACTCGCGATTTCAAAGAGCGTAGAGACAAAATCGACAGTGATGCGCCTTTATCTTCTGGCGCGCCCCCGCCTCAACTGCCTCTGATGTTGTTCCGCCTCGTCACCTTGGTCGTAACCGCTGGCCCGTCTGGCGCCCCGCCGTGGCGTGTCCGCCGCGTCGGTGAGGGGGTATTTACGGATTGGGTCTGGGGTCCGCAAGGGCTTTTTTCGCAGAAAGCGCATTTTTTGTCAGAAACATGTTTTCTCCATTAAAATCAAACATGTAAGCAAAGATTTCCGGCAGCGGCGCGGCCTGAAATGCGTCCGGCACAGGCGAATCCGAACCCGACTCGCCACCGCTCTACCAGATATTGCGGATTCTCCCGCTCGTCCCCCAAGGGGACCGGGACTCAGGCGGCCCGCACGACTCGCCGGCGGGTGAATCGCATCCGAGTCGCCAGAAGTCCGACGATCACCGCGAGGTAGATCAGCGGCTCCAACTGGAATCCCTTCACCAGCCAGACGAAGTGCAGACCGCCCAGAACCGCAATCGGGCAGGTCAGCCAGTGCAGCCGCCGCCAGGCGGCGCCGCCCATCCGGCGCAGGCTCAGGTCGTTCGATGTGAGCGCCAGCGGAATCATCAGCACGAATCCCGCCATGCCCAGCGTCACGTAGGGCCGCTTCAGGATGTCCGCCCAGACCCGGCCCAGGCTCTGCACGTCGAGCACCGCCCAGACGAGGAAATGCGCGAGCACGAAGAAGAAGGCGAGCAGCCCGATCGCGCGGCGGAACTTCACCAGGTTCAGCCCGGTCCAACGCCGCAGCGGCGTGACGCACAGCCCGGCGATGATGAGCTGCAGCGCCACCTCGCCATAGGCATGTTCGAGGGCGTCGATCGGCTCCACGCCGAGTCCGCCGGTCGCGCCGAGCCAGAACAGCCAGCCGGCATACCCCGCCCCCACTATATAGAGAGGCCACGCCGGTACGCGGCGCAGGCCGCCGTTCACCCGCTGCACCAGGTCCATCAGCAGCAGCCCTCCCCTGCCTGCACCGGCGGGCAGGGCACGCTGCCGAAGGAACAGAAGACGCAGCAGTCCCCCGGCTTCGGGCGCAGCAGGGCGCCGCAGGCGGCACAGTCGTGGAAGAACCGGCAGGTGTCGGTCGGCATCGTCTCCACCGAAACGTGCCCGCACCGCGGGCAGGTCAGTTCGGACCGGAGGATGATGTCGGCGGGCGCGGCCATGGCGTCAGTAATGGACCGACAGGTCCATGCCCTCGTAGAGCCCGGCCACCTCGTCGTAGCCGTTGAACATCAGCGTGTCCTGCCGGGCGGCGAACAGGCCGCCGCCGATGCGCCGTTCGGTCGCCTGGCTCCAGCGCGGGTGATCCACCGTCGGGTTCACGTTGGAGTAGAAGCCATATTCGCGGGCGTTCGCCTTGTTCCAGCTCGTCGGCGGCTCGTCGGCAGTCAGGCTGATCCGGACGATCGACTTGATCGACTTGAAACCGTACTTCCACGGCACCACCAGCCGGATCGGCGCGCCGTTCTGCTTGGGCATGGGCTCGCCGTAGATCCCTGTGGCCATCAGGGTCAGCGGATGCATCGCCTCGTCCAGCCGCAGCCCCTCGACATAAGGGAAGTCGAGCACCCGGCGGCGGACGCCGATCATGTTCTCCGGCTGGACGACGGTCTCGAAGGCGACATAACGCGCGCCGTCCTGCACCCCGACCCGGTTCAGGATGTCGGCCAATTCGATGCCATTCCACGGAATCACCATCGACCACGCCTCGACACAGCGGAAGCGGTAGATCCGTTCCTCCACCGTGAGCCCGCCGATCAGGTCCGCAAGGGAATAGTCGCCGGGATTGTCGACCAACCCGTCCACGGTGATCGACCAGGGCTCGGTCACCAGCGCGCCGGCGTTCCGGGCCGGATCGTCCTTGCCGGTGCCGAACTCGTAGAAGTTGTTGTAAGAGGTGATCTCCTCGAAGCTGTTCGGCTCCAGGGACGGATCGGGGGTATAGCCCATTGCCGGCCCCCCGACAGCGCCGAGACCCAGACCGGCGACGATCTGGCGGCGGTTCAGCCAAAGGGCCTTCGGGGTCACGTCGTCCCGGGTCAGGTCGTTGGTCCAGCGATGCGCCATGCGAGACTCCGTCGGCAGTGGTCTGAGCGTGCGATGTCCGCTCTCTATATAAGGCGGCGCGCCGAAATGGGTCTCACGATGGGGTCAGCGGGATGTAACCTGCGGCCGGGGCGACGTTCTCCGCTTCGACATCCCGTTTTCCACTGAATCCGGCGTGTTGACCCACGGCGCGGTCACGGCGGCTGACGTTGTTGTGATTGGAAACCGCAGTGCCGGCCGGCTTAGCGGCGGCGCCCCGCCGGTCAAGTCCGGTCGGCGGATTCCCCCGTGCATCCATTCGGCGCGCCGCGCGTAAAAACCACCGATGCCAGCAACGGCATTGCTTGTTTTCAACAGGAGACTGACATGCTTCGCAGAACGTTCTTCGCAGTGACGGCAGTGGCCGGCCTTGCGGCTTCCACCGCGGTCTTCGCCGGCGGCCACGCCAAGGACATCGTCGACACCGCCGCCGAGGCGGGCAACTTCACCACGCTGCTGGCCGCGGCCGAGGCCGCCGGCCTGGTCGACACGCTGAAGGGCGAAGGCCCGTTCACCGTCTTCGCGCCGACCGACGAAGCCTTCGCCGCGCTGCCCGAGGGCACCGTCGAGGGCCTGCTGGCCGATCCCGAGGCGCTGGCCGCGATCCTCACCTACCACGTCGTGGCCGGCAAGGTCATGTCGACCGACCTCAGCGACGGCATGATGGCGGCGACCGTGAACGGCGCCGAGATCACCGTGGGCCTGGGCGATGCGGTCAAGATCAACGACGCCACCGTCGTTGCCGCCGACATCGAGGCCTCGAATGGCGTGATCCACGTCATCGACGCCGTGATCCTGCCGCCGGAAAGCTGATCCGCGGCACGGTCCGCACGACCGGATCGAACGGGGGGCCAACGCGGCCCCCCGTTTTCGTTCGCGCCCGCGTTCGGGGCTTTCCTTCGCGCCGGTGCGCCGTAGGGTGCTGCGGCAGGGGCGAACCGGAGGGGCCATGAAGATCGCACTTGTCACCGGCGCGGCGCGCGGCATCGGGCTTGCCACCGCGCGGCATTTCCTGTCGCTCGGCTGGCAGGTCGCGATGGTCGACCGGGACGGCCCGGAACTGGCCTCGGCGGCCGCGGCGCTGCCCGATGCCCTGCCCCTCGAACACGACATCTCGGACCCGGCGGCGGTGGAGGCGATGATCGCCGCCACGCTGAACCGCTTCGGACGGATCGACGCCTTGGTGAACAACGCCGGGGTGGCCGATTTCGGGCCCATCGCGGAGACCAGCTTCGACCGCTGGCGCACGGTGATGGAGACAAACCTGGACGGGGTGTTCCTCTGTTCACAGGCCGCGATCCCGGCGCTCCGGGCCAGCCGGGGCTGCATCGTCAACATCGCCTCGATCTCGGGGCTGCGGGCATCGACCCTGCGGGTGGCCTACGGCACATCGAAGGCGGCGGTGATCGCACTGACCCGGCAACAGGCGGTGGAGCTGGGCGAACACGGCATCCGGGCCAACTGCGTCTGTCCCGGCCCGGTGCGGACGAAACTGGCGATGGCGGTGCACACGCCCGACATCGTCGACGCCTACCACGACGCGATCCCGCTCGGCCGCTACGGCAGCGAGGCCGAGATCGCGGCGGTGATCGGTTTCCTCGCCTCGGACACCGCCAGCTACGTCACCGGGCAGGTGATCGCCGCCGATGGCGGGTTCGAGGCCACCGGGATCGGGCTCCCCGCGCTTCGGAGCGGCGCTGCGACCTGAACGCGCCCGGCCCGCGCTCTTGGCCGCCGCGCGCCGAAGAGCAGCCGATCGGTGCGGCTATCCGTCGACCGGAAAGACCTGCCGCGCCACGGCGAGATGGGTGGCGCCGATGGGCAGCCGGCGGCCGTCGCCGAGCACGACCTCGTGCCGCCGCCCGGCCTTCTCGATCGCCACGACAGCGCCCCGCGCCGCCCAGTGCGATCGGTGGATCTGGGCGCCGGGCATGCCGTCGAGCAGGTCGATCGCGTCGCTGAGGCGCATCAGCAGCATCGTCTTGCCCGCCGTGGTGCTGACTTCGGCATAGTGGTCCTGCATCGAGATCGACAGGATCTCGGCGCCCCGCAGCTCTGCCGGCAGACGCTCGATCAGCCGGACCCGGTGCGGAACGGGTGCCGCCCTCTCCGCAACCGGCCCGTCCGGGGTGTCGGGCGGCGGGCTGAGGTCGGCGGAGACGTGGACGCCCAAGCTCGGACCCATGCCGGCACCGTCGTCGGCAGAGGCGGCGCGCGCCCGGGATCTGGACCCGCCGAACACCGCCGGCCAGAGGACGTATTCGGTCAGCAACAGGATGGTCGAGAACACCGTCACCTGCACGAACAGGAGCGGGTAGGGGGTCGAGATCTCGAGGTCGGTTCCCACCGACCCGTAGAGGACGGTGATGAAGGCGGCCGCCGGGATCGCACCGAAGGCGACCCCAAGAACGAATCGCGGCAGCGGCGGGATCCGGCGCAAGATCCGGCTGTGATAGACCACGTGCACCACCGGCACGATGATCAGCAGCCCGCCGAGGATGTCGAGGCTCCAGAAAACCGTGCGCTGCCAGAAATCCATCGCGTCATAGGTGCCGAAAG
>JBFKOW010000215.1:0-5043 GCA_041628615.1 Paracoccaceae bacterium | reverse complement strand
GGCCGAGCAGGGCCGCCCGTCGTGATCGGGCAGGGGGACGAGGGTGAAGGGGCCGCCGGAGCGGTGGATCTCGGTCGAGACGCCGTCATGCGGCGCGTCGTGGGTGACCGCGAAGGTCACCGCCTTCTGGCCATAGCGCAGGGTCCGTGCCGATATCCCCAGCGCCGCCCGCACCGCGCTGTCCCGGCCATCGGCCCCGACCAGCAGCCGCGCCGCCACCCGGCTACCGTCCGACAGCCGCACCAGCGCCGCCTCCGAGCGCGGCGTCAGCCCGGCGAACCCGGTTCCGGGCCGGAAATCGACGTTCGGCAGGTCGGCCAGCCGGGCGACCATCTCGCGCCTGAGCAGCCAGTTGGGCAGGTTCCACCCGAACGGCGCGTCGCCGAGGTCGGCGGCGTCGAAGTCGCGGCTGACCCGCGCCTCGGCGCTCTCGCCGCCGGCGTCGACGATCCGCATCACCCGCAGGTCCGAGGCATGGGGCGCGAGCCGGTCCCAGAGCCCGGCCTCGGCCAGCAGCGCCTGCGCCGGCTGCAGGAAGGCGGTGGTCCTGAGGTCGGCCCCGTCGGCCCCGGCATCGGTGACCGGCGGCGCCGGGTCGACGCAGGTCACCCGGAACCCGGCCGCGCCGAAGGCCGCCGCCGCGCTCAGCCCCGCGACGCCGCCGCCGGCGATCAGGATATCCGTTTCATCGGTCATGGCCGGCAAGGTAGGCCCGCGCCGCCCGGCCGGAAAGCCGGCTCAGGCAAGCTGCGACAAGAAGGCCGCGAGATCGCTGGTGTGGTGGTGGATGTGCTCGGCGGCGTGCGGCGTGGGCCCCACCAGCACGGTCCGCATCCCCATCGCGTGCGGCGCGGCGAGGTTGCGCGGATCGTCCTCGAACATCGCGCCCCGGGCGGGATCGGTCCCGTCGAGCGCGAAGACCGCCTCGAAGGCGCCCTGTTGCGGCTTCGGCCGGTAGCCCGCGTGCTCGACCCCGTAGACCGCGTCGAAGGCTCCGCCAAGCCCGCGCGCGGCCAGCACCCGCAGGGCATAGGGCCGCGATCCGTTGGTGTAGACGATCCGCCGGCCGGGCAGGGCGGCGATGGCGGCGGCCAGCGCCGGGTCGGCGGCGAGCCCGCCGAGGTCGATCCGGTGCACGTCGTCGAGATAGGGAGCGGGGTCGAGCCCGTGCTCGGCCATCAGTCCGGCCAGCGTGGTGCCGTAGCGCCGCCAGTAGTCCTCCCGCAGCCGGTCCGCCTCGTCGAGCCCGATCCCCAGCGCCGCCGAGACGTAGGCCGCCATGCGGGCGTCGATCTGCTCGAACAGCCGCGCCTCGGGCGGGTAGAGCGTGTTGTCGAGGTCGAAGACCCAGACGCGGACATGGGAAAAGGACGCGGCCACCATGCCGCCCGGTTAGCCTGGCGCGCGCGCCGCCGCAACGGGCGCGCTTGCCTGCGCGGCCGGTCGCGGCGTAGGATCGGCCCATGCGCGGCAAGCCCGACCTCCCCGACCCCAGATCAACGCCCCGGGACGCCTACACGCTGATCCTCGAGGCGATCGACACCGGTGTCTACAAGCCCGGCGACCGCCTGGTCGAAAGCGAACTGGCCGATCGCTTCGGGGTCAGCCGGACGCCGATCCGCGAGGCGCTGCAGCGGCTCGAGACCCAGTCGCTGCTGGCCCGCGACGGGCGGTCGCTGATCGTCGCCTCGCTGGACCACAACCAGCTCTCCGAACTCTACGTCGTGCGCGGTGAACTCGAGGGTCTGGCGGCCCGGCTCGCCGCCCGCCACGGCACCGCCGAGGAGATCCGGCTGCTGCGCGAGATGTTCGAGGCCGACAAGGCGCTGGTGAACGACCCGGAGGCGCTGTCGCGGGCCAACCGGCGCTTTCACCGGCAGATCCACCTGGCCAGCCACAACCGCTTCCTGGTGCAGCAGCTCGATTTGGTGCACCGGTCGATGGCGCTGCTGGCCTCGACCTCGATCGCGGTGGCGGGGCGCGGCGAGGACACCCTGCGCGAGCATGGCGCCATCGTCGAGGCGATCGAGTCCGGCAACGGCGACGCGGCCTACACCGCGCTGAAGGAGCACATTTCCAAGGCCTTCGTCACCCGGCTTCGTCTTGACGCGGAGTCGGTGGAGGCGGCGGAGTAGCGGCCGCCCGTCCCGGCCGCGCAGTCCCGGTGCCGTTGCGCCCCGGCAGGAACAGGCCGTGGTCGGTCTTGTCCCAGTAGAAGGGCCGGAAGGCGAGTTCCGCCAGCCCCCGGTAGCAGGCCACGGCGGCGAGCGGGAAATAGGCGTGCAGCGTCGGCGCCCAGACCATCAGCGCCGGCTTGCCCGCCCGCTGCACCGCCACCGCCGCCACCGCGACGTTGACCAGTTCGGAAGCCACGAACAGCGTGCCGAGCACGATGATCACCGGCATCCCGAAAACCCCTTCGAGCGGGTGGGTCAGGCCCAGCGGGAAGCTCCAGAACGACCACAGCACCGGCGCCAGCACGAATTGCGACAGGGTTCCGGCGAACAGCACCTGCACCCCGGCGAAGCGCCACCAGCCCAGTTCCCGCAGCAGCCGCAGCGGCCGCCGCATGTGCACCCCGTAGGTGATCGCGTAGCCCTTGAGCCAGCGCGACCGCTGCTTGATCCAGGGCCAGGGGCGGCAATTGGCCTCTTCCTCGGTGACCGTGTGCAGCAGTTCGGTGCGGTAGCCGGCGCGGGCGAGCCGCAGCCCGAGGTCGGCGTCCTCGGTCACGTTGTGGGCGTCCCAGCCGCCCAGTTCCTCCAGCACCGCGCGGCGGAAGAACAGGGTGGTCCCGCCCAGCGGCACCACCAGCCCCATCCGTGCCAGCCCGGGCAGCATGATCCGGAACCAGGTGGCGTATTCCAGCGTGAAGCACCGCGACAGCCAGTTCGCCCGCGAATTGTAGTAGTCGAGGATGCCCTGCAGGCAGGCGACCTGCGGCGGGGCGGCGGCGAACCGGGCCACCACCTTGCGGATCTGGTCGGGGGCGGGGGCGTCCTCGGCGTCGTAGACCCCGACGATCGAGCCGCGGGCGAAATCGAGCGCGTAGTTCAGCGCCCGCGGCTTGGTCTTCACGCTGCCGCGCGGCACGGTGAAGGTCCGGATCCAGGGCGGCAGCTCGGTTCCGGCGATGGTGGCCCGGGTCAGCACGTCGTCCTGTTCGAGGATCAGGCAGATGTCGAGCAGTTCCTGCGGGTAGTCCAGCGCCTGCAGCCGGGCCAGCAGGTGTGCGGCGATCGCCTTCTCGCGGTAGAGCGGCACGAGGATCGTCACCGTGGGCAGCCGCAGCGGCAAGGCGGTGGCCTTCGGGGAGCCGCCGCGGGGCTGCCGCAGCACCGCGGCGAAGGCCGCCACCTTCAGCGCGGTGGACAGCGCCAGCGTCGCCACCGCCCAGACCGCCAGCACGAGGAAGGTCGCCCGTGGCGCGGCGGCGAACGCGGCGGCGACGCCGAGCACCAGCCCGATGAAGAGCCAGAGCGCCCCGCTGCGCTGCCAGCCGCGCGAACTGAGGCCCTCGTCCAGCCGCACCTCGGCGGCGGCGGCGAGATCGCGGGCGGCGTGGCGCTGCAGCGCCGCGGTGATCTGGCGCTCGGTGGCCACCGCGACCGAGATCGGTCCGAGCGCGGCGGCCAGTTCGGCCTCGTGCCGGACGATCTCGTCGGGCCGGGAGGTCAGCACCACCGTGCTGCCGCCCGCCCGCCGCCATGGCAGCACCCCGAGCCGCGCGCAGGCCGCGGCCCCGACCCGGCGGATCAGCGCCGGGTCCGGCGGCCGGACCAGAGGGTCGATCAGCCGGGTGCGGGCGACCTCGGCCACCGCGGCGGCGATATCCTCCTCGGGCACCGCGAAGGCCAGCCGCAGCGCGTCCGGCAGCCGGACCTCGGCGCGCTGGACCCGGGCCTCGGCCTCGAACAGGCTGCGCGAGCCGAGCAGCCCGCGCCGGACCAGCGCCCGGCCAACGGGATCGATGCCGCGCTGTCCGCGCAGCGGCACCGCGGCGCGCGCGGCGGGTCCGTCCGTTGGTTCTGCCATCTCCTCGCCCCCGTCGTCGCGGGCAGGGTCCCGGGGCCGGAGCATGGGCAAACGAGGTTAATGCCGCGTTAACGGTGGTTAAGGCCGAGACGGCACCGCCCCGGCGCGGCCGCGCCTCGGGACCGGGTCAGGCGGGCTGGGCGGCCCGGGCGGCCATCGCGTCGGCGAAACGTTCGAACAGGTAGTAGCTGTCCTGCGGGCCGGGGCTCGCCTCGGGGTGATACTGCACCGAGTAGACCGGCCGGTCGGCGGCGCGGATGCCGCAGTTGGAGCCGTCGAACAGGCTCACATGGGTCTCGATCACGCCGGCGGGCAGGGTCTGGGCATCGACGGTGAAGCCGTGGTTCATCGAGGTGATCTCGACCTTGCCGGTCTCGAGGTCCTTCACCGGGTGGTTGGCGCCGTGGTGGCCGTGGTTCATCTTCACCGTCCGCGCGCCGAGGGCCAGCGCCAGCATCTGATGACCGAGGCAGATGCCGAAGACCGGCAGGTCGGTGCGGTCGAGGATCTCGCGGATCATCGGCACCGCGTAGGCGCCGGTCGCCGCCGGATCGCCGGGGCCGTTGGACAGGAACAGCCCGTCCGGATCATGGGCCAGCACCTCGTCGGCGGTGGCAGTGGCGGGCAGCACGGTGACGTCGCAGCCCGCCGAGGCGAGGCAGCGCAGGATGTTGCGCTTGGCGCCGTAGTCCACCGCGACAACCCGGTGCCGGGGCGCCTCCTGCCGGCCGAAGCCATCCGGCCAGGCCCAGCGGGTCTCGTCCCAGCGGTAGGACTGGGCGCAGGTCACGTCGCGGGCGAGGTCCCGGCCCACCAGCCCCTTGAACCCCCTCGCCGCCGCCAGCAGCGCGTCGAGGTCGAACCGGCCGTCGGGGTCATGGGCCAGCGCCACGTGCGGCGCGCCCTGCTGCCGGATCGCGCGGGTCAGCGCCCGGGTGTCGACGCCGCCGATGCCGATCCGGCCCCGGCCCGCAAGCCAGTCCGACAGCCGGCCGGCGGCGCGCCAGT
>JBFKOW010000214.1:0-5084 GCA_041628615.1 Paracoccaceae bacterium | reverse complement strand
GTTGATGGCCGATGTGTCGCCCGCCGAATCGCCGGAACGGCCGGCCGAGCCACGCCCGGCCGACCGGCTGATCCCGATCGACCGCATCCACCCGAACCCGGATCAGCCCCGCCGGAGTTTCTCCGACGACGCCCTCAACGAGCTGGCCGCCTCGATCCGCGAGAAGGGGGTCATCCAGCCGCTGATCGTCCGCCCCGATCCGGCCCGCCCCGACGCGTTCCAGATCGTCGCCGGGGAGCGTCGCTGGCGCGCCGCGCAGATCGCCCGGCTGCACGAACTGCCGGTCATCCTGCGCGACTTCACCGATTCGGAAGTCCTCGAAGTCGCGATCATCGAGAACATCCAGCGCGCGGACCTCAACGCGATCGACGAGGCGCAGGGCTATCACCAGTTGATGGAACGGTTCGGCCATACCCAGGAGCAGGTCGCCCAGGCTCTCGGCAAGAGCCGCAGCCACATCGCGAACCTGCTGCGGCTGCTGACGCTTCCCGAGCCGGTGCGCGCAATGGTCACCTCCGGCGAACTGACCGCCGGCCACGCCCGCGCCCTTGTGGGCCGTGACGACGCGCTGGACCTCGCGCGGCAGATCGTGTCCCGCAAGCTATCGGTGCGGGAGGCCGAGAACTTGACCCGCAAGCCGGCGGGCGGCAAGACCCGGCCGACGCCCAAGGCGCCGACCAAGGACGCCGATACCCGGCAGATCGAATCCGACCTTGCCGCGCATCTCGGTATGGCGGTGTCCATCGACCACGATGCCGGATCCGAGACCGGATCGGTGACCCTGCGTTACAGGTCGCTGGCCCAGCTCGACGATCTGCTGCGCCACCTGTCGCGGGACTAATCCGGCAGAAGTTCGGCCAGAACCGCGTTCAGAAGCACCCGCCCGGCGGCCGTGGTCCGCAGCCTGTCGCCGGTGATCTCGATCAGCCCGGCCTCGATCAGCGGTTCCGTTCGCAGCGGCGGCAGCCCGGCGCTGTCCTGCTCCAGCCGGGCGAGGCTGAGCCCGGCCCCGGTCCTGAGCGCCATCATCACCAGTTCGTCCCGCCGCTCGGAGGGGCCGAGCCTGTCGCGGCTTGCGGGATCCGCGCCCGCCTCGACCGCCGCTAACCATTTGCCGGGGGCTCGCTCCGCCGCCGTCGCGATCCGCTGGCCATCGAGCGTGAGGCGACCATGAGCGCCTGGGCCGACGCCGGCCCAGTCCCCGGACTGCCAGTAGATCATGTTGTGCCGCGAGTCCGCGCCGGGCCGCGCGTGATTGGAGACCTCATAGGCGGGCAGGCCCGCCGCCGCGCACCGCTCCTGCGTGATGTCCCAGAGCGCGACGGCCCGGTCCTCGTCCGGCAGCCCCCGCAGCTGGCCCCGCAGCAACCGGTCCCGGAACACCGTGCCGTCCTCGATGGTCAGCTGGTAAAGCGCATAGTGGTCGAGCCCGAAGCCCAGCGCGCGGTCGAGTTCGGCGGCCCAGGCCTCGGGCGTCTGGTCCTGCCGGGCATAGATCAGGTCGAGACTGACTCTTTCGAACGTGTCGCGGGCGAGGGAGATGGCCCGCTCGGCCTCAGACACGCTGTGCAGCCGACCGAGCCGCCGCAGGTCGGGGTCGTTCAGCGCCTGCACCCCGATCGAGATGCGGTTCACGCCGGCGGCGCGGTAGCCGGCGAAACGTTCGGCCTCGACCGAGGAGGGGTTCGCTTCGAGCGTGATCTCGATGTCGTTGGCCGCGGTCCAGGCACCCCGCGTGGCGTCGAGCACCGCGGACACCGTGTCGACCGTCATCAGGCTGGGTGTGCCGCCGCCGAAGAAGACCGACCGCAGCACCCGGCCCGGCGTCAGGTCGGCGTAGCGCCGGATCTCGCGGCAGAGCGCGTCGCGCCACCGGGCCTGGTCAACCTGCGGCACGACGTGGGAATTGAAGTCGCAGTAGGGGCATTTCGACTGGCAAAACGGCCAGTGGACGTAAAGTCCGAAGCCGGCCTCCTGCCAGGGGTCAGGCAAAGCAGCCCGCCACGAGTTTCTCGAAGGCCCGGCCGCGGTGGCTGATCCGGTTCTTCGCCCAGCGGTTCATCTCGCCCAACGTCACGTCGTACCCGTCCGGCATGAAGATCGGGTCGTAGCCGTGTCCCTGGCTGCCCCGCATCGGCCAGACGATCCGGCCAGGCAGGACGCCTTCGAACACCTCGTCGTGGCCATCGGGCCAGCCGAGGACCAGCGCGCAGCGGAACCGGGCGGTCCGGGGCTCGGGCGCGCCGGCCCGCTCCAGTTCGGTCCAGGCCCGGGTCATCGCCATCACGAAATCGCGGCCCTTGCCGGTTTCCGCCCAGTCGGCGGTATGGATGCCGGGGGCGCCGCCGAGGCCGTCGATCTCGATGCCGCTGTCGTCGGCCAGCGCCGGCAGGCCCGTCGCCGCGACCGCCGCCCGCGCCTTGATCCGGGCGTTGCCGACGAAGCTGGTCTCGGTTTCCTCGGGCTCGGGCAGGGCGTGATCCCGGTTGGAACTGACCGCGATCCCGAACGGCGCAAGGAGCGCCTCGATCTCTTCCAGCTTGCCGATGTTGTGGGTCGCGACGACAAGCCGGTCCCCGTCGAACCGCCGCGTCATCCGCCGACCGCCTCCCGCTGCCGCGCCGACAGCGCGTCGCAGGCCGACCGGGCGAGCCCCAGCAGATCGAGGAACTGCTCGGTGCTGAAGGTGCTGCCTTCGGCCGACATCTGCAGCTCGATCAGCCGTTCCCCGGTCATCACGAAATTGCCATCGACCCCGGCTTCGCTGTCCTCGGGGTAATCGAGGTCCACCACCGGCTGCCCGGCATAGATCCCGCAGCTGATCGCGGTGACCGGGGTCTCGAACGGGTCGTGCCGCACGTCGCCGGCGGCGATCAGTTTCTGCGCCGCCAGCTTGAGCGCCACCCAGCCGCCGGTGATCGCGGCGCAGCGGGTGCCGCCGTCGGCCTGGATCACGTCGCAGTCGACGGTGATCTGCCGTTCGCCCAGCGCCACCCGGTCCGTCCCGGCCCGCAGCGATCTACCGATAAGCCGTTGAATTTCAACGGTTCTTCCGCCCTGCTTGCCGGCGGTGGCCTCGCGCCTCATGCGGCTTGTGGTGGACCGGGGCAGCATCCCGTATTCGGCGGTCACCCAGCCCAGCCCGGACCCCTTGATGAACGGCGGCACGCGATCCTCGATCGTCGCGGTGCACAGCACGTGGGTGTCCCCCATCCGGATCAGGCAGGACCCTTCCGCGTGCTTGGTCACCCCCGTCTCGATTGAAACGGTGCGCATTTCGCCTAGATCTCGACCCGATGGGCGCATTGCTGTTCCTCCTGTGTGGAGACCCCCGATAAGCGGCCAACCGGCGAAATCCAAGCCCGATTGACCCCGCCGCGCCCGTCGATCTAACTGTGGTCGCCCAAACGCAAGAGCGCGAAGCCCATGTCGGATGTGACGCCGAGCCTCGACGAACTGAACGAACGGTCCCGCGAAGTGTTTCGCCGGGTCGTCGAGGGCTACCTCGCCAGCGGCGCGCCGGTCGGGTCGCGCACGTTGTCGCGCACGATGTCCGAGAAGGTCAGCGCGGCGACGATCCGGAACGTGATGCAGGACCTGGAGTATTTCGGCCTGCTGGGCAGTCCGCATGTCAGCGCCGGGCGGGTTCCGACGCAACTCGGGCTGCGGATGTTCGTCGACGGGCTGCTGGAGGTGGGGGATCTCGACGGCGCCGACCGCGCCCGCATCGACGAGACCTTCAGTTCCAATTCCGACGATGTGCAGACCCTGCTCGACCGGGTCGGATCGGCGCTGTCCGGAATCACCCACGGCGCCAGCCTGGTGCTCGCCCCGAAGCACGATTCGGCGCTGAAGCATGTCGAGTTCGTCTCGCTGGCCCCGGATCGCGCGTTGGTCGTTCTGGTGTTCACCGACGGTCACGTGGAGAACCGGGTGTTCACCCCGCCGCCGGGACATACCCCGTCCTCGATGCGCGAGGCGGCGAACTTCGTCAGCGCGCTGGCCGAGGGCCACACCCTGGCCGAACTGGGCCGGATCATGCGCCGCGAGATCGCCAGCCGGCGGCAGGAGATCGATTCGCTGGCGGCGGACCTCGTCGAAAGCGGGCTCGCTGTGTGGGAGAACCGGGGCGACGAATCGGAGCGCCTGATCGTCCGTGGCCGGGGCAACCTGATCGGCGACGACGAGACCGCCGAGAGCCTGGAACGCATTCGCCGCCTGTTCGACGACCTCGAACGCAAGCGCGACATCGCGGATTTTCTCGATCTTGCCGAGGCCGGCGAGGGGGTCCGCATCTTCATCGGAAGCGAGAACAAGCTTTTCTCACTTACGGGTTCCTCTTTGGTGGTCTCTCCATATATGAACGCGGATCGAAAGATCATCGGCGCGGTTGGCGTCATCGGGCCCACGCGGCTCAACTACGGGCGTATCGTGCCGATCGTCGACTACACCGCGCAGTTGGTGGGTCGGGTGATCGGGGACCGGAGCTAGGGAAGGTCGAATGTCGGCAGAGCAGAAATCAGAGCGAGACTTCATGGAAGAGGTGGCGGCGGAACTGCGCGGGGACGTCGAAGCCCCGGACGCGGTGGTCGGCGACGACGACGCGCCGGCCGATTCGGTCGCAGCCGATGTGGTGGCCGAACTGACCGCCGAACGGGACGACTACAAGGACCGCTGGGTCCGCGCCCTCGCCGATGCCGAGAACACCCGCAAGCGTGCCGAGCGCGACCGCCGCGAGGCCGAACAATATGGCGGCTCCCGGCTGGCGCGCGACATGCTCCCGGTCTACGACAACCTGTCCCGCGCGCTGGCGGTGGCCGGCGAGGGCGAGACCAAGGTGTCCGACGCCTTGCTCGAAGGCATCGACCTGACCATGCGCGAACTGGTCAACGTGTTCCGCAAGCACGGGATCGAGCCGATCGAGCCGCAGGTGGGCGACAAGTTCGACCCGCAGCTGCACCAGGCGATGTTCGAGGCGCCGCTGCCCGGCACCAAGGCCGGCGAGATCATCCAGATCTCCGCCACTGGCTTCAAGCTGCATGACCGGCTGCTGCGCCCGGCGCAGGTCGGCGTCAGTTCCACCC
>JBFKOW010000213.1:0-5103 GCA_041628615.1 Paracoccaceae bacterium | reverse complement strand
GGGCGACGGCGCCGACACGATCGTCGACATGGGTCTCGCCGACAACCTGAGGCTCGACGGCGCGCTGCTCGGCGGACAGGACGCCGAGGCCTACCTGACGCAGGTCGGCGGCAACTGGGCGCTCGACTTCGGCGGCGGCGACATGCTGATCTTCTCCGGACTGGGGAACTCGAACTGGATCTTCGACGGGCTCGAGGTCGTCTGACCTCCTGCCCGCTCCGACTCTCTCCGCCCGGGCCCGAATCGCCCAGCCCCGGCCCGAATCGCCCCGCACCGGGAAGAATTGGATGCGCCGCGCGCCCTGACGCGGGCCGCGCGGCGCCATGCGGCGCCCTTGACCCTTGCATCCCGGCCCCGGCAGTGGTGACAAGCTAGACGGACCGCAACCGTCGAAGGGGCACCCGAGTGCCGTTCACAGAACTCCGCTGCCGGATGCCCGCGGCCGGTTCGCCGGCGGCGGTCTCGCCGTGGTGATCGCCGGCCGCATCTCGGCGCTGTTCGAGCGCTATGCCAGCGTGCACATGCGGATGCGGCAGCGCGGCCCGACGATCTCGGACTCGCAGGGCGAGATGATCGGCGCGGTGGACCGGATCGAGATCGGCGGCGGCGTCCTGACCGTGGCCGGCTGGGCCGACGCCGACCTTGTCACGCTGCGGTTCGCCGCGGGCGAGGATTCGATGACGCCGAAGCTCGACCGGGAGGACGTGGCCGCGGCGACCGGGCGACGGCGCAACCTCGGCTTCGAACTGCGTCTGCCGGTGTCCTACCGGGGGCTGCGGCAGGCCGGGCGGCCCGGGCTCGTGGTCGCCGCCGCTCGCGACGACGACCGGACGCCGCCCCTCGCCCTGCCCCTCGCCCTGTCGCGCGGCCGTCTCGCGGCGATGGCGCTCGGGCTGCGGCTGCGGTTCCTGCGCGACGGCCTGCGGGCGCTGCCCGCGGCGCTGGCCTGGACGGTGACGGGCGACCCGCAGCACCGCGACCGGATCAAGCGGATCCTCGACCTCGTGCTGTCGCCCCCGGCGGCGGATCTCGACGCCGGCGGGCTGGCGGCCGCGCGCGAGGATGCGCCGGCGGCCGAGACCCTGACCGGCGCGGCGGACCCGGTGACGGTGATCGTGCCGGTCTACGACGCCTTCGACCTGCTGGCCGAGATGATCGACCGCCTGGACCGGCACACCGAGGGACCGCACCGCTTCGTCTTCATCGACGACGCCTCGCCCGACCCGCGGGTGCGACCGTTCCTGCGGCAGCGGGTGGCGGACCTCGCCGCCGACGCGCCGGACCGGGCGCGGCTGATCGGGAACGACACCAATCTCGGCTTCATCGGCAGCGTGAACCGCGCGCTCGACGCGGTTCTGGCCGAACCGGGCGAGGGGCCGGTGGTGCTGCTGAACTCGGACGCGATGGTGCCGGCCGGCTGGGACCGGCGGCTGGTCGCGCCGCTGCTGGCGGACCCGCAGGTGGCCAGCGCGACGCCGCTGTCGAACGACGCCGAGATCCTCAGCGTGCCGCTGATCTGCCGACCCGGCCCGCTGCCCGGCGGCGCGGTGGACGCGATCGACGCGGCGGCGGCGCGGGCCGGGCGGACGGCGGCGACGGCGGCGGTGGACCTGCCCACCGGGGTCGGCTTCTGCATGGCGCTGTCGCGGGCCTGGCTGCGGCGGCGGCCGCGCCTCGATCCCGCCTTCGGGCGCGGCTACGGCGAGGAGGTCGACTGGTGCCAGGCGCTGCGCCGCGACGGCGGGCGGCATGTCGCGGTGGCCGACCTCTTCGTCGAGCACCGCGGCGGCGCCAGCTTCGGCTCCGAGGAGAAGGCCGCCCGGATCGCCCGCAACAACGCGCTGATCGAGCGGCGCTACCCCGGCTACGACGCCGAGGTGCAGCGGTTCATCGCCGCCGACCCGCTCTGCGCGCCGCGGCTGCGGCTGGCGATGGCCTGGGCGCGGCAGGCGGCGGACGCCGCGGCGGATCCGGCCGGGGCCGGGCGCCCGGTACCTGTCTATCTCGGCCACAGCCTGGGCGGCGGGGCCGAGGACGACCTCGCCCGGCGGATCGCCGACCATCTCGCCGAGGGCTGCCCGGCGGTGGTGCTTCGGGTTGGCGGGCGGCGGCGCTGGCGGCTGGAGTTGCACTGCGACGGCCGCGGCGTGGCCACCGGCGACAGCGACAACCTCGATCTCGTGGCGCGGCTGCTGGAACCGCTGGGGTCGCGGCGGCTGATCTATTCCTGTGGCGTCGGCGACAGCGACCCGGCCGGCCTTCCCGACGCGCTGCTGGCGCTGCGGTCGGGGCCGTCGGACCCGGTCGAGGTGCTGTTCCACGATTTCTTCCCGCTGTCGCCGTCCTACACCCTGCTGGACCGGGACGGGGTGTTCCGCGGCCTGCCGGGGCCGGACACCTCCGACCCGGCCCATGCCGGGTACCGTCCCGGCGGGACGCGGGTGCCGCTGGCCGAATGGCGCGACGCCTGGCACCGGCTGGCCGCCGAGGCGGAGCGGCTGGTGGTGTTCTCGGAGGATTCGGCGGCCCATGTCGCCGCCGCCTGGCCCGGCCTCGCCGCCCGGATCGCGGTCGAGCCGCACCCGCTGCGCACCTTGCCGCCCGCCGCCGCGCCGCTGCCCGCCGGGGCGCCGGCGCGGATCGCGGTGCTGGGCAACATCGGGCTGCAGAAGGGGGCGGCGGTGCTGCGCGCCCTCGCCCCCCGGCTCGCCGCCGAGGGGATCGGGATGCTGGTGATCGGGCGGCTCGACCCGGCCTACCCGCTGCCGCGGTCGGTGCCAGTGATCGGGCCGTACCGGATCGCCGACCTCGCCCGGCTGGCCGAAAGCCACCGGATCAGCCACTGGCTGATCCCGTCGATCTGGCCCGAGACCTTCTCGTTCACCACCCGCGAGGCGCTGGCCACCGGGCGGCCGGTGATCGCCTTCGACCTCGGCGCACAGGGCGACGCGGTGCGGCGCGCGGCCAACGGCATCGCGGTGCCGCTGGCCCCCGGCGACGACCCGGCGGCGGCGCTGCTGTCCGAGATCCGGCGGCAGGCCGCGTCCCGGGCCGAGGCGGCGCCGGCATGAGCGGCGCGCCGCAGGGGCCGCTGCGGGTGCCGGTCGAGGCGCTGACCGCGCGCGGCGTGGAGGTGCTGCCGCGGCCCGGCGGCGCGGTCACCCTGCCCCGGCACAGCGTGTTCGAGGCGCCCTGCAGCCTGAAATGGGCGCAGGTCGAGGGCAGCCTCGAACTCGGCGCGTTCTCCTACCAGGTGTCGGGCTTCGTCTGCGCCGCGCGGATCGGGCGCTACTGCTCGTTCGGCGAACAGGTGCAGATCGGCCGGCAGGACCACCCCACCGGCTGGGTCTCGACCAGTCCCTATTTCTACCTCGGCGGGCGGATGTTCGGGCTGGGCGAGGACGGCTTCGCCGGGGCCGACCGGTTCGGCGCCACCCGGTTCCCGATCCGCAACGGCCCGGCGACGCGGGCGAAGATCACCCATATCGGGCACGATGTCTGGATCGGGCACGGGGCCTATGTCCGGGCCGGGGTGCGGATCGGCACCGGGGCGATCGTCGCCGCCCACGCCGTGGTGGCGCGGGACGTGCCGCCCTACGCGGTGGTCGCCGGCAACCCGGCCACGGTGCGGAAGCTGCGGCTGCCCGAGCCGCTGGCGGCGCGGATGCTGGCCTCGGAATGGTGGCGGTTCGCGCCGTGGCAGCTCGACCATCTCGACCCGTCCTACCCGGCGGCGTTCTGCGACGGGGTGGCGGCGCTGACCGCCGCGGGGACCGAACCGGCGGCGCTCGACGTCATCGACCTGCGGACCGACACGGTCGGGCCGGACCCGGCGGCGGAACCGCCCGCGGGCGGCGGCTAGACGAAGCCCATCCGCGCCATCATCCGCAGCGCCCGGTCGCCCGAGGCGGTCTGCCGGTGGATGCCGAGGGCGCGCAGCGCGTGCAGGGTCGCCGCCGGGCCGTGGCGGCGGGCGGCGGCGAAGGCCTCGGCGGTGTGGCGGGCCTCGGGGGTCAGCCGGTCGCGGACCGCCGACAGGGCGGCGAGGTTGGCCCCGACCCAGCCGGCATAGCGGCGGCGCATCGCCTGGCCCAGCCGGGCCAGCCGGGCGCTGCCCTGGGCGTTGCCGCCGTGCTGGCGGTAGAACACCCGCGGTTCGGGGTCGAGCGCGACGCGCCCGCCCGTCCCGGTCAGCATCAGGTAGACCCACCAGTCGTGGAACGGGACGCCGGCGGCCACGGCGGCCGGGGCGGTGGCGCGGACCAGATCGGCGGCGGCGGCGTTCATCAGGATCGAGCAGCCGGGCAGGATGTTCTGCACCAGCGCGTTGGTGAAGGACGGCCCGCGCGGCGCCTCGGGGGTCAGGCCCCGGGGGCGGAGGCTGCGGTCGGTGCGGATCAGCCGGCCGGCGGCGACCGCGGGGCCCGCCTCGGGCCCGGCCAGCAGGGCCAGCCCGCGGGCCAGCCGGTCCGGCAGCCAGACATCGTCCTGGTCGCAGAAGGCGACCGGGTGGCCCGGCGGGACATGGGCCAGCAGGCTCAGGAAATGGGCGCCGCTGCCCTTGCGGGGGCCGGGATGCAGGACGACCTGGCCCGCCGGGCGGGAGGCCGCGAACCCGGCCAGCAGGCCGGGCGTGGCGTCCGCCGATCCGTCGTCGCCCGCCACCAGCCGCCAGCCGGTCTCCGACTGGGCGGCGAGCGAGGACAACTGCTCGGGCAGGAAGGCGGCCCCGTTCCGGGCGGCCAGCACGATGTGGATCGGCGGCGGCGGCGTCTGGTCCTGTGTCACGGCCGGGTCCGGCACCCTGTCTGTTGGTCCGGCGGGCCGCGGGACACCGCCGGGCCGGAGGGTAGCGCCCGGCGGCAAGCTTGACCACACCCCGGAGGTGTGAGACCTGCTCGCGGCCATGACACCGCCCCCCAGCCCCCCCGATACCGGACCCGTCCCGACCGCCGAGGCGCGGGTCGAACCGGGGACGATGGTGCCGGTTGCGCCGGGGCTGGAGGCGGCGTTCTACCCGGCCCACGGCCCGGAACGGGCGCGGGTGCTGATGCTGCACGGCGGCGGCGGGGTCGGCGGGTCGCCGGCGATGATGGCGCCGCT
>JBFKOW010000212.1:0-5105 GCA_041628615.1 Paracoccaceae bacterium | reverse complement strand
GGCAGCGGACACCCGGTGCGGACCCGAGGAACCGGCGCGCAACAGCAACCGGTTCGGCCAACGGCGGGGGACGCAGGCCACGGAAAGGGGCAACGGTCGCCCGGTGCGGGCACGAGGAACCGGCGCGCAACAGCAACCGGCTCGGCCAACGGCGGAGGACACAGGCCACGGAAAAGGGCAGCGGACACCCGGTGCGGACCCGAGGAACCGGCACGCAACAGCGACCGGCTCGGCCAACGGCGGAGGACACAGGCGACGAAACGGGGCAGCGGAGGCCCGGTGCGGGCACGAGGAACCGGACCCGGCGTCCGCTGCCCGGATCAGACAGGGCTCGCGGAAGGGGGTGTTCGGGCGCGCGGATCAGGGGCGCCGGTCAGCCCGAGCAGGCCCCGACAGCCTGTCCACGAAGGTGGCGGCCGCCCGCGCCTCAGGCGCCGATAGCCAGCCGCTCCTGGTCCATCTGGTCGGGTTCCGGGTCGCGCAGGACATAGCCCCGGCCCCACACCGTCTCGATGTAGTTGTCGCCGCCCGTCGCCTCGCTCAGCTTCTTGCGCAACTTGCAGATGAATACGTCGATGATCTTCAGCTCGGGTTCGTCCATGCCGCCGTAGAGATGGTTGAGGAACATCTCCTTGGTCAGCGTGGTCCCCTTGCGCAGGCTGAGCAGCTCCAGCATCTGGTATTCCTTGCCGGTCAGATGCACCGGGCTGCCTTCCGCCTCCACCGTCTTGGCGTCGAGATTGACGGTCACCTTGCCGGTCTTGATGGTCGACTGGGCATGGCCCTTCGAGCGCCGGATGATGGCGTGGATCCGGGCGATCAGTTCCTCGCGGTGGAACGGCTTCGTGAGGTAATCGTCCGCTCCGAAGCCGAAGCCCTTGAGTTTGCTTTCGGTTGCGTCGTCGCCGGACAGGATCAGGATCGGCGTCTCGATCCGGGCCAGCCGCAACTGGCGCAGCACCTCGTGGCCGTTCATGTCCGGCAGGCCGAGATCGAGCAGGATCAGGTCGTAGTCGTAGAGCTTCGCGAGGTCGATGCCTTCCTCGCCCATATCCGTGGTATAGACATTGAGATTTGCATGACCCAGCATCATTTCGATGCTCTTGGAGGTCGCCGGATCGTCTTCTACCAAAAGGACGCGCATCGTGTGTCTCCGCTAGCTCCACTTCCCGGTGGACCGTAGGCCCGAAATGGTTAATGGCGCGTTAGCGCTCTGAGACAGCTTCGCACTTCTACCTATGGTTGTCTATATTTTTGTAGGGCAGTCGCCCGCAGGGCCGCTTCGCCGTGTCGCGCGACCGCATTGAGCCAGCCGTCGAACTCCTCGTCGGACAGTCCGTAGAGCCGCATCGCCTCGTCCCGCGAGATCAGTCCCGCGGCCACCGCCTTGACCACGGCCGCCTTGCGCGATGCCACCCAGCGCATCGTGTTCGGCGGCGGCAGGTCCGCCCGCGTCATCATCGAGCCGTCCGGCAGCCGGACCGATCTCGGCCCGTCGATCTTGCGCAAATACATGTTCTCACCCCGTTTGCGTGCCTGACATGGGGCGAACCTTGGGCGGGCGAGCTTAAGGCAGGGTGAAACGGCGGCTTGAGAATAGCTTGGATTTTCCTATATTCCGGCGAACCGTCGGCCCCGCCGCGGCCGCCTCCACCGGACAGCCCGCCCCATGCCCCTCGACCCCGCGCTCAACTCACTCGGCCTTCCGAAGGCGCCCCGGGACACCCGTGTCGTGGTGGCGATGTCGGGCGGGGTGGATTCCTCGGTCGTCGCGGCGATGCTGGCCGACGAGGGCTACGACGTGGTGGGCGTGACGCTCCAGCTCTACGACCACGGCGCGGCGCTGGCCAAGAAGGGCGCCTGCTGCGCCGGGCGCGACATCCACGACGCCCGCCGGGTGGCCGAGGAGATGGGCTTTCCGCATTACGTTCTCGACTACGAGAACACCTTCCGCGAGGCGGTGATCGACGAATTCGCCGACAGCTACCTCGCCGGGGCGACGCCGGTGCCCTGCATCCGCTGCAACGAGCGGGTGAAGTTCAAGGACCTGCTGGAGACCGCGAAGGACCTCGAGGCCGACTGCATGGCCACCGGGCACTACATCCAGCGCAAGATCGGCGCGCATGGCGCGGAACTGCACACCGCGGGCGACCCGAACCGCGACCAGTCCTATTTCCTGTTCTCCACCACGGCGGAACAGCTCGACTTCCTGCGCTTCCCGCTCGGCCACCTGACGAGCAAGGCCGAGACCCGGGCGCTGGCGGCGCGCTACGGGCTGCCGGTGGCGGACAAGCCCGACAGCCAGGACATCTGCTTCGTGCCCAACGGCAACTACGCCGCGGTGATCGAGAAGCTGCGTCCCGGCGCCGCCGACCCGGGCGAGATCGTCCACGTCGACGGGCGGGTGCTGGGCACGCATCGCGGGGTGATCCACTACACGATCGGCCAGCGCCGCGGGCTCGGGATCGGCGGGCTGGACGAGCCGCTTTACGTCGTGAAGCTGGACGTGGACGGCCGGCGGGTGGTCGTCGGCCCGAAGGAGATGCTGGCGACTCGGACGGTGCCGGTGCGCGAGATCAACTGGCTGGGAGACGGAACCTTCGACGGCACCGGGGCGCGCGAGGTCTCGGTGCGGGTGCGCTCCACCCGGCCGCCGGCGCCGGCGGTGATCCGGCCGCTCTCTGCCACCGAGGCGGAGGTGGAGCTGCTGACGCCGGAGGACGGGGTCAGCCCCGGACAGGCCTGCGTGTTCTACGAAACCGGCGGCACCCGGGTGCTGGGCGGCGGCTGGATCTGGCGCGGGCGTTCGGCCGCCCGCGCCCCGGTCCCCGAGGGGATCAGACGAAGATCAGTTCGTCGGCGTAGATCGTGTCGTAGCCCATGTCCTCGAGGGCGGCGATGGTCATGTCCGACACCGAGTTGCTCCAGCCGATCCAGCCTGTCATCAGCTCGGCGCCGAACACGGCCTCGTCCCAATGGACGCCCGCGGTGCCCGCTCCCCCGTCCATCTCGACCGGAACGCCGTAGATGGCGCCCGGATCATTTGCGGCGATATCGGCATACTCGGTCAGGTAGGCCTCGGTGGCGTTGGCGCCGGTGAAGCGGAGCTGGCCGCCGATGTTCTCGACAAGGCCGAGACCACTCCAGGCAGTGCCGAAGCCCATGGCGTGCAGCATCTCGTGCAACACGAAGTCGTCGAGGATGCCGCCGTTCAGCAGGCTGTTCACGTCGGCGCTGTCGATCTTCACGTAGCCCATCGAGGGCAGGCCATCGGTGCCAAAGGCAGTATAGCCGCCCCAGCCACCCTTGCCGCCGCCGCCGTCGATGGCGACGAGCTGCACCGAGATGAAGATATCGTCGACGAGGCCGAGATGGGTCGAACTGTCGGCGACATCGCCGGTCACGAAGTCGCTGATCGCCTCGGCGGCCTTGATGATCTCGGCGATCTGGGCGTCGGTCCAGTCTCCGGTGAAGTCGATGGCGACGTTGTAGCCGTTGGGGGTATCCTGGCCGCTGACGTAGTCCGCCGTGACGTAGGGCCCCGGTGCCGGTGCAGGCTCGGGGGTCGGTTCCGGCGTCGGCTCGGGGTCGGGGGTCGGTTCCGGCGTCGGTTCCGGCTCCGGCGTCGGCTCGGGGGTCGGCTCCGGGTCGGGCTCCGAGGTCTTGGTCTTGCCCCAGCCCTTGCCGCCGCCGTCGGAAGACCCGCCGCCGCCCTTGCCGCCGCCGGCGTGTTCCGGCTTGGCATAGGCCGGGTCGCCGAGGTCACCGGACTCGGTGGTTCCCTCGTCCGCGGCCGGCTCGTCCAGGCCGTCTCCGAGGATCTTGGGCAGCGCCTTCTCGGCGGCCGGGGTCTCCGGCATCTCGGGCAGCGGCCGTCCGTTACCCGGCTTGCCGCCCGCCGCAAAGGCGGCGTGGATGCCGCCCGGACCGTTGATGTCTTCGATGGATCTCCACAGCTCGAACAGCCGATCCCGCATGATGTCGCCTCATTCTATCCGCCCCGGGCCCTTAGCGGGCCTCTGATAGGTGGTTAATGAGACGAAAAAGGGGCGCCCTCAAGGCGCCCCCGTGTCCTTCATCGAGGATTCGGCGGGATCAGGCCGACCGCTGACGCCGCTTGAGCGCGAAGCCGCCGAGGCCGAGCGCGCCGAGCAAGAGCGGCAACGAGGCCGGGAGCGGAACGGGCGTAATGCCGCCGCCGCCGTTGTCGCCCGGGCCGTACTTCGACGAAAGGTTCGCGTTGTCGCCGACGCCCTGGATGTGGATCATCGCGTAGGGGTTGCTGCCGCTGTTGCCGAACAAGCGGGCCGTAGTCGCGCCGGTCAGCAGAAACTTCGAGCTTTCGCCGATCTCGAGCCGCGCCGCACCATTGTTATTGTTGCTGGTGCCCCACTCCACGAGCATCTGCCACGAATAGCCGGCGTTCGTTATGTTGCCCGCGTTCGTGACGAAATTCTTGGTCTGGACCCCGCTGATGTGGGTCAGTCCGACGCTCGAGTCGTTCGGCGCGGCATAGGCGAGAAAGAGCTGCGTGTCGAAGCTGCTGACGCCTGCGGCGGTGCCGGTGTTCGTCAGGGTCATTTCGACCCCGCCCGCCACGTCTTCCGCCACCAGCGTCGCCAGCGACGAATTCCCGACATCCGTTCCGGTCAGGAATGTGCTGAAAAACGTCGTGACAGTCGCCGAACTAGCCGTGCTTGCGAACGAAATGGCAGAAATAGCGACCGCTGCCGCGGTCATAATCTTCTTCGTAAACATCACTCACTTCCCCAGTGAAAGGTGCACTTAACGAAGTGCTAACACATTTGCGCCGCATTTGAAAGGAATCTCTTCCGTTCGCCGCACTCTGACCCCGGCCTGGCAACCCCGGGTTGAATTGAGTGCGCGGATGGAATTAGTCCGGAAAAGACACCGCGATTGCCGCAAATCCTCACCATTCGGGACCGGCGTCCGGGCCACGTGCGCCCCGAATCACCCCGCGGAATCACCCCGGCGCATCACCCCGCCACGACCCGCGCCGCCCGCAGGCCCGGCGGTTCGCCGCCCTGCCCCAGCCGCTGCATCGTCACCGCCATCGCCGCCCGCTGCGCCTCGGGCGCGGCCCG
>JBFKOW010000211.1:0-5210 GCA_041628615.1 Paracoccaceae bacterium | reverse complement strand
GAAAGCTTCCAGCCCGGCGACTACAGCCTGAAGGGCATGGGCAACAGCCAGCGGCTCGAGATCTTCGAGCTGTTCCCCGAACTGAAGGACCGCAAGGGACTGGCCGGCTACAGCAGCGCCCGCAAGGCCCTGAAGAAGCACGAGGCGAAGCTGCTCGTCACCTGACCGGGGGCAGGGCGCGGGTCCGGGGTCAGAGCCCGGTCTCGCCCCGCCACGCGCGCCAGTCGGCGGGCGTGTCGAGGTCGCGCCGGGCGCGGTTGTCGGCGAAGCGCACCAGCCCGGTCCGATCGGCCAGCGGTCCGGCGATGGCCGCGCCGCCCGCGTCTCCGGACAGGTCCGCGAACCGGGGCCTCAGGCCCGCATCGAAGAGGATCGGGTGACCGGGCCGGCCGTCCGGCGTCGCGCCGCGCCAGACGGGGCGGGCGGGGTCGGTCTCCCAGGCCGCGATCACCGCCCGCAGGTCCGCCGTGGTCAGGTCGGGCAGGTCGGCCAGCAGGACGAGGAAGGCCCGGCAGCCGGGCAGGGCCGCCACCCCGGCGCGCAAGGTCCCCGACATGCCCTCGGCGGCCTCCGGCAGCCGCAGGATGGTGACCCCGGCCCCCGCCAGCGCCGCGACGCGATCCGGCGCGTCCGCCGGCAGCGCCACGAAGACCGGGTGGCCGGTGGCGACCGCGCGGTCGGCCATCACGCGCAGAAGCGGCACGCCGCCGACCGGTTCCAACAGCTTGTCGCGGCCCGCCATGCGCGACGAGGTGCCCCCGCCGAGGATCAGGATCGGGATCATCCCCGCATCCGGGCGCCGTCCGGATCCCAGAGCGGCCGGGTCACCTGCACCGCCCGGCGGCGGTCGCCCAGAATCTCGATCTCGACCTCGAGCCCCTCGGCGGCCCGGTCGCGCGGCACCAGCCCGTAGGCGATCGACTTGCCGAGCCAGTGCGAATACCCGCCCGAGGTGCAGAAGCCGCGCACCGCGCCGTCGATGAAGATCGGCTCGTAGGCGGTCACGTCCGCGTCGGCCGCGTCGACCTCGAAGGTGACGAGCGTCCGGGCAGGCGGCGCGACGCGCTCGGCCTCGGCCGCAGCTTTGCCGATGAAGTCCTTGTCCCAGCGGATGAAACGGTCCATCCCGGTTTCGGCCGCCGTGTAGTCGGGGGAGAATTCGCGCATCCAGGAGCCGAAGAACCGGTCGAGCCGCAGCGACATCATCGCCCGCATCCCGAACGGGACGAGGCCGAGGGGGCGCCCCGCCGCCCACAGACTTGTCCACAGGGCCCTCTGGTCCATCGGGTCGCAGTAGATCTCGTAACCCAGGTCGCCGGTATAACTCACCCTCTGAACGAGGCAGGCCACCGGGCCCACAATCAGGCGGCGCGCGTCCAGGAAGCGCAGATCAACCTCCGCGTGCGTCACGGATTGCAGCAGGTCCCGGGCGCGCGGCCCGGCGATCTGGAATCCGGTCAGGCGATCGCTGATATTCCGGACGCTTACGCCGTCCTCTGCCTGCGCTTCGAACCAGCGGCCATGCTGGGCCTGCGCGCCGTAGGACGCGGCAAGCTGGAATTCGCCCTCCCCGATACACGTTATGGTAAAGTCGCCGAGCAGCCGTCCCCGCGGCGACAGCATCGGCGACAGCGCGATCCGGCCCGGTCCGGGAATCCGCCCGGCCATGATTCGGTCGAGCCAGGCGCGCGCCCGCGGCCCCGTCACGGAGAATTTTCCGAAGTTATGCACCTCGTTGATGCCGACCCCTTCACGCACTGCGCGAACCTCCCGGCCGGTCGCGGCAAAGGCATCGGACCGGCGGAAGGACGGCGTCTCGAAACCCGGCTCGCCGTCGCGGGCGAAGTAGTTCGGCACCTCCAGTCCGAACTGGTGACCCCAGACCGCGCCGAGCCCGGTGAAGATGTCGTGCATCGGCGTGGTCCGGTGGGGCCGGGCGGCCGGGAGTTCCTCGTTCGGGTAGGCGACCGAGAACCGCTTGCGGTAGTTCTCGACGACCTTGGGCAGGGTATAGCCGGGCGTGATCCAGTCTCCGAAGCGGGCCACGTCCATCGCCGTCACGTCGCGCTCGCACTCGCCCTCGACCATCCACTGGGCCAGCATCAGGCCGACGCCGCCGCCCTGGCTGAACCCGGCCATCACGCCGCAGGCCGACCAGTAGTTGCGCAGGCCCGGCACCGGCCCGACCAGCGGGTTGCCGTCGGGGGCGAAGGTGAAGGGGCCGTGGATCACCGACTTGACCCCGGCGCGTTCCAGCACCGGGAACCGGCGATAGGCGAAGGCGATGCTGTCGGCGATCTTGTCGAAATCGTCGGGCAGAAGCTCGTGGCCGAAGTCCCACGGCGTGCCGCCGACCGCCCAGGGCCGGCAGGTCTGTTCGTAGAACCCGATGCACAGGCCGCGCCCCTCCTGCCGCAGGTAGCTTTCGCCGGCCGGGTCCATGACATGCGGATGCTCGGTGTCGCGGGCGTCGATCTCGGGGACCGTGTCGGTGACGATGTACTGGTGTTCCATCGGGTGCAGCGGCAGGTAGCAACCGGCCATCGCGGCGACCTCGCGGGCCCAGAGCCCGGCGGCGTTCACCACATGCTCGGCGTGTACGGTGCCCTTGCCGGTGACCACGGTCCAGCTTCCATCCGGGCGAGGAACGGTCTCCAGGACCTTGCAATGCAATTCTATTTCGGCGCCGCCCATCCGGGCCGCGCGGGCATAGGCCTGGGTCGTGCCGGCGGGGTCGAGATGCCCGTCGAGCGGATCGAACAGCGCGCCGAGGATCCCGTCGGTGTTCACGATCGGGGCGAGCCGGGCGATCTCGTCCGGCCCCACGATCTCGGTTTCCAGGCCCATGTAGCGGTGCTTGGCCCGCTCCGCGACGAGCATGTCCATCCGGTCCCGGTTGTCGGCCAGGGTGACGCCGCCGACATGGTGCAGGCCGCAGGACATGCCGGTGATCTCTTCGAGTTCGCGGTAGAGCCGGATCGTGTAGCCCTGCAGCGCCGCCATGTTGGTGTCGCCGTTCAGGGTGTGGAAGCCGCCCGCGGCGTGCCAGGTCGACCCGGAGGTCAGCTCCGAACGCTCCAGCAGCAGCACGTCCCGCCAGCCCAGCTTGGTCAGGTGGAAGGCCACCGAACAGCCGACGACCCCGCCCCCGATGATGACCACTTGCGCCGATGTCTTCATGTCGCCCCCCGTTCGGGCCCGAGACTACCTCGTCGCTGCCGCCGTGAAAGGCCGCAATCGACACGATGTGTCGCAGGCGGGACATGCGGCGGGCGGTTCGATCGGGCAGGGTCGGTCGGAACGGAGGGCGGATGCGGACAGACGCACAGGCAGTGGTGATCGGCGGCGGCGTGATCGGCTGCTCGATCCTCTACCACCTCGCCAAGGCCGGGTGGTCCGACGTGGTCCTGCTGGAACGGGACGAACTGACCTCGGGGTCCACATGGCACGCCGCCGCCAACATCCACGGGCTGCACGACGTGCCCAACATCAGCCGGATCCAGCACTACACGATGGGTCTCTACAAGGAGCTGGAGGCCGAGACCGGGCAGGGCTGCGGCATCTTCCAGCCCGGCTCGCTTTACCTCGCGCAGACCGAGGCGCGCGAGCAGCAACTTCGGCTTCAGGCTGCAAAGGCCCGGTATTACGGGATGAATTTCCACGAAGTCAGCCGCGACGAGGCCGAGCGCCTGCATCCGCTGGTCGATTTCGACGGCGTCCGCTGCATCATGTTCGAGCCCGACGGCGGCAACGTCGATCCCTCCGGCGTCACCGCCGCCTATGCCGCCGGGGCCCGCGCCCGGGGCGCCGAGATCCACCGCTTCACCCCGGTGACCGGCACCGAGCCGCGCCCGGACGGCGGCTGGATCGTGCGCACGCCGAAGGGCGACGTTCGCGCCGACTGGGTGGTCAACGCCGCCGGGCTCTGGGGCCGCGAGGTGGCGCGGATGGCGGGGATCGACCTGCCGCTGCTGCCGACCGAGCACCAGTATCTCGTCACCGAGACCATCGACGCCATCGCCGGCATGGACCGGCGGCTGCCCTCGGTCGCGGACCGGGACGGCGAATACTACCTGCGGCAGGAGGGACTCGGCCTGCTGGTCGGGGCCTACGAGCGCGACGTGCGGATCTGGGCCGAGGACGGCACGCCCGCGGACTTCGCCCATGACCTGTTTCCCGACGATCTCGACCGGATCGAGGACAACCTCGCCCGCGCCGTCGCGCGGGTGCCGGCCCTGGGGCGGACCGGGATCAAGCGGGTGATCAACGGCCCGATGATCTGGTCGCCTGACGCCAACGTGCTGTTCGGGCCGCACCCGGCGCTGCGCAACTACTTCTGCTGCAACGGGATCATCCCGGGCTTCTCGCAGTCCGGGGGGATGGGCCTGCTGGCCGCCGACTGGATCACCGCCGGGGAAGCCCGTTACGACATGTTCGCCTGGGACGTCGCGCGGTTCGGGGACTGGGCCGGCAGGGCCTTCACCCGGGCGCGGGTCGCGGACCAGTACGCCCACCGCTTCGCGATCCATTTCCCGGGCGAGGAACGCGCCGCCGGGCGCCCGGTCCGCACCCGCCCGGTCCATGCCCGGCAACGGGCGCTGGGGGCGGTGTTCGGGCTCAGCTACGGCTGGGAACACCCGGCCTATTTCGACGCAAAGACCCCGGACAGCGCCGGGTTCGTCCGGCAGCCTTGGTGGCATGCGGTCGGCCGCGAGGCGCGGATGCTGCGCGCGGCGGTGGGCGTGATCGACATCTCGAACTTCGCCAAGTACCGCGCGGCGGGGCCGGGGGCCGAGGACTGGCTGAACGCGGTCTTCGCCAACCGGATGCCCCGTGCGGTGGGCCGGTCCTGCCTGACGCCGCTGATCGGCATGCGCGGCGGGATCGCGGGGGATTTCACCGTGACCCGCGTGGCGGACGAGGAGTTCTGGGTCTTCGGGTCAGGGATCGCCGAGGGCTATCACCAGCGGTTTTTCGGCGCGGTGCCGCTGCCCGGCGGCACCAGCTTCGAAAGCCGGACCAGCGCCCTTTGCGGGTTCGGCGTGGCCGGGCCCGCGTCACGGTCGATGCTCCAGCGGATGACCACCTGCTCCCTTGCGTCGGAGGACTTCCCGTTCTTCCACAGCAGGCGGATCAGTCTGGCAGGTATCATGGTCATGGCCCTTCGGGTGTCGTTCACCGGCGATCTTGGCTGGGAACTCTACTGCGCG
>JBFKOW010000210.1:0-5245 GCA_041628615.1 Paracoccaceae bacterium | reverse complement strand
TGCCGGGCCTGCACCGGCCAGTCGTTGCCCCGCACCTGTTCCGTCGCCGCCAGGTAGTTCATCGCTGGTCTCCGATCCGCGGCGGTCCCGCCGGACGAAGTCGGCGCAACAGGTTCGTGACGGCAGGCAGCCTGACGCCGCGGCGGAGACGGGCAATCGCCTCGGCCTCATCGAGGTCCGGTTTCCACGTCGGGCTGGCAAGGCCGCGCCCGGCGACCATCTCGAAATTGATGTGGAACGGCTTGGCGTTCACCTCGACGAACTTCAACCCCGCGTCGGTCGGCATCGCGTCCCAGCCGAGGATCCCGAAGCCCGGCAGGGCGGCATGGAGCCGGGCGGCGGTGGCGAAAGCCTCGACCGCGCCGGGGATCGCGACGGGGGGCGCCCCTACCGACGGGTCCGCGGGCCGGACTTCGCCGGTCTCGAGATCGACGGTCCCGTAGCGCCCGAGACCAGCGGGCAGGTCGTCGCCGCGGTAGGTCCGCGGAATCTTCCAGAGCGCGTAGAGGGGGCGGGCGCCGGTTCGGGTCCGGACGGTCACGATCCGCAGCGTGGCGCCCTGCAGCGCCAGCGGCCCCAGTTCCGGCGGCGGCGTCAGACGCTCCTGGAACAGGTAGCCGTCGGGGTAGGCCGCGGCGATCTCTTGGGCCAGCGCGCCGGCCTCGCAAGTCCTTCCGTCGGCCAGCCGGAGCGTGCCCTCGGCCGGCCCCGGGCCAAGGATCGAGACCTGCCCGAGCGAGCGGGTGCCGTGCACCGGCTTGCCCTGCATCGGGCCAACGTCGGGCCGGGCGAGAAAGGCGGCGATGGCGGCGGCGTCGGGCAGCGCCGCGACCGCCGGGTCGGCCTGCAGCGCGGGATGCGGCGGGAACACCGCGATCTCGCGCGGGACGGGCGCACCCAGGACGGCCATCAGCCTGCCGGCGAGGATCTTGTCGACCAGCAGCGTCTCTGCGGTGGCGAGATCGCCGGGATGCAGCCGCGCCGCCAGCGGCCGCGCGCCGCCGAGGCCGATGTAGGCGCGCTTCGCGGACCGGTCGAGGCTGGTCCGGTAGAGCCCGAGCTGGAGGTAATCGAGGGGGGTGATGCGGCCGGGCCCGAAGTGCAGGACCAGCATCTGCCAGGCCTGCCGCAGGTACCCGACGCCGTGCACGGCGCGAACGCGCTGCATCGTCGCCGCGATATTGGCGCGGCTCGGCGGCACCCGGGTCACGAGCAGGGGGCCCGGCCCGGTCGGCGCCGCCGGCACGGTCATGACCGGCGCGCCCCGTCGCGCGGGGCGCGCCGCACGGCGTCAGACGAAGAACTGCGCACCGTTGGCCGAAATCGTCGAGCCGTTGATGAAGCCGGCATCATCGGAGGCAAGGAAGGTCACGCAGCGGGCGATCTCTTCGGGCTCGCCGAGACGGCCGGCGGGGATCTGCGGGATGATCTTGGAGTTCAGCACCTCTTCCGGGATCGCCCGGACCATCTCGGTACCGATGTAGCCCGGGCAGACCGCGTTGGCGGTGATGCCGGCGCGGGCGCCTTCCTGGGCGAGGCTCTTGATGATGCCGAGGTCGCCGGCCTTGGTGGCGGCGTAGTTCACCTGGCCGAACTGGCCCTTCTGGCCGTTGATCGACGAGATCACGATGACCCGGCCGAACTTGCGCTCGCGCATGCCGGGCCAGACCGGGTGGACGGTGTTGAACACGCCGGTGAGGTTGGTGTCGATGACCTCTTTCCACTGCTGCGGGGTCATCTTGTGGAACGGCGCGTCGCGGGTGATCCCGGCATTGGCGACGACCACGTCGATCGGGCCGACCTCGGCCTCGACCTTGGCGATCCCGGCGGCGGAGGCGTCGTAGTCGGCGACGTTCCACTTGTAGGTCTTGATGCCGGTCTCGGCGGTGAAGGCGGCGGCCTTCTCGTCATTGCCGGCATAGGTGGCGGCGACCTCGTAGCCTTCGGCCTTGAGGGCCTTCGAGATCGCTTCTCCGATACCGCGGCTTCCGCCGGTCACAAGGGCAACACGTGCCATGGGTCTTCTCCTTTGATGTCTGGGTCAGGCGAGGTGGGTCGAGACCCACCTCACGAAGTCAGCGCTCGACGCAGAGGGCGACGCCCATGCCGCCGCCGATGCACAGCGTGGCTAGGCCCTTCTTCGCGTCGCGGCGGACCATCTCGAACAGCAGGGTGTTCAGGACGCGGGCCCCGGACGCGCCGATCGGGTGGCCGATGGCGATGGCGCCGCCGTTCACGTTGACGATCGCCGGGTCCCAGCCCATGTCCTTGTTCACCGCGCAGGCCTGGGCGGCGAAGGCCTCGTTGGCCTCCACGAGGTCCAGGTCCTCGACCTTCCAGCCGGCCTTCTGCAGCGCCTTGCGCGACGCGTGGATCGGGCCGACGCCCATGATCGACGGGTCGAGACCGGCAGTCGCATACGAGGCGATCCGGGCCATCGGGGTGATCCCGCGCTTCTCGGCGTTCTCGGCGCTCATCAGCAGGACCGCGGCGGCCCCGTCGTTGAGCCCCGAGGCGTTGGCGGCGGTGACCGTCCCGTCCCTGGTGAAGGCCGGGCGCAGCTTCTGCATGCCCTCGATCGTCGCGCCGTGGCGGATGTATTCGTCCTTGTCGACCACGATGTCGCCCTTGCGGGTCTTGATCGTGAAGGGAATCACCTCGTCGTCGAACTTGCCCGCCTTCTGCGCGGCCTCGGCCTTGTTCTGCGAGGCCAGCGCGAACTGGTCCTGCATGTCGCGGCTGATCTGCCACTGCTCGGCCACGTTCTCGGCAGTCTGGCCCATGTGGTAGCCGTTGAAGGCGTCCCAGAGACCATCGCGGATCATCGTGTCGATATAGCTCATGTCACCCATCTTGTGGCCCTGCCGCAGGTTGGCGGCGTGGGGGCTCAGCGACATGTTCTCCTGCCCGCCGGCGACCACGACGTCGGCATCGCCGAGCATGATGTGCTGGGCGCCCAGCGCCACGGCACGCAGGCCCGAGCCGCAGACCTGGTTGATCCCCCAGGCGGCGGCTTCCTTGGGCAGACCGGCGTTAATGTGGGCCTGCCGGGCCGGGTTCTGGCCCTGCGCCGCGGTCAGCACCTGGCCGAGGATCGTCTCGCTCACGTCGGCCTTGTCGATCCCGGCGCGGGCCACCACGGCCTCGATCACCGCCGCGCCCAGGTCGTGGGCCGGGGTGTTGGCGAACGATCCGCCGAAGGACCCCACGGCCGTCCGCGCCGCCGAGGCGATTACAACATTGGTCATAGGAAAGTCTCCTTTCGCATTACGTCCGGCGGGACAATGCGAGGCCGTCGGCCATCCGGCAGCTTGCGCGGCCCCCACCCGCCACTCAACCGCTGCGTTTAGGGCCGTGGGGCTCGCGGAGCAACAACGAAATCGTGTGACGTATCCCCGCAGCGGGGGGCCGGCGGACGATCGACCGCCGCTCCCGTCCGGGGACTCGCGGATCGCGGCCGGGCGCGGACCGCCCCGGCCGGCTTGGCTGCGGGAGTCAGGTGCGCGACGCCGCGCGGTCGCGCCGGCGGCACGATCCGCCGGGGACGGTCAGATCCGGAGTCGTGGCGCCCCGGTGTAGAAGCCTTGCAGGCAATCCACCCCGAGGTGGCGCAGCATCGCGGCATCCTCGGCCGATTCGACCCCCGCGGCGACCGTCACCATCTCGAACTGCCGGGCCACGGCCAGCAGCGCGGCGGTGACCACCTGGTTGTCGACCCGATCCGCGATTCCGTTGATGAAGGTGCGGTCGATCTTCACGATATCGAAGAAGAAGTCCTGCAGGTGCCGGAACGACGTCCCGCCGGCGCCGAAATCGTCCAGCGCGAAGGCCACTCCACGCGGCTGCAATTCGGACATGAAACGCTGCACCACCTCGTGCAGCATCATCGCCGAGGTTTCGGTGAATTCGAGGATCAGCCTTTCGCCGACGCTTTCGTCCTTCATCAGGTGCTGGTTGAGGATCCGCCGCCACTTGCCGTCGCCCAGCGACCGCGCCGAGACGTTGATCGACAGCCGCAGTTCGGGCTGCCGGCGCAGGATCTGCAGGCCGAGCAGCAGGCTGGCGGCGTCGATCTCCCGGCCGATGTCGGTTTCCTCAATATCGTTCATGAAGTGGTGGGCCGGGATGATCCGGCCGGCGTCGTCACGGACCCGGATCAGGCCCTCGTAGAAGGCCACCTTGTCCGGCGCGGCAGCGTGGACGATGGGCTGGAAGGCGAGGATGCAGTTCTGCGCGTCGAGCGCCTGCCGCACCATGGTCATCACGTCCTCGTCCCGGCTGGCCATGGCGTAATCCAGCGGGTTGAGACGTTCCGCCTCTTTCAGACTTACCTTGTGCACCTGGCCGCGCGCCTCCTTCCGGGACGCTGGCACCATCGGCCCGCGGCTCCTAAGGTCCGGTAAAGGACTCGCATTTGACGGATTTCGAGCGATGACGCGTTGCGACTGGGCCGGCCCCGAGGACATCTACATCCGCTACCACGACACCGAGTGGGGCGTGCCGGAACGGGACGGCCGGGCGCTGTGGGAAAAGCTGGTTCTCGACGGTTTCCAGGCCGGGCTGAGCTGGATCACCATCCTGAAGAAGCGCGACGACTTCCGCCGCGCCTTCGCCGGGTTCGACCCGGCGGCGATCGCCGGCTGGGGCCCCGACGAGGTGGAGCGCCTTCTCGCCGATCCCGGCATCGTCCGGCACCGGGGCAAGATCGAGGCCACCATCGGCAATGCCCGCGCCTATCTCGAGATCCCGGATTTCGCCGCGTGGTGCTGGGACCGGGTCGGCGGCGCGCCGATCCAGAACCGGCTGGCGTCGATGGCCGACGTGGCCGCCGCGACGCCGCTGTCGACCCGGATCTCGCGCGACCTCAAGGCGGCGGGCTTCCGGTTCTGCGGACCGACCATCGTCTATGCCTGGATGCAGGCCTGCGGGATGGTCAACGACCACCTGATCACCTGCCCGCGCCAGGCCGACTGCGCGGCGCTTGCCTGACACGGCGGCCCGGCTAGGTCCGGTCCATGACCGATCACAGCAACCGCGCCGTCCGGGTTCCCTCGGGCCGGCTGACCCGGGCGACCCGGCTCGGCGCCCTCGCCGCCGGGGTCGCCGGCAGCGCCGTTCTGTCGGGGGCCGCCGAACTGGGCCGGGGCCGCAGGCCCGCGCTGCAGGACCTGCTGCTGACCCCGCGCAACCTGCACCGGATCACCGGCGAACTGGCCCGGATGCGCGGCGCGGCGATGAAGCTGGG
>JBFKOW010000209.1:0-5275 GCA_041628615.1 Paracoccaceae bacterium | reverse complement strand
GTAGAGCGCGTAGGTCTGGAACACCATCGCCACGCCGCGCTGCGCCGGGTCCATCCGGGTCACGTCGCGGGCGCCGATCCGGATCGCGCCGCCGGTGGTCTCCTCCAGCCCCGCCACCATCCGCAGCAGGGTGGACTTGCCACAGCCCGACGGGCCGACGAACACGCAGAACTCGCCGTCCGAAACCTCCAGGTCCACCCCGTGGATCACCTGCACGTCGCCATAGCGCTTGATCACGCCGTCAAGGGTCACGCCCGTCATCGCTCAGTGCCTCCTTTGCCTGTGTCATGGTCCGGCGCCGCCGCCTGCGGTTCCGACATCCTCGGGAAATTCCAGCCATCCGCGTCGGCGGCGATCGCGGCGGCGGTCTCGCGCAGCCGGGGGACCAGCCGCTCCAGCCCGGCGAGATTGGTCCGCCGGGTCGACGAGGTGATCGACAGCCCGCCGAGCAGCCGCCCCCCAGACGACAGGATCGGAACCGCGACGCAGATGATGCCCGGTTCGTGCTCTTCGCGGTCGAATCCGTAGCCGTTGGCGCGGATGTCGGAGAGTTCGTCGCGCAGCCGGTCGGCGGTGAGGATCGTGGTCGGTGTGAAGCGGTGAAAGCTCTGCTGGTCGATCACCTCGGCCAGCCTGTCCGGCGGCAGGTGGGCCATCATGACCTTGCCGACGCCGGTGCAGTAGGCCGGTCCGACCTTGCCGGCCTGGCTGAACATCTCGATCGGCTGGGCGGCGTTGCGCTTGTCGACATAGAGCACCTGCGCCGCGTCGAGCTGGGCCAGGTGCACGGTTTCACCGACCTCCCGCGACAGCCGGTCGAGATGCGGCCGCGCGATGGGGGCGAGCGAGGCCTGCGCCCAGGCGCTGTGGGCGAGCCGGACGAGCCGCAGCCCGGGCGCGTAGGTCTGACGATCCGGATCGAAGGCGAGCATGCCCTGGCTGACCAGCGTCTGCACGAACCGGTAGAGCGTGGCCTTCGGATAGGGGGCGGCGTCGAGGAGTTCGACGAACCGGACCGGCCGGCCGAAGCCCGCCACGCGGTCCAGCACGTCGAGCGCCTTGCCCACGGTCCCGTCCCCGGTGCCCGATGCCGCCATCGCCCTGCCGTCCTCCCCGGTTCCGTTCCTCCCGCCGCGCCGCGTGCGCCGCTTGGGGGCGCTGCGCAGACGCGCTGTTGACAACCATAGGCGAGTCGCGGTTATGATTTCAATATTCAAAACAAAGTTCCAGATAATGGAACACCGCATACGGACGCAACAGCAGGGAGGACACCATGTTGCATCTCAAGAAGGGCGCGGCCGCCGCGCTCGTGTTCGGCCTCATGGCCGGCTCGTCGGCGATCGCCCAGCAGCGCACGCTGAACTACTACGCGGACTACGATCCGATCCCGCTGGCCGCCATGGAAGAACTCATCGCCGAGTTCGAGGCCGCCAATCCCGACATCGACGTGGTGCTGCAGAACTTCGACCACGAGGGCTACAAGACCGCGATCCGCAACTTCCTGACCACCGATGCGCCCGATCTGGCCAACTGGTATGCCGGGAACCGGATGGCGCCGTTCGTCGAGGCCGGCCAGTTCATGGACGTGTCCGACGTCTGGGCCGAGAACGGCCTGAATGAATCGCTCGGCTCGGCGCTGGCGTCGATGACCATCGACGGCAAGCAGTGGGGCATTCCCTACACCTATTACCAGTGGGGCGTTTACTTCAACAAGGACGCCTACGCCGCCGCCGGGGTCGAGGTTCCGACCGGCCAGATCAGCTACGACCAGTTCGTCGCCAACTGCGAGGCCTTCGCCGCCGCCGGCATCGACTGCCTGACCACCGGCACCTCGGCGCTGTGGCCCGGAGCCGGCATCTTCGACTACCTGAACCTGCGCACCAACGGCTACGAGTTCCACATGGCGCTCGCCAACGGCGAGGTCGAGTGGACCGACGACCGGGTCCGCGCGACCTTCGCGGAATGGGCCCGGATCCAGCCCTACATCACCAAGAACCACGCCGCGATCGACTGGCAGGACGCCGCCGCGCTGCTGGTGCAGGGCAAGGCCGCGAACTACGTCATGGGCAACTTCGCCGTCGGCGTGTTCAAGCAGGGCGGAATGACCGACGACAACCTGGGCTTCATGCCCTTCCCGGTCATCAACCCGGACGTGGTGCGCGCCGAGGAGGCGCCGACCGACACCATCCACATCCCGTCGGGCGCCACCAACGTCGAGGACGCCAAGACCTTCCTGGCCTTCATCGCCTCGGCCGACGCGCAGACCAAGCTCAACGCCGCCATCGGCCAGCTGCCGATCAACTCGGGCGCGAGCGTGGCCGCCGATGACCCGTTCATCTCGGCCGGGTTCGAGCTGCTGTCGTCGACCACCGGCGGCATCGCGCAGTTCTTCGACCGCGACGCGCCGGCGGAAATGGCGAAGATCGGGATGGAGGGCTTCCAGCAGTTCATGGTTCAGCCCGAACAGCTCGACAACATCCTGGCCCGGCTGGAGCAGGCGCGGCAGCGCATCTACCAGTAAGGTCCGCCAGGACCGGAAACGGGGCGGCCGGCAGCCGGCCGCCCCACCCTGACCGCCCGGCCGCCCCGGCGCCGTGGCGGACGGATGCCGGCCCGGCCCGACCGGACCGGAACAGGGGCGGCCGCCGCCCGAGACCACCGACGAGAAGGGGAGACAGGTCCATGTCCGCGACAGACCCCGCCGCCGCCGACGGATCCTGGTGGCGCCGCAACCAGCTCAGGCTGACGCCCTGGCTGTTCCTCGCCCCCGGCGCCCTGATGTTCCTGCTCTACGTCATCTACCCGATCGGGGCGTCCTTCCGGCTGTCCTTCTTCGACTATGACGGCCTCGGCGAGGCGACCTGGCTCGGCACCGCGAACTACCGCGAATTGTGGTCCGACCCGGCCTTCACCACCTCGCTCAAGAACAACGTCATCTGGCTGCTGATGTACATGCTGGCGGTGCCGGCGGGGCTGTTCATCGCCATCTTCCTGAACCAGACGGTAATGGGCATCCGGATCTACAAATCGCTGTTCTTCTTTCCCTTCGTCATCAGCCAGGTCGTCGTCGGGCTGATGTTCGCGTGGTTCTACGCGCCGAATTTCGGGCTTCTCTACAAGGTCATCGAATACTTCACCGGCACCGGCATCGCGGTCCTCGCCGATCCTGACCTCGCCACCTACGGCATCATCGCGGCCGGGCTCTGGCCGCAGATCGCCTATTGCATGATCCTCTACCTCACCGGGCTGAACAACGTCGCGCCGGAGCAGGTGGAGGCGGCGCGGCTCGACGGGGCCAAGGGGCTCCGGATGCTCTGGTACGTGATCCTGCCACAACTGCGGCCCGCCACCTTCATCGCCGTCGTCGTCACGGTGATCGGCGCCCTGCGGTCCTTCGACCTGGTGTCGATCATGACCAACGGCGGCCCGTTCGGCTCCACCCGGGTCCTGTCCTACTACATGTACGAGCAGGCGCTGTCGGAATACGGCTACCGGATGGGCTATGGCGCGGCCATCGCGGTGGTGCTGTTCGCGATCATGATGATCTTCATCAGCGGCTTCATCTGGAAGATGATCCGCGACGAACGCGGAGGGCGCTGAGATGTTTCCCCGTCCGATCCAGCAGGCGCGGCCGCTGTCGCGCGCGACCTACAAGGTGGCGCTGCCGCTGTTCCTCCTGCTCTGGCTGTTTCCGCTGCTGGGCGTGGCGCTGACTTCGCTGCGTCCGGCGATGGACCTGGCGCAGGGCAACTACTTCGGCATGCCCTCGGCCATCGCCTTCGAGAACTACGTCGAGATCTTCACCCGCTCGCCGATCGGCCAGTACATCTGGAACTCGTTCAAGGTGACGATCCCGACGGTGATCGGCACGCTGATCCTGTCGACCCTGACCGGCTTCGCGCTGGGCATCTACAAGTTCCGCGCCAACATCCTGATCTTCTTCATGTTCGTCGCCGGCAACTTCGTGCCGTTCCAGATCCTGATGGTGCCGGTGCGCGACCTGACCTTCGGGCTCGGGCTGTACAACACCACCGCCGGGCTGGCGCTGTTCCACATCGCCTTCCAGACCGGGTTCTGCACGCTGTTCATGCGCAACTTCATCTCGTCCCTGCCGAAGGAACTGATCGAGGCGGCGCGGGTCGAGGGCGTCGCCGAGTGGCGGATCTTCTGGTACATCGTGCTGCCGATCATGCGGCCGGCCATCGCCGCGCTGGCGGTGCTGGTCTTCACCTTCATCTGGAACGATTTCTTCTGGGCCACGGTGCTCACCACCTCGGCCTCGACCCAGCCGGTGACGGCCGGACTGTCGAGCCTGAACGGCCAGTGGATCGCGCAGTGGCACCTCGTTTCGGCCGGATCGATCGTCGCCGCCATGCCGCCGGTTCTGATGTTCTTCCTGATGCAGAGACACTTCATCGCCGGCCTGACCCTGGGAGCCGTCAAGTGACCACCCTGAAACTGGCCTTCATCGGCGCTGGTTCGACGATCTTCATGCGGAACATCGTCGGCGACATGCTGCACTTCGAGGCGCTGCGCGACGCCGAGGTCGCGCTGATGGACATCGACGCGCAGCGGCTGGCCGAAAGCGCCGCCGTGGCGCGCAAGATGATCGCGGCGATGGGCAGCGGGGCCACCGTCACCACCCATGCCGACCGGGCGGCGGCGCTCGACGGTGCGGATTTCGTGGTCACCGCGTTCCAGATCGGCGGCTACGATCCCTGCACGATCACCGATTTCGACCTGCCCCGGCGCTATGGCCTGCGGCAGACCATCGCCGACACGCTGGGCGTCGGCGGCATCATGCGCGGACTGCGCACCGTGCCGCATCTCTGGGCGGTGGCCGAGGACATGGCCCGGCTCTGCCCCGACGCGCTGCTGCTGCAATACGTCAACCCGATGGCGATCAACACCTGGGCCCTGGCCGAGCGGTTCCCGCGGCTGAAGCAGGTCGGGCTGTGCCACTCGGTGCAGAACACGGTCGAGGAACTGGCCCACGATCTCGACATCCCGCAGGCCGACATCCGCTTCCGGGTCGCCGGGGTGAACCACGTCGCGTTCTTCCTGCGGCTGGAGGACGCCGCGGGCCGGTCGCTCTATCCGCGGCTGCGCGAGGGCTACCGCGCCGGGCGGCTGCCGAAGCCGCCGCTGGTCCATGCCCGCTGCTGGAACGCGGTGCGCTACGAGGTGATGGACCAGCTGGGCTATTTCTGCACCGAAAGCTCGGAGCACCTCGCCGAATACGTGCCGTGGTTCATCAAGGAGGGCCGCGAGGACC
>JBFKOW010000208.1:0-5339 GCA_041628615.1 Paracoccaceae bacterium | reverse complement strand
GTGGTGTGGAAGACGCTGGGCGCCGAGGGTCCGCCGATCGTCAACGTCAACGGCCCGCGCTACGGCGTGATCCACGGCGCCGACCGCCGGGTCCTCGGGCTCAACAACATCGAACTGATCACCGACCGGCCGCTGGAGGTGAACCTCGAGGAGATCGCCCGGGTCAAGGCAGACTACCCGGACCGGGCGATGATCGTGTCGCTCATGGTCCCCTGCGAGGAGGCCGCGTGGAAGGCGATCCTGCCCCGCGTCGCCGAGACCGGGGCCGACGGGATCGAGCTGAACTTCGGCTGCCCGCACGGGATGAGCGAGCGCGGCATGGGCAGCGCCGTGGGCCAGGTGCCGGAATACATCGAGATGGTCACCCGCTGGTGCAAGCAGAACTACGACAAGCCGGTGATCGTGAAGCTGACCCCCAACATCACCGACATCCGCTACCCGGCCCGCGCGGCGAAGAACGGCGGCGCCGACGCGGTGTCGCTCATCAACACGGTGTCGTCGATCACCAGCGTCAACCTCGACAGCTTCAGCCCGGAGCCGTCGATCGACGGCAAGGGCAGCCACGGCGGCTATTGCGGGCCGGCGGTGAAGCCCATCGCGATGAACATGGTGGCCGAGATCGCCCGCGATCCCGAGACCCGCGGCCTGCCGATCAGCGGCATCGGCGGCATCACCACCTGGCGCGACGCGGCCGAGTTCATGGCGCTGGGCGCCGGAAATGTGCAGGTCTGTACGGCCGCGATGACCTACGGGTTCAGAGTGGTACAGGAGATGATCGCCGGCCTGTCGCAGTGGATGGACGACAAGGGCTACACCTCGACCGCCGATTTCGTCGGCCGGGCGGTGCCGAACGTGACCGACTGGCAATACCTGAACCTCAACTTCGTGACCAAGGCCCGAATCGACCAGGACGCCTGCGTGAAGTGCGGCCGCTGCTACGCCGCCTGCGAGGACACCAGCCACCAGGCCATCGCGATGAAGCCGGGCCGGGTGTTCGAGGTGATCGACGCCGAATGCGTCGCCTGCAACCTCTGCATCGACGTCTGCCCGGTGGAGAACTGCATCACGATGGAGCGGCTGCCCGCCGGCGCGGTGGACCCGCGCACCGGCAAGGTGGTGTCGGACGACTACGCCAACTGGACCACGCACCCCAACAACCCGATGGCCAAGGCCGCCGAGTAGCGCCGGTCTTCGCGGCGATTGACGGGTGCCCGCCCCGGGCGCAGACTGCGCGCGGCGAACGCGCGAGTCCACGGTGATGCGGTTCTGACGATTGGATCAGGGCTCCGGTGTTCAAGGCCGTCATGCGCGTCATCGCTCCGGCAGCTCTGCGTGTTGGAGGACAAGATGCCGACGATGAATGCGATCTCCCGGGGAATCTCGAACGCCGCGCCCTGCGGCGCGTTCGCCCTGGGCCTCCTTGGCATTGCCGCGGGCGCCCTGCCCGCGGCGGCGGCGGAAACCGTGGTCGCGAGCATGGAACTGACCACCGATCTCCCCCCGGCGGCCAAGGTCATGACGATGGTGGTGGACGTGCCCGCCGGGACCGAGTTCCCGCTCCATTCGCACGGCGGCCCCGGCGTCGCGACCCTGCTGTCGGGCGAACTCGACATCACCTTCGCCGACGGCTCGATCCGGCACATGATGCCCGGCGAGGTCTTCGTCGAGGACGCGGGCATGGTGCACGGCGCCAAGGTCGGCGCCGAGCCGGTGCGCTTCGTCTGGACGCTGGTGCTGCCGGACGGCGCGGAGATGGAGACCCCCTACGCCGAGTGACCCGGCCCGGAACGGCTGCGCCGCCCGATGCCTCGGCCCCGCGGGCTGCCGTCGGGCGGCGCAGCCGGCCACAACGCCGCGAGGAGGTTGCGGCCCGCGCGCACCGCGTCCATCCTGCACCGGAACGGCATCCGGACCCGTCGCCGCCGTGAACGGGGCCCCGCCGGATAGGAGGCGCGCAACCGATGGATCAGGCTCCGCCCGGACGCGGCCCGGAAGGCGACGGCCATGCCGCCGCGCCGCGCCCGACGCTGCCGCGCGGGCCGGGCGACCGGCCCGGCACGCCCGCCGTCACGGCGCGCGGCCCTGCCGCGGTGCTCAACCTCACCCGCTGGCCGGCGGTGATCGTCTTCGGGCTGGCCGGGCTCAGCACCGTGGGATTCGCCTTCGTGACGGTCAACCTGTTCGCCCAGACGATGGCCAACGTCGCCTTCATCGAGCGGCACGGGTTCGAGGCGCTGCGCCTCGGCGCGCTGCGCCAACTGGCGGAACTGGCGGCCTGGGGGGCGCTGGCGCTTGCGGCCTATCTTGCCTTCAAGGCTTGCGAGGTGGAACTGATCTACCGCTACTTCCGCTGGGCCCCCCGCCCGGGCGAGGCCCCGGAGGCCCGGCGGGACCCGCGGATGCACAGAAAGGAGCCGGAAGAGCGATGATCGAGGCGCTGGACCACATCAACATCCGGACCGCCCGGCTGGCGGAGATGATCGCGTGGTATCGCGACGTGCTTGGCCTGACCCCCGGGCCGCGGCCGGATTTCGATGTCGGCGGGGCGTGGATGTATGCGGGCGACCACGCGATCGTGCATCTGGTCGAGACCGCGACCCCGCCCGCCGATCCGGGCGCCGACCTCAAGCTGGAGCATGGCGCGTTCCGGGCCACCGGCTATGCCGGCTTCCGCGACCGGCTGGCGGCGCGGGGCGACCGGGTCCGGGTGTCGAAGGTCCCCGGCTTCCCGATCGTGCAGGTCAATGTCTGGGACCCGGACGGCAACCACCTGCACGTCGATTTCGACGCCGCCGAGGTGGACCCGGCGGATTACGCCTGGACCGGCGCGGGCGGCGGCCCTACCAGCCGTCCTCGATCACCAGGCGGTCCTTCGCCACGCCCATGCCGGTCAGCGCATCGCGCATCGCGTCGACGAAGCCGCCGGGACCGCAGATGTAGAACGGCTGGCCGACGTCCTCGATCAGCTCCTCCAGAGCCGCCCGGTCCAGTTGCCCGGTCCGGTGGGCGGTGTCCTCCTCGTCGGTGATGACGTGGATCGGGGTGACGCCGGGCAGGCTGTCCCAGGTGTCCTTCAGGATGATGTCCGCCTCGGTCCGGTTCGAGAAGATCAGCGTGTCGCCGGTCACCCCCTCCCGCTGGTGCTTCTTCAGGATCGCGATGAACGGCGTCACGCCCGCGCCGGCGGCGAGGAACACGCCGGGGCCGCGGTCGGCGATGGCGCCGAAGGGGCCCTCCATCGCGGCGGTGTCGCCGACCGCCAGGTCGGGCAGGCGCGCTGTCACCCCGTCATGGTCCGGGTAGGACTTGATGACGAAGTCGAGCGACGGCTCGTCGGGCTGCGACACCATGGTGAAGGGCCGGCCCTCGCCGCGGATGCCGTCCTTGTCGAAGGCCAGTTCGGCGGCCTGTCCGGGCACGAAGTCGAACCCTGCCGGGCGCTGGAAGGTCAGGTGCCAGGTGTCGTGGGTGACCGGGGCCACCTGTTGCAGAACGAGCGTGTGGGTCATGGAAACCTCCTTTGGCCCACTCAACCCGTGGCCGCCGCCGAAGTTCCGCCCGGAGCCGGGCGCGGCCTAGGCGCGGTCCGGGGCCAGCGCCCGCCGGAACAGCGTTTCGAGATGGTCGCCGGCCCCGGCGAAGGGGTCGTCGGTGCCCAGCACCGCCCGCACCTGGACGTCGAAATCGGCGTAGTGCTGGGTCAGCGCCCAGACCGAGAAGATCAGGTGGCGCGCGTCCACCGGCGCGATCCGGCCCGCCGCGCTCCAGCCGTCGATGACCGCCGCGGCGGCGTCCACCAGCGCCCGCAGTTCGCCCGACAGGTGGTCGAGGATCAGCGGCGCGCCCTGCAGGATCTCGTTGGCGAAAAGCCGGCTTTCGCGGGGAAAATCCCGGCTGAGGTCGAGCTTGCGGCGGACATAGGCCAGCAGTTCCCCGACCGGCTCGCCCTCGGGGTCGATCTGGCGCAGCGGGTCGAGCCAGGTTTCCAGCAGCCGTTCCAGCAGGGCGGTGTAGATCGCCTCCTTGCTGGCGAAGTAATACAGCACGTTCGGCTTCGACAGCCCGGCGGCCTGCGCGATCTGCTCCAGCGTCGCGCCCTTCAGCCCGTATTGCGAGAACACCTCGAGCCCGGCGTCGAGGATCAGCCGCCGCTTCTCGACCTGGATGCGGCTGGGCGCGTCTGCCTGATTCCTGCTCATCTGCCTCCGGGCCGGGCGCGCCCGGGGGCCGCCTCGCTTGACTGACTGCAGTCACCTGCTAGCGTGGTTTTGACCAATTGGTCAAATCCGGAGACGCCGCGCGGCCGCCGCGCGCGACAACCAAGGACGCCGCCATGACCGCCCCCGCCGCCAACCTCAGGATAGACGCCGACCGCCTCTGGGACAGCATCATGGAGATGGCCAAGATCGGCCCCGGCGTGGCCGGCGGCAACAACCGCCAGACCCTGACCGACGCCGACAGCGACGGCCGCCACCTGTTCCGGCGCTGGTGCGAGGAAGCCGGCTGCACGATGGGTGTGGACGAGATGGGCAACATGTTCGCCCGCCGCGAGGGCGCCGACCCCGACGCCCTGCCGGTCTATGTCGGATCGCACCTCGATACCCAGCCGACCGGCGGGAAATACGACGGGGTGCTGGGGGTGCTCGGCGGGCTGGAGGTGATCCGCAGCCTCAACGACCTCGGGATCCGCACGAAGCATCCGATCGTGGTGACCAACTGGACCAACGAGGAGGGCACCCGCTTCGCCCCGGCGATGCTCGCCTCCGGGGTCTTCGCGGGCCGGCACACGCTGGAATGGGCCTACGACCGGGTCGACGCCAAGGGCAAGCGGTTCGGCGACGAACTCGAACGCATCGGCTGGAAGGGCGAGGAGAAGGTCGGCGACCGCAAGATGAAGGCCTTCTTCGAGCTGCATATCGAGCAGGGCCCGATCCTCGAGGCCGAGGGCAAGGACATCGGCGTGGTGACCCACGGGCAGGGCCTGCGCTGGATCGAATGCACGGTGACCGGCAAGGAAAGCCACACCGGCTCGACCCCGATGCACATGCGCCGGAACGCAGGCCGGGGCCTCGCGCTGATCACCGAGCTGGTGCACGAGATCGCGATGAAGAACCAGCCCAACGCGGTGGGCGCGATCGGCCATATCGACGTCTATCCCAACTCGCGCAACATCATCCCCGGCAAGGTGGTGTTCACCGTCGACATGCGGACCCACCTGCTCGACAAGCTGAACGGGATGGTGGCCGAGTTCATGGAACGGGCGCCGGGGCTCTGCGAGGGGATCGGGGTGGCGTTCAAGGCCGAGATCGTCGGCCAGTTCGACCCGCCCGCCTTCGACC
>JBFKOW010000207.1:0-5378 GCA_041628615.1 Paracoccaceae bacterium | reverse complement strand
GGCACCGCCCTACGCGGGGCCGAAGGGCCGGGGTCGCAACCCCATCCAGGGCCGCGCGCGCCTTGCTGGCTTTCGGCGCGAGCGGCCTGCGGCTCCGGCCCGCCCGCCCCACTCACGGACCCGGCCGCCGGTGCCGTCCCGCCAGCCGGGGCGCACCGGCGGCCGGCCGGACCGGGTCAGGCCGGCGCGGGGTTTCGGATCCGCGACCCCGGACGGCCGCAGCCGTCTTGCGCATCGGCGGGCGGCGGGGCAGGGTCGCGGCCGCGATGGCCAAGCTCTATTTCCACTACTCGACGATGAACGCCGGCAAGTCGACGGCGCTGCTGCAGGCGGCGCACAACTATGCCGAGCGGGGGATGCAGACCTACCTCGTGACCGCCCGGCTCGATCACCGCGCCGGGGCAGGCCGGATCGCCAGCCGGATCGGCATCGCCGCGCCGGCCGATACGTTCGGCACCGAGGACAACCTGTTCCGCATGGTCGAACGCCGGCTGGCCGCGGGTCCCTGCGCCTGCGTCTTCGTCGACGAGGCGCAGTTCCTGTCGCGGGCGCAGGTCTGGCAACTGGCCCGGGCGGTGGACGACCTCGGCATGCCGGTGATGTGCTACGGGCTGCGGGTCGATTTCCTCGGCGAGCTGTTCCCAGGCTCCGCCGCCCTGCTGGCCCTGGCCGACGAGATGCGGGAGGTCCGCACCATCTGCCACTGCGGCCGCAAGGCGACGATGGTGGTGCGCAAGGACGCCAGCGGGCGGGTGGTGACCGGCGGCGACCAGGTCCAGATCGGCGGCAACGAGACCTACGTGAGCCTGTGCCGCCGTCACTGGCGCGAGGCCATGGCGGACGCCGACCCGACGCTGATGTAGCGCCCCGAATTTTCGACGAAAATTCGCCCGCGACCCCGGCCTGCCGCGTCAGGCCACCCGTTGCGGCGGCTCGCGGCCCTCGGCCCAGGCAAGGATGTTGTCGAGCGCCATCTGTGCCATCGCCCGCCGGGTTTCCACCGTCGCCGACCCGAGATGCGGCAGCAGCACGCAGTTCTCCAGCGCCCGCAGCCGTTCGGGCAACTGCGGCTCGTTCTCGTAGACGTCGAGCCCCGCCCCGGCGATCCCGCCCGCTTCCAGCACCTCGATCAGTGCGGTCTCGTCCACCACTTCGCCGCGGGCGATGTTGATCAGGAAGGCCGAAGGCTTCATCGCGTCCAGCGCCGCCCGGTCGATCAGCTTCTCGGTTTCCCGCCCGCCGGGCACGGTGATCACCACGAAATCCGCCGCCGCCATGAGCTCCGCCAGCGTGTCCACCTGCCGGGCGGGCAGGTCCACCGCCTTCGGCGACCGGTTGTGGTAGAGCACCTCCATCCCGAACCCGTAATGCCCGCGCCGGGCCACCGCCTGTCCGATCCGGCCCATGCCGACGATCCCCAGCACCTTGCCGGTGACGTGGGTGCCGAGCATGCCGCGCGGATCGAACCCCTTCCAGCGCCCGGCCCGCAGCATCCGCTCGCCCTCGCCGGCCCGCCGGGCCACCGACAGGAGCAGGGTCATGCCGATATCGGCGGTCGCGTCGGTCAGCACGTCCGGCGTGTTCGACACCATGACCCCGGCCTTCGCCGCAGCCGCGGTGTCGATGTGGTTGTAGCCCACCCCGAAATTGCCCAGCATCCGGCACCGCAGCGGGTCCGCCGCGGCGAAGGCGCCGGCGGTGAAGGCGTCGCCGAGGGTCGGCAGAACCGCGTCGTAGGCCGACAGCGCCGCCGCCGCCTCCGCCTCGGTAAGCGTCTTCTCGCCCAGCGTCACCTCGAACCGCGCCTCGGCCTGGGAGAGTACCGCCGGATCCACCGGCCGGGTGATCAGAAGCCGCATCAGCACATCCTTTCGCCGTTCGGAACCGGACGGTCCGGCCCCAGCAGGACCACGTCGCCGTTGCCGTCGTGCAGCCCCAGCACCAGCACCTCGGACCGCATCGGCCCGATCTGCCGGGGCGGGAAGTTCACCACTGCCACCACCTGCCGTCCGATCAGGTCCCCGGGCGCGTAATGCGCGGTGATCTGGGCCGAGGACTTGCGCTCGCCGATCCCGGCGCCGAAATCGACCCAGAGCCGGATCGCCGGCTTGCGCGCCTCGGGAAACGGCTCGGCCCGGGTCACGGTCCCGACCCGGATGTCCACCTTCAGGAAATCGTCGAAGCCGATCTCAGCCACCGGCCAGCTCCCGCGAGCGGGCCGCCGCGGCCGCCACCGCGCGGCGCAGAAGCGGCGGGAAGCCGGTTTCCTCGTCCATCAGCACCTCCAGCGCCGCGGCGGTGGTCCCGCCCGGCGAGGTCACGTTGACGCGCAGCTGGTCCGGCCCCTCGCCGGCCGCCTCGGCCAGCGCCCCGGCCCCGGCCACCGTCGCCCGGGCCAGCGTCAGGGCGAGGCCGGCCGGCAGGCCCTCCGCCTCGCCCGCCGCGCTCAGCGTCTCGATCAGGTGGAACACGTAGGCCGGGCCGGAGCCGGAGACTGCGGTGACCGCGTCCATCTGGCCTTCGTCGTCGAGCCGGACCACCTGACCGACGGCAGAGAGCAGGGTCTCGGCCATGTCGAGATGGGCCGCGGTGGCGACCGCGTTGCCGATGATCGCGGTGATCCCCCGGCCCACCGCCGCCGGGGTGTTGGGCATCGCCCGGATCACCGGAACCGCGGCCCCGAACGCCGCTTCGAAGGCGGCGATCCGGGTGCCGGCGGCGACGGACAGGATGAGGGTGCCGGGGCCCATCGCCCGGAGCCGGGGCAGCGCGTCGGTCATCATCTGCGGCTTGACCGCGACCAGCGCCACCGCCGGGTCGGCGGGCAGATCGGTGTTGATCCGCACCCCGGTTCCGGTCAGCCAGTCCGACGGCGCCGGGTCGAGCACCGTCACCGAGGCCGGCGGCAGCCCCCGGTCGAGCCAGCCGGCCAGCATCGCCGACCCCATCTTTCCGCAGCCCAGAAGCACCAGTCCGCGGCGCGCGATTTCATCCATTCCGTCTCTCCCGCAGGTCGCCGGACGGTATTCAGCCCGCCGCGGCGACGCAAGCCCGGCCCCGGCCGCATCCGGGGCCCGTTAGGCTTCCGTTAACCAATCGGGCATAGGGTCCGGGTGGACGGAAAGGCAAGATCCACCCACGGCAGTGGGGCGGGGATCCCGGATCGCCGGGCCCCGCCTTTCCTGCGCGCCGGAGCCGGATGTCAGGCGGTGCCGAAGGTCTGGCCGATCGCCACGCCGAGCGCCTCGTCGGCGCTCCGTTCCGCCCAGGTGACAAGCTGGAACGCCGGGTAGAACCGCTCGGCGCTCATCACCGCGGCGTTGATCATCGTGTCGATCTGTTCCGGCAGCACGACCTGGTCGCCGGCCAGCAGGAGGCCGTAGCGGTAGACCATGATCTGCTGCTCGGCCCAAAAGGTGAAGGCCCCGGCCCAGCAATGGTCGTTGATCTTGTTCAGGGCGTCGTAGAGCGCCGGGATCCGGTGCTCGGGCGGCTCCATCTCGAAGGTGCAGATCAGCCGCAGGGTCTCGTCGTAGGCGGACCAGGCCAGGGTGATCGAGTAGTTGCGCCACTGACCCTCGACCGCCATCGCGATCTGGTCGTCGGCGATGCGGTCGAATTCCCAATCGTGGTGCTCGGCGATGTGCTCGACAAGGTCGATCGGGTGGATGTCTTCGGTCGCGAGGAACTGCTCGGAAACTGCCATGACTGGCCTCCTGTATTCTAGCGGCACGACCTGAAAGGACCCGCAACCGCTAGCTGCCTGCTCAAGGGAGGCGGTACATGGCCAACCTCCTTACTATATATGGTGGAGCTTCCGCCCCCCTCGTGTAAAGCCATTTCTTGTGGAAAACCGGGGCGGCGCGGAATTCTTTCCCGCCGCGCCCGATTCCGGAGCCTTTCACGACAAACCCGTCACAACACCGAAACAGGGCCGTGACAAGCCCGCGCGGAAGGCTAGGGTCTGCCCGAACAAGACGGAGACCGGCATGAACATCGACCTGTTGCAGCGGCTGTGCGAGACCCCCGGCGTTCCGGGCCACGAGGACCGCGTCCGCGCCCTGATCGAGACCGAGATCGAGGGCCTGTTCGACCATGTCGAGACCGACGCGATGGGCTCGCTGCTGTGCCGCCGGGACGCCGGCACCAAGGACGCACCCCGCGTCATGCTGCTGTGCCACATGGACGAGATCGGCTTCCTCGTCAGCCACGTCACCAAGGAGGGTTTCCTCTACCTGCAGCCGGTCGGCGGCTTCGACCCGCGCAACCTGTTCTCGCGCCGGGTGCTGGTCTGCACCGCGGACGGCGACTTCAAGGGGGTGATGAACCCGGGCGGCAAGCCGATCCACATCTCGTCCCCCGAGGACCGCAAGAAGGTGCCGGAGGTGGGAGACTTCTTCGTCGATACCGGGCTGGGCGAGGCGGCGAAGGACAGGATCCGGGTCGGCGACTTCGTGGTGATGGACGAACCCTTCCTGCGGATCGGCGACAAGCTCGTCTCCAAGGCCCTCGACAACCGCATCGCCTGCTGGCTCGGCATCGAGGCGATCCGCGGCCTGAGCAGGAAGCAGGGCCGCAAGGCCGAGATCCACGTCGCCTTCACCTGCCAGGAAGAGGTCGGCCTGCGCGGCGCCCGCACGGCGAGCTACAAGGTCCGCCCCGATATCGGGCTGGGCATCGACGTGACGCTGTCCTGCGACACCCCCGGCGTCCCCGAGAAGGACCGCACAACCGAGCAGGGCAAGGGCTTTGGCCTGCATGTCCGGGATTCGTCCTTCATCGCCGACAAGCGGCTGGTGGCCGAGATCGAGGCGCTCGCGGTGAAGAAGAAGATCCCCTATCAGCGCACCATGCTCGCCGCCGGGGGGCAGGACGGCGCCGCCGCCCAGCAGGCCGCCGCCGGGGCCCGCGCGGTGGGCATCACCGTCGGCACCCGCTACATCCACACCGTGACCGAGATGGTGGCCGAGGCCGACCTGAAGGCGGCGCGCGACATCCTGGTGGCCTATCTCAAGACGTTCTGACCGCGTGCCGGGCCGCCCCGCCCGCTAACCGGCGGCGTCGCGGAATGACCGGGCGGTCTCGGCGATGCTGACTTCGAGCGGCGCGACATCGGACCAGAACCGGGCGGCGAACCTGCCCGCATCGACGACGTAGGGCCGGTCGAACAGGAAATGCATCTCGACCGTCTCGCGCAACTGCGGCATCGCCAGCCCGAGACCCCTGGCGAGCCAGCGCGGCAGCACCTGCACCCGCGCCGGAACGCCCAGCGCCCCGGCCGCGATCGCCGCGATCTCGCGCAGGGTCCGGGTCGGCGGCGTCGGCACGTGCCACGCCTGCCCGTAGGCATCGTCGGGCGCCTCCAGCAGCGACACGAT